>CAIYDT010000249.1 GCA_903924985.1 uncultured Acetobacteraceae bacterium
ACGCCATCGACTCCCCTCATGACTGCGGCCACGGACACGGGCCGGTCCAGCACCGACAACATCACAAGCGACAGCACACCGACGTTCACCGGCACGGCCGAAGCCGGCGCCACCGTGACCCTCTACGATGGCACAACGGTCATCGGCTCCGGCACGGCGGCGACCGGCGGCGTATGGACCATCACATCGACGGTGTTGGCGGATGGAAACCACAGCATCACCGCCAAGGCGGTGGATCAGTTTGGCTTCGTCAGCACCCTGTCGGCGGCCTTGCCGATCGTCATCGACACCCTGGCCCCGGCCGCCCCGACCACGCCGGACCTGACGGCCGCCAGCGACAGCGGCATATCCAACACCGACAACATCACCAACGTCGTGACGCCCACATTCACCGGATCAGCCGAGGCCGGCAGCACCGTCACTCTCTACAACGGCACGACGCAAATGGGCACCACCATCGCCAATGCGACGGGTGTCTGGTCCATTACCAGTACGGCCAACCTGGCGCAGGGCGTTAACGCCATCTCCGCCACCGCGACCGACGCGGCCGGCAACGTCAGCGCGCTTTCGGGAGCGTTGGCGGCGACCATCGACAGCGTCGCGCCCGCAGGCCCCCCCGCGCCAACTCTGACCGCTGCGTCGGACACCGGTATCTCGAACACCGATCATATCACAAGCAACACCCAGCCGGTCTTCGTCGGCACCGCCGAGGCTGGAAGTACCGTCACCCTATACGACGGCACAACGTCAGTCGGCACCGCCACGGCCATCGGCGGAACATGGACCATCACGGCCTCGCCCCTGCCGAACGGTGTCCAAAATTTCACGGTGACCGCTATGGATGCGGCGGGCAACGTCAGCACCGCCTCGCCCGCCACTTCGGTCACGATCGACACTATCGCGCCGGCCGCACCGGTGTTCACCGCCGGCACGGCCACGCGTCTGACCGGCACCGGCGAGGCGGGCGACTCGATCAGAATCATCAGCAACAACGCAACGATCAGCTCGGTGACGGTGGGTGCCACCGGCACTTGGAACTGGACCTTCATCGCCCCAACGTCGCCGCTCACGGTGACGGCGATCCAGACGGACCTGGCCGGCAACGTCAGCGCCAGATCTGGATTGGCATTCATCGGTACGAGCGGCGCCGACACGCTGACCAGCTCGGCCGGGAACGATTTCTTCATCGGCGGCGCCGGCGCGGACACCTTCACGTTCAGTTCGGTCTTTGGCAAGGACACCATTGCCGACTTTACGCCCGGCGGTGCTGCCCACGATATCATCAATTTCCACGGAAGCGCCGTGCTGAACAGCTACGCGAACGTGATGAGCCACGCCGCGCAGGTCGGCATGGCCGTCGTGATCACCCAAGATGCCGGCGATACCGTAACGCTCTACAACGTCGGACTGACCGCTCTAACAGCCACCGACTTCAAATTCGTCTGACTTCAGCCCAATAACCGAAAAAGGACACCTCATGTGCGGCATAGTTGGAATGATCAGTTCCCGGCGGGTGTCGGCACCGATCCTGACATGCCTCCAACGGTTGGAGTACCGGGGCTACGATAGCGCCGGCATCGCAACCCTGGTCGGCGGGCGGATCCAGCGGCGCCGGGCACAGGGCAAGCTCAGCAATCTGGCAGGAATACTGGCGCGCACGCCGCTTCCGGGGACCACTGGAATTGGTCACACGCGCTGGGCGACGCATGGCGCGCCGACCGAATGCAACGCGCATCCGCACGGCACGTCACGCGTGTCTATCGTACACAACGGCATCATCGAGAACCACATAGAGCTGCGCGCCGAACTTGAATCCCAGGGCCAGACTTTCGCCACGGAAACCGACACCGAGACCGTCGCACAACTGGTTGACTTAAATCTCCAGCGCGGCATGGAACCCGTCGAAGCGGCCGGTGCCGCGTTTAGCCGACTGGAAGGAACCTACGCTCTCGCGATGATCTTCGCCGGATGTCCCGACCTGATCGTGGGTGCACAGCACGGCGCCCCGCTGGCCGTCGGTTTCGGCGATGACGAAATGTTCGTGGGTTCCGATGGGCTGGCACTCGTTCCGCTGACCCGCCGGATCACCTACCTCAACGATGGGGAATGGGCGGTGGTGGACCGCCGGGGTGCGCGCTTTTTTAACCAGAGCGGGGCGCCGGTGCACCGCGAGGTGAAATTATCCCGCCTGACGGGCGGCGTACCCAACAAGGACGGCTTCAACCATTTCATGGAAAAGGAACTGCATGAGCATCCGGCTGTGATTGCCAGGGCGTTGCGTACTATGATCAATCCGATGACGCGGACGGTATCTCTCCCAAACCTGTCGGTCGACTTCGCCGCAACGCCGCATATAACAATCAGCGCGTGCGGCAGCGCCTTCTACGCTGGTCTTGTTGGACGTTCGTGGTTTGAGGCGATCGCCGGTATTCCAACCGATGCGGACGTCGCCAGCGAATTCCGTTACCGAGCTCCGCCAATGACCGCCGGCGGCCTTGGTATTGTGGTTAGCCAGTCGGGCGAGACCGCGGACACATTGGCAGCGCTGAAATATATGCGCGAGAAGGGCCTGCATGCCCTGGCCGTGGTCAACGTGCCGGAAAGCAGCATCGCGCGAACCGCGGATGCGGTACTGGAAACCGTCGCTGGCCCGGAGGTCAGTGTAGCAAGCACGAAGGCATTCACGGCGCAGTTGGTCGTGCTTGCCAGTCTTGCGGTTGCGGCCGGGCGCGCGCGTGGTACGATTTCACCGTCGCGGGAGGCTGCCTTGACCTCGGCCCTGCTCGACCTCCCGATCCAGGCCGAGGCGGTGCTGGCCTGTACCGATCAAATCAGGGCTCTCGCTTCCCACGTCGCCCGAGCGCGTGACGTACTTTATCTCGGTCGCGGGACTTGTTTTGCTATTGCGATGGAAGGCGCCTTGAAGCTGAAGGAGATCAGCTACATCCATGCGGAAGGCTATGCAGCTGGCGAGATGAAGCACGGACCGATCGCACTGATCGACCGAAACGTGCCAGTCGTGGCGATAGCGCCGTCCGGGCCATTGTTTGAAAAAACCGCGTCCAACCTGCAGGAAGCCGCGGCGCGCGGGGGGCAGTTGATTGTTTTCAGCGATGCGCCCGGTGTCGCGAAGCTGGAGCATATCGCGGCAACGACGATCACCCTCCCGACAGTTGACCCTTTTGTCGCTCCCATCCTGTACGCGATTGCGGTCCAGTTACTGGCTTACCACGTTGCGGTCCGGAAGGGGACCGACGTCGATCAGCCACGTAACCTGGCCAAGTCCGTGACGGTCGAGTAGTGACGATGTCCGGACAGCAACCAGCCATGGACACCATACTCCCTCCGAGCGCCGGCGGCGACCACCGTTCAATTCCGCGGCGCCTCGTGCCCTGGGCAGTCTGGCCGATTGCCACCTTTGTGGTGTTTGGTTTTGTTCTTGCCTTCCATGCAGGTTTTCTATGGCTCCCCGGTCCGTTGGGATGGCCGCGGACCGGCGCCATGCAGGAGGTCCGTCCGTTCCAAACCACGGTGTCCGATAACGCCCTGCACGACGCTGGCAACGCGAACGTCAACCAGACTACAACGAGCACCGGCGAGGGGAGTTTCACTATTGCATATGGAGACCGACTCAAAATTTCATTTTTCGAAACCAGCGGCGTCCCTCTGAACAACGACAGTGCAAAACCCTCACATCTTGTGACGGTTATGTTCCCGCGGACGGATCTGAGCCGCGAGTACGTGGTCGATGAGAATGGGCTGCTCGATATTCCGGAATTGGGTGCGATCTCCGCTCTAGGAAAATCCGTCTCAGCGCTCGGATCGGATCTCGCCAGTTCCTTCGCACGCAAAATGGGTCGGAAGATCAATGTCCAGGTCGTTATCGACGACCGTCTGCCGATCTATATCGTTGGCAGGGTAAGGGCGGCGGGCAGCGTCAAATATGTTCCTGGTATGATCGTACTGCAGGCTCTGGCCAGCGTCGGCAGCGGCGGTACCGATGGCGGCGACGTATCGAAGACAATCGAATATATTCGCGAAACCGGGCAGCTTCTCCATGCGAGGAGCGCCCTTGACCATCTCCTGGTGAAGCAAGCGTTGCTTCTGGCCGAGTATCGCGACGACGAAAGCATCTCCGTGCCGGTTGAGCTCGAGACAGGACTGGCAAAACCCGAGATGCGGGATCGTGTCGGCCAACTCATCGCCAACGCCAACGAGGCTCTGCGGTCTGCGCGAGAACGCCATCGTCAACAACAGGAACAGGCAGCCCAACAGCTTGCAGTGTTGAATCTGGAAGCGGAGGCACAGCGGCTGCGCGCCGATCAATCCGATACCCTTTTGGCCGCGAAGGTAGGCAAGTTCCAGGAGTTAAAGACGATCGGCGATAATGGCAGCGTCCCACACTTCAGACTAACAGAAATGCGGGTCGAAATCGCCGAGCTTCAGGCGCACCAAGCGGATTTGCGGGTCGCGTCGGCGCAGATACAGGGCCGTATCGCGGATGCCGCGATTGCCGTGCTCAGAGCGGAAGGCGACAGGTCCGCAGGCATTGAAACCGGTTTGTCTGCGGTACGAGTTGAGATCGAAAATACCAACCAAACCATTACGTCCACCGAAGCCACAATTCGGGCGTTAAGCGACAGCATGGCCGAGGCAAACCTGCAAGTCCAAGACCAAGATGTAGGGATAACACGTCGAGTATCGGGACGGTTCGTTGTCCAAAACGCCACTGGGACGACTCCGGTCCGACCAGGAGACGTCATTCGGGTCTCCGCCGCCGCTCACTTGGACCGGCCACCGGTGGAGACCGCCCAGGCGCTCAAAATTCCCTAGACGAAAAGGAGAACGAAAAATGAAGCTTCACGAGCAACTGCATACCGGCCTGGCGTCAAGCTTTGGTGCGGCAGCCCCCGTAACGAACGTGAGGCAGGCGGTCATCATGGCGGGTGGCAAAGGCACGCGTCTCCATCCGTATTCCGCATTATTCCCCAAGCCCTTGATGCCGCTTGGGGACATGCCGGTCCTGGAGCTTCTTCTGCGGCGGATGAAAAAGGCCGGTGTGGAAGATGTAATCCTGGCGATCAATCACCTTGGCGGCCTGATCAAGACATTCTTTGGAGACGGATCCCAGTTGGGACTTCGCATACGGTATAGCGGTGAAGACCAGCCGCTGGGTACCGCGGGGGCATTGGGTAACGTCCTGGACCTTCTGGACGAAAATTTCCTTGTGTCCAACGGAGACCTTTTGACTACCATAGATTTCGACGCCATGGGCCAACAGCATATCGCAACCGGCTGCGATGCCTCGATCGGTGTGTTCCAGCGCGAAAACAAAATCGATTTCGGCCTGATCGAGTTCGACTCCCAAATGCGACTTTGTGCATACCGGGAGAAACCGACCAGTACATACTTCGTAAGTATGGGACTCTATGTCCTTCGTCGCGAAGCGGTACGTTCCTGCATCACGCAAGGGGAGTATTTGGACATGCCCTCCCTGCTCCTAAAGATACAGCATGCCCATGGCGATGTCCGCTGCTATCACGACGACTGCATGTGGCTCGACATTGGCCGCCCCGATGATTTTGCCCTCGCACAGTCCATGTTCGAAAAAAACCGGGAGCTGTTTCTTGGAGCATAACAGCCTGAAGCGGATACTCGTAACCGGCGCCCAGGGCTTCCTGGGGGGCCACCTCGTGCGCCAACTGCGAAACGAAGGTGTTCAAGTCGCGGCATTGACGCGAACATCAAGGCCGGAGCCGTGGTATGTCCCGATCGGAGATGTACCGTGGTGTCATTCTCGGCTGACTGCAATCATCAGATATTTCGAACCGGACGTGATTTTTCACCTCGTCGGTAGTGCGGCCGGCTCACCGGCCCAGCTTCGTGCCCTGAACGTGGAGGCCGCGGGCACAATCATGGGTGCGCTTCGGGAACTGGCCGTACGGCCGAAACTTGTCTGTTGCGGCAGTGCGGCTGAATACGGTGTCGCTGTCGCTGATCAAATGCCGGTGACCGAAACGGCACAATGCCGACCGGTCAGCGCTTACGGCATAACCAAGCTTGAGCAAACGGAAGCCGCCTTGGCGTTCGGAACGGCGACCGGCACCCCCGTGCTGGTCGCCCGCATTTTTAATCCGATTGGCCCGGGGATGCCGCCTTATCTGGCTATCAGCGAGTTTGCGCGGCAGATTGCTAGGATAAATGGGCCCTCGGGCGTGCTGAAGACGGGTAACCTCAATACCGTTCGCGACTTTCTCCCCGTCCGGCAGGCTGTAAACGCTATGGTCGTGCTCGCTCGGAACCCAGCTGCAACGGGCGTGGTCAATATCTGCAGCGGCCAGCCGACAGCGCTACGACAGTTGCTGGACAGCCTGATAACGCTATCCGGCAAATCGATAACAGTAGAAATCAGTCCTGACCGGCTGCGTACCAACGACATCGCTGCTATCGTTGGCTGCACGAAACGCCTCGCAGCGCTCGGCGCCGTCCCTCCGCCGATCGATTTTGACGAGGTGATTTCAGAGATCTGGCGGGATGCCCAGGCGCAAGCGCGAGGCACATCATGACCGCCTATGGTACCGGCCGCATTAAGCCGCTGCCACCGGTTACGGCCGCGACTCCGGTAGCTGCCGGCGTCGCGGGACAGACCAATTTGCCCTGGGAGTCGTCAATTACCGAGCTGTTGTCAATATCGGATTGGTATCGGTTTGTTCCCGAGGCTCTCGGGCTAGTTCTCCTGATCGCATTGATCCAAACTTGGTTACCCGATGTGGCCTCCGGTGGCCCGCTGCCTCATCCCTTCTGGGTACCCGTCCTGCTGATGTCTGGGCAATACGGTATTATGGGTGGTCTCTTCGCCACATTGTCGGCAGCAGCGGCACTGTATGTCGGCGGGCTGCCGTCGCAGTCCGCGACCCAGGACTTCTATGCCTACGCAGCCGTGGTGGCATCGCAGCCGTGTGCGTGGTTCGCCACGGCGCTTATAATTGGGGGGCTCCGTACGCTGCACATTCATCAGCATGCCGACGTTCAGGAAAGACTTACTCGGACCACGGTACTGGCGGATGATCTTGCGGATGGCCTGGAACAGGCAGTCGGAGAGATCGAGCGATTGGAGAGCCGTATCGCCGGCGATTCCAGCACGCTCGCGAGCGTTATGCGGCACCTGGCCAGCATCGACGCCACAGATCGGCTCGCGCTGACCGCCAGCTTCGCGGATGTCGTCCGATTTGCCGTAGCAGCGACAAGCTTCGCAATCTATCTCGACGTCGGCCACGGACTGGAGGCATGCGTCGGCGTCGAGGATAGATCGCGAATCGCACTGACAGCCATACCGGCACTATCGCCCTCGCTGCTCGCTGCCGTCCAGGCAGCAGACCCACGACGCGAAGTGTCGGCGGAGGGTGACAGGCCGGATGAGCTGCCGTGTTGGGCACCCATTTTCCTGCCAGGTGCGTCCAGGCCGACCGGTGTAATTGTCTGCAATCGTCTTGAGCCGTCGCAGGTCCCGTCCGTCGCCAGACGGCGGCTTAACGAGGTGTGTCGCGTGTTGCAGGCGTTGCTTGCGGCACTCCCTGAAGACCCAGGTGCATCCGAACATGACAAGCCTTGATGCTCTTTTGGCCCTCGATGCGGCTAGCGTTGCGCGGGTCCCGCTACGAATGCTTCGCGTGGCTCACGCCAATATATCTATATCTACGGTCCTGCCTTGGGTCTACCTGCTTGTCTTCCTTTGCCTGGAACTCGCGTTGTTCCTTCTCTACACCGACAGCGATATCGACACGTCGCAATACCTATGGGCCCACATTTGTTCAACATCAGTATCCGCGATGACCGGGGTCTGCTGGGCAAGATTGGCCGCCAGGGACGAAGGCAGGCGTGACCGGCTTGTGATGGTAATTCAATTAGCTGCCTGGGCGATCCTTGTGGGCCCCTTCGGCGTCGCAATCGCAGCCATGTTCCTGATCCCCCCGACCGTTACGGGCACCCAGGCGCCAGCGGCCACCCCGGTTCCCGCCGCGGATGCGGATTACGTGGAAATCAGCAAGGCAGAGCTGCTGCACGGCGGCCTACTCGACGGTCGGCTACGGATAACTCGTGCACATAAGATTCGCCCAATACTGGACGTGATCCTGGAAGGCACGACGCTCGAAAAGCTGGACGCGCTGAGTCTTATTTCCAAACGCTATGTACCCGCCCTGGCCGTGGCACTGAAGCAGGCCCTGGAGGACAAAGAAGCCTCCGTCCGCGTGTTGGCTGCCACGGTGATGGCACAAATGAACAATGGCTTCACCAAACGGATCGGTGTGCTGCAGGCCAGCGCCCAGGCCGAACCTGGTTGTGCCGGTCACTGGACTGCGCTTGGACAGGCGCATATGGACTATGCCCGAAGCGGTCTGCTGGAAGCCTCACGCGCCGATGCGGAATTAACTCAGTCGCGGACTGCGGTCAGCCGTTCTCAACGGCCTGGCGTTCGCGTTGCGGGCCAAGCCGATGAGTAACGCATACAAGAGGGCTCCTGGCGCCGATGTTGGCCTTATCGTGGAGGGTGGATACCCGTATGTCCTGGGAGGGGTGGCATCGTGGATGGACGCGCTCATCCGAGCATCGCCGGGACTGAAATTTCATATCATCTCGATTAGTATTTCGTCGCAGCCTAAGGTTAGAAGGTTCACACTTCCCGAAAACGTGGTTGGGCTCACTGACGTTATTATCGATGTCAGTCCCTTGGGACGCGTGCCGCGGTCAAGGGACATTCCAACCATCGAGCGAGGTGTGCGACTCCTGCAGACGACGCTCAGCGGTGAGCCAGGGGCGAGTTTCCAAAACCTAATCGAACTCATCCGGAAAACGGACTTTGGACAGACGGCCTTGCTGGACTCGCGGTCCGCGTGGATCGAGACCCTTAAAATCTATAACGAGATACTGCCCAATGGGTCGCTAATCGATTTTTTCTGGACCTGGCGGTTTCTGGCACGCAGTCTGTTGGCCGTTATCAGCACGCCACTCCCGGATGTGGGTGTTTTTCACGCGGTGTCGACAGGCTATGCCGGCCTGGTTGGTGCCTATGCCCAGCACGTCACCCACCGCCCTCTCATTGTCACGGAGCACGGTATATATACCAACGAGCGCAGAATAGAACTCAGCGTGGCGAGTTGGATTTTCGACCCCGGTTCGGACGGATTCGCATTGGACAACAAAGCACCCCAGATACGCGATGTCTGGATGACCGCCTTTATCAGCCTATCTAAGATATCCTATGCGTCAGCTGATATAATAACCACTCAGTACCCAGGGAATCAGGACTATCAACGTTCCGATGGCGCACCCGACAACAAGCTCCGTATCATTCCAAACGGCATCGATATTGACCTTTATGCGCGGGTTCGCCGAAGTGAGGCACCTCGCCCGCCGACAGTTCTTATGATCGGTCGAATCGTGCCGATTAAGGATATTCGTACCTTTATCGTCTCCATGTCTTTGTTAAAAGAGATTATACCGGACGTCGTCGCGATACTCATTGGGCCCGAGGAGGAGGATCCCGCCTATGCGGCGAGCTGCCGGGCAATGGTCACCCAACTTGGGCTTGAATCGACCATGCTGTTCCTGGGCCGTGTCCCCGACGTGGCCGAGTATCTGGGACAGGCGGATGTCATTGCGCTAACGAGCATCAGTGAATCGCAGCCAATCGCCTTACTCGAAGCGGCCGCCACCGGGCTGCCCGCCGTGACCACGGACGTCGGGTCATGCCGGGAAATCCTGGAGGGGTTTGACGGCGACCCCGTCATCGGCCGCGGAGGCATCGTCGTTGACGCATGCAATCCTAAAGCGACGGCGGAAGCGTTGTCGACAATCCTCCGAGATGAGAGGCTGCGAGCCAATATGGGAAAAGTGATGAAAAACCGAATCCAGAATTTCTATAACAAGGACCGTGTAAGGCAGCTCTACGAAGACCTGTATGCCGAAGCCAAGAGGAACAATCCCATTGGTAAGGAGCGACCCGCGATAGAAGAGGTGGCGCCGGTACGTGCCACTATCGGGAAGGCGTGGCGACGCTGGTGCAGGGGGGGCGGGCTGTTCGATTCGCCTGCCGCCGTGGCGGCAATCTGGCCGATACTTAGCGCCGCATACCGTTCGAGGAGATTACAGCGATGTCCGCCATCAATATCAGAATCGAATGGATGACACGGCAGCGCTCGCTGTCCGTTGTCGTCGCGGCCTATGTATATGCTGCACTCATCGTGGCAGGCCCTTGGATATTTACAATGCTTGGTATAGTTGGGCTTAGTGTCTCCCCCTGTTTTGAGTGCCGCGACCAGCTGCCGTTATTCCGATCAGTAATTATCTACAACTCCCTGTTTTCGCTTATCGTAACGAGCCCGCTCGCTTTTTTTGCGGGCAGATACGTATCGGACCAGCTCTATGTCGGGCAACAAAGCGGTATTTTCTCCCTGTTTCTTGCGGTTTTAGCGATCTTCGTTTCGGTATCCATTGTTACTGTTGTGCCATTCTACCTTGTAATGGCGGATCTCGACGGCCCGACACGTTTTGCCGCCGTGCAAAATGTCTTCCTGATCGCCATCTCTTGGCTACTTATCCCATTCATGAGCGCTATGCGTGCCGCAATCCCGACGCTCATGGCGTTCGCTTCCAATGCCTTGATGCTGATCGTTGTGGGCTCATTCTTGAAGGAGCCGTCTGCGGTCACTCTGCTGACAGCGTTCAATGGCGGCTTTGCAATGACCGATATGATTCTGCTCGGCACGCTGGTGCGGCGATTTGGATGCCACGTCGAGCCGCATCTTAAGCGGAGCGCATTTCGGTGGTCGCAGTGGGAATTGCCGGCCGCCGGTCTCGCGTATGCCGTTGGTATCTGGTCGGACAAGCTTGTTATGTGGTATGGTGCTTCGTCGGATGGGCTGGTTGTCGCAAACGTGCTCCATACCATGCCAAGTTACGATACCGCGATGTTCTGGGCGCAGATGGCATCGATACCGGTTACCGCGATCGCTTTCGTCCATGTTGATACCGGTATAAATAATCTATTTCGGCGCTTTTATGGCCGCCTAGGACAACATACCAGCTTCCGGGAAATATCGACGGCCATTCAAGTGCTGCAAAAATGCGTAATATCAAGCGTTGCGACGCTGTTTGTCGCACTCGCCGTCGTGGCGACACTGACAATTCTCCTGTCTTTCGTTTTCATGAATGAGCTTGGCCTGCGACCGAGCTACCTGCGTATCCTTCGGATCGCACTGTGGGCGATGGCGTTTCATAGCAGTGCGATGTTCTGCTTCGTCTATTTGCTTTACTTTGATTTACGGCGGCAGGCACTGTTGGTCGTCGCAATATATGGAATAGCCAACACCGCGTTGACGTGGTTGCTGCTGCCGCTCGGGCAGGTTTACTATGGGTACGGAAGCATGATTGCCGCGGCCTTCACGTTCATTTTGGCTTTCGCCATTATATTGCACGAATTGCCGTGGCTCCATTATCATGCATTCATAACTAATAATGTTTCTGTTAATAAGACCTGAACATAACCCAAGTATGAGGAACCTGACCATGTGGGACGGAAAGAAGGTAATAGTGACTGGCGCTGGTGGCTTCATAGGTAGCCACCTTGTTGAGGCACTGGTGAAGGCCGGCGCGTGTGTGACCGCCGTCGTGCGATACAATTCTGGTTCGCTGATTGGCAACCTGGCCCTTCTCGAAAGGCCCGTACGCGACCATATCCGCTTTGTAAGAGGTAATGTGGAAGATTCCGACTTCATGTACGGCGCGATCAAGGGCCATGAAATCGTGCTCCACCTGGCGGCGCTGATCGCTATCCCGTATTCATATGAGGCACCGCGAAGCTACATCCGCGCGAATGTCGAGGGAACGCTGAACGTGCTCGAGGCGGCGAGGCGATTTGACGTCGGCCGCGTGGTTCATACCAGCACGTCCGAAGTCTATGGCACCGCGCTCACGGTCCCGATCGATGAGGACCATCCCCTGCAGGCGCAATCTCCCTATTCCGCCTCGAAGATCGCGGCCGATAAGTTGGCGGAAAGCTACTACAGGTCTTTCGGTACCCCGGTCATGACGTTGCGGCCGTTTAATACCTTTGGTCCGAGGCAAAGCGCCCGAGCATTCATCCCCACCATCATCTCGCAGGCACTGAGCAGGGATGCGATCCGGTTGGGATCATTGACGCCCGAACGCGACATGACATTCGTCAGCGACACGGTTGCCGGTTTCATGGCCGCCGCGGTGGCGCCGGGGGTTGAAGGCAGGACGATCAATTTGGGTACCGGCGAAACGCATTCGATTGGATGGTTCGCGACGCGGATCCTGCACCTGATGGGCGTCGACAAGCCCATCGTCCAGGAGGAGCAACGCATGAGACCGGGACTGAGCGAGGTCATGCGGCTCGTTTCGGACAACCGTCTGGCAGGCCGGATGATGGCGTGGTCGCCGCAAATCGCGCTTGACAACGGTCTTTTGAAAACGATCGAGTTCGTTTCGAGCCACCAGCACTTGTTCACAGATGATGGGTATGTGAAGTAGCAGGTTGCCACCGGGCACTTGCGATGATTGGGGTACGGTATGAAGGCACCTATCCGCTTTATGATCGTCGTTCTGGGCATCTTCGTCGCGGCGATGGTGCTGCTGGCCCCTCAGCGCGACGAATGGCTTGCGGTCCTGCAGGATGATGGCAAGGGGACGCAGGTCGTTGACGTGCTAGAGCCATTATTGACACGCAATCCAGACGACCTGAGACTTCTGGCGACTCTCGCGCGAGCATACGGAACCCGCGGTGAATATGGCAAAGCCATTGAGCTCACGCTTCGGTACGTCGCGCTCAACCCGACGGATGCCGACGCTTATGCTCAACTCGGCGACCTTTACAAGCAAACTGGCGATCGCGTTAAACAGATGGCCATGTTGCGGCAATCCGTTGAGATATCGCCGCAGCCGGCACGTGCGTTGGAATTGAGCCAATTGTACCGTACGGCTCGGCGGGCCGATGACGAGCGCGATCTGCTGTCACGGTTTGAAAGTATGCTCACCGTCGATAACGGATTGCTGCTGCGTCTATCGCGTCTCCGGAGCGACAATAATGATCGGCAGGGGGCGATCGGGCTTCTCATGCGGCCGTCGATCATATCACCCCCGTTGGGGAAGGCAAGTCAGGCGGAGGCACGCCTGCTTCTGGCAGAGCTTCTTGTCGAGTCAGGGCAACGCGCGAAGGCTGTCCAACTAGGCAGAATATGGGTCGCGGACTGGAAGGACGCATCCCTTGCTACACGTTTGCTGCATATAGTTTCTCTACAAGCGGCGGCTGGCGATCTGGACGATCTTGCGGACGCCGTGGCCGCCTTGTATCCAAACATCATGTTATATTTAGTTAAGGACCTTGCAGGTGCGGGCGCGACATCCGTCGCTCTGCATCTCCTGGGCACCTGGATCGTCGCGAACCCTTCGCCAACGCCCAATGAGATCGCGGCGTTTCTGTCGGTTTGCCGCGAGCTGGACCAACAGAATATCGCTTGGCAGACGTTCGGAACCGTACTGAGTCGCGGCAAGCCAAAGAGCGTCGTCATGCAGTTTACCAAAGCGATGGCTGCGAACTTCGGAGTGGGCGCGCTTGCTCCATTCTGGGCGGGATTGCCGTCGGATTTTGCTGAACGCGATCCGCTTCTGGCCGCGCTGCTCTCATTTCATGAGGGTGATTTGGTGGCCACGCGTCACCTCATCGTAACGGTGGATGTGTCGTCACTTTCCAAAGCCGACACGCAGTTGTGGGTCGAGCTTTTAGCTGCGGTGATGACGCCTGATGATGCACTCCCGATGCTCCGTGAGCGGCGGGACAGTCCTCACGTTTCCGCGGCACTTTTGATCCAGTATGCGCGAGTCGTTCGGTCGCTGGGTCAAACATATGCGTTTTTACCGGATTTCATGGACGCCTCCGGGGCGCCGTGATCCGTACCACACTTGGAGGCTAGTTATGGCAACTCGCCAGTCAGGCGTTGTTCGAATTCCTAAGGCGGCAAGAAATCAAACCCAGCGCGGTCGCGCGGGTCAGGTTATGGCCCTAAGGCGGACTGTTCTGAAAACAGTCGGCGCACTGCTGGCTCTTTGTGGGATGGGTGCGATCACGCCGCTGGCAGCGACCCTGACCTCCCGACGGATAACGAAATGGATTGCATTCTACGGTGAAACCGCGGATGAGGAAGTGCTCGCGCGCTACGACCTTGTGGTCCTGGACCCAGGTTTCAAAGGGTCGATCACGCGTGTCGCGGCCGCTGGGGCTACGGTGTGTGCGTATCTCAGCCTTGGGGAGATCAGTAAAACCAATGCCTTTTTTAAACTGGTCGATTCCAGGATACTTTTGGAGCAGAACCCCAACTGGCCAGGTACATTCCGACTGGACGTCAGACAGGCATCCTGGCGAGCCCTGGTTCTCGATCGGATGATACCCGCCATTCGGGATCGCGGCTTCACCGGTCTTTTGTACGATACGCTTGACACACCTCCATACCTCGAACAACTTGACCCCAAGGGAGGGCGAGGTCTGAGCAGCGCGGCGGCTGAGTTGGTTCGTGCGATTCGGATGAAATATCCAGACATGTTGTTACTTATGAATCGAGGATACGCGTTGCTGCCGGCCGTGGCCCAGTACATTGACGGTGTGGTCGCTGAAAGTCTGATGACCCGTTTCGACCAACGTGGGATCGGTGGTTATAGGTGGAATGGGATACCCGAGGTGGCAGCTCAGCGGGCGCTGCTGGACCCAGCCAATAGACCTGGAACTGCTATTCCGATTTTAACCCTGGACTATTGGGAACATGACGATACCAACACTATCAAGGAAATTTACGCCCGGGAACGCCGAAACGGTTACTACCCTTATGTGGGAACGCCGCTGCTTGACACGATCGTGCCCGAACCGATGTGACACAAGCGCGGGGTTCAATCCAACTACCAACCAGGAAGCCGATCCATTCGGCGGCACGAGACGGGTTAGGCTGCGTGGCGGTCCTCATATCCATTAAGCAACGGATAAGTTGTTGTGCAAGGAATATGCAGGACAAGATCGACGGGGCCCTTGAAGCCGTCCAGCACAGCGGCGGGCAGTTTCGCGGCGCCATCGGTCCATCGCAGGCCGAGGTCCGGCTCGAAGGCGTGGAACCCATCGCTTAGCAGCGGATTCGACGCGTCAGTCACCTGGAACAGAGCCCTTTGGCGTACTACCATGCGCGACAGTGCGACCCCGAGTGGGCGTGGATCGCGTGCGATTCCCAACTCCGCGGGTGTGCCGACGTACGACGCGATGGTCACCGTCGCTGATGGATCTGGCAAGCGGAAAACATATGCGGTTCCAAACCTGGATACCGCGTCGAGCCTGATGCCATTCACCAGCAGATGCAGGTCCGGTTCGTCCGTCAGCGGCAACCCTGGCCGAGGTCCCGCTCGGTCCAGCAAGCGCCGCCAAGCCGCGTCGACGACGGGTCCACCGGTCACCACCGGTGCGAAGGGTTTCAAAGGCGGCAAGCCCCAGCCGGTATTCGAATTGTTGAACAGGTTTCGATTGCCATCATCCCGGTAGCTTTCCGCCGGCGCCCCATTGGCCAGGATGACGTCGTGGGTTTCGAGCTCGACGTGATATATTCTTACTGTCTTTGCATGATCGTCCCACATGATGGAGCGGTGGTTGACCAGGAACTCCGCGGGGATCAGCACGCCGTCGAGATAGAATGCGTGCCCCTTGGTCACGCGCAGATCGTGGTGCGGCACATTATCGGACAGCGCGCCTTTGCGCAGGATGATGGGGGACGACGCGGTCCGTCGTCCTCCCGTAACGAGAACGTGTCCGACGCCGATCCACACAATCGGTTTTGATTCGCCGTTAATCGTCAGAACCTGGTCACCCACCGCCAGTTTCTCCACCGGCATCTCTCCCTCGGGTATAGCGATCATAGCTCCTTCTACAAAGCATGGTGCCGAAAACCCCTCCGGATTGACACCAAGCAGTTCGAGGTTCGGGTTTGCGATATAATATCCGATTCCGGCGGCAGCGGCCTGTGTTTCGACGTTCGCGACTACCGTCGCACCTGTGACATATTCGATCGCAATGACCGATTTGCCGGCCGACACCAGTTTTTGCAACAAGGCGACGTTCGTACTAGTATAGCCTGTTGGCTCTGGAGAGAAACTCCCGCTATTATTCTGATAGAATAGGTCTTCCTCATAAGCTCCGTCGATGCTGTTAACGAACGTAGTATTGTTCAGAAGATCTTCCGCACCCGATGTGTTAACCCAAATTTGGAAATTTGGGGCATTTAGAGTGTTATGCGCATAGTTTGCCAGGGTCTGAATCAGATTGACCATCGCAGTCGCGGCATCACCACCGGGAGCATGCGCCGCTGCCCAAGCAGTTGTATATTCATTCACGACGTCAAAATATACGCCATTGTATCCGAGCGTAACCATTCGAGAGACGTAATTCTCGCAAATTGTTAGCCATTCGGGGGTCCAATAGGCGACCTCATAGTCGCCCGGATATGAGGGATCGACCGGACCTTTATCTGCTGCCGGCAACGAAGCCCAATAATCTCGATAGTTTTCAGCCTCTCCAATGCTGAAATATCCGAGCAAAAGGCCGCCTCCCGCTTCCATCTGCGTAACCTGAGCAGCGTCGAATAGTGTTTTACTGTCATCGTAGATTTCGACCACCTTTACCCCAACGGGTGCGGCGGCGATCTGGGACGGTTGAACGCCTTGCAGCACATAGATGCCGTTCCGTGGTGCGGTCATGATTTTCGATCCTGGTATATCGCAAAAGCCTTTGGGGGGGTGGGGCCAGACCTGGCACTTTTGATACCCGACGGTGGCACGGCGGCTTTTCTTTCCGATTTGGTGCTTTCACACGCGGTCACAATGTCCGAAACGGCTGTCATTTGGTCTGGTATCGATATTTACGATATGAGTCTATCAAGCCTGCGCCTTTCATCTCAATTGTGGATATCGTCCGCTTATTGCATCCGGTTTTCGCTTAGCAATCATCGCATTTTCGATTATTCCCGCGGTGATAGTACGATGGCTCGAGACCTGACTTAAGCGTGTCAGGGGCACGAGGTGCCGTCTGCATTCCGGCCTGGTGGATTTATGAACTGGCGGCTTCACAGTGACGTCCCGTCCCTGTTCGAGATGACTTACCGGTACAAGGAATTCCCCAAACTTACGTCAGAATGCCGCAGACTGGCGTTGTGTGCCGTCCGTCTTTATGCCTCTTCGAGATCGCCTTATTCTGTGATCGTCTTGGGCGACATTGTTATGATAACGGGGAAAATTTTGCTGTGGGGGATACCATGGTAAGCGTGTCCGTGAATTCCCGGAGAGGTAGCCGGGGATGTCCCTGGCCATGTTGAAATAGGCCAGTCGGCGTTGCCCGCCGTGAGCCTGTCGGCTCTCTGTGCCGGATCCACGAAGAAGGGCAACGCCACGAGGACGAATAGCACACGCCCCGCCGCCAATGCGACGGCTCTTGTCAGGGAAGCCTGGCGGACCGTTCGGGCAAAACCAGGGGCAAAATCGGCCGAAGCCGTCTGGCCGTCACGGAAAAAGGCGAGGCGATGCTGGGTGCCCTCGGCGTCGACCACCTTGCCCGCGATCACCTCGAAATGGCGCTCTTGCTGCCGATGGCGGCTGCGCGCATAGCCGCGATCAAGCCCAACCACGAAGGGACCGGCTTGCTGCGTCTCGGCTCGCTTCGCTGTCTCGACGGCGTGTTGGCGCACGACCTTCTCGCCCATTCGCCGCGTCCTGTTGCGGCCCGTGCCCGCATTCTGCGCCCCGCGGCTCGACCGCCATAGACCTTGTCGCATGCGGGCCGACCTGCTAGTGCAAACATACAGGGAATGCATAGATAATTAGGAAACAAAGCCAGGTGCGGGGCGAACCCTCCTCTCCCAATAGAATAGCGTCCGCGCTGGATGTGGCTGACACATTCCCACAATTGTTGCAGCGCAATGCGCGCGAATGGGCCGCGCGGCCCGCCATGCGGGCAAAGGAATTCGGCATCTGGCACACCTGGACCTGGGCGCAGGTTCTGGCCGAGACCCATGCCATCGCCGAAGGCCTGGCCGCCTTCGGCGTGGAACGCGGCGCTCGGATCGCGATCGTCGGGGACAACCGGCCGCAACTTTACTGGGCCATCGGCGCGGCGCAGGCATTGGGGGCGGTGCCGGTGCCGCTATATCAGGAAGCCAACGAAGCGGAGATGGGCCTCGTTATCGATCGAGCCGCGATCGACACCGTCATAGCCGAAGATCAGGAGCAGGTGGATAAGCTGTTGGCCATCCGAACGCGCCTGGGCCGGCCCGGGCGGATCGTGTTCAAGAACGCGCGCGGCCTGCAGAACCAAACGGAACCCGGGTTGGTCGCGCTGGACGCGCTCCAGGGCACAGCGCATGCCGGCTCCCTCGATGCCGGCATCGCCGCCGGCAAGGGGACCGATCTGGCGGTGATCCTGTACACATCCGGCACGACCGGTGCGCCCAAGGGTGTGATGCTGAGTCACGATAATATCCTCGCCACCGCGCGCGCCGCGTGCCGGTTCGATAACCTGACCGAGGATGATGAAATGATCGCGTACCTGCCCATGGCGTGGGTGGGCGATCATCTTTGTTCCTATGCCCAATGGCTGGTCAGCGGTTGCCGCGTCTCCTGCCCCGAAAGCGAGGAAACGCTGCTGACCGACCTGCGCGAGATCGGCCCCAGCTTTTTCATCGCGCCGCCCCGCATTCTGGAAACGTTGCTGAGCAGCGTAACCGTCCGCATGTCCGGCGCGGGCTGGCTGAAATCGCGGCTTTACCAAGCCTGCATCGGCCTGGCGCAGCGGGTCGGGGAAGCGATCCTGGATGGACGGAAAGTGAGCATGGCGGACCGGCTGCGCTACAGGCTCGGCGATATCCTGATCTACGCACCGCTGCGGAACGTGCTCGGGTTCAGCCGGGTGCGCCGCGCCTATGCGGTCGGGGAGGCGATCGGGCCGGACATCATTCGGTTCTACCGCTCGTTGGGATTGAACCTGAAACAGAGCTACGGCCTCACCGAAGCATCCGGCTTTGTGTGCCTGCAAGCGGATGGCGCGGTACGCACCGAGACGGTGGGCGGCCCGATGCCGGGGGTGGAGGTACGTCTCGGCGACGGGGGCGAAGTGCAGACGCGCAGCCCAGGCGTATTCTCCGGCTATTACCAGGATGAGGCGGCTACCGAGGCGGCGATGACCGCGGATGGCTGGCTGCGAACCGGCGATATCGGCGTGCTGGAAAACGATGGGCAGTTGCGCATCGTCGATCGCGCGTCCGATGTCGGGCAACTGCGAGACGGCACGCTGTTCACGCCGAAATTCATCGAAAACAAACTGAAATTCTTTCCCTATATCAAGGAAGCGGTGGCGGTCGGCGACGGGCGGGAGTTTGTCGCATGCCTGCTCGATATCGATGCCGGCGCGGTGGGCGGTTGGGCTGAGCGGGCGGGACTCGCATTCGCCGGCTACCAGGAACTCGCCGCCAAGCCGGAAGTGTACGATTTGCTGGCGGACTGCGTGGCGGCGGTAAACCGCGACCTCGCCGCCGACCCGGCTCGGGCGGGCCTGGCGATCGGACGCTTTCTGATCCTGCCGAAAGAGCTTGACGCGGATGACGGAGAACTCACCCACATGCGCAAAATACGCCGCGCGGCGATCATGGAGCGCTATGCACCGCTGATCGAGGCGCTGTACGACACGGTGGCGGCGCGATGACGACAGCACGGGCCATCGGCGAAGTGCTGCTGAACGTGGAGGGCATTTCGCTCTCCTTCGGCGGGGTGCGCGCCCTGTCCGACGTATCGTTCAACATTCGCAAGGGAGAAATCCGCGCGATTATCGGGCCGAACGGCGCCGGGAAATCGTCCATGCTCAATTGCATCAACGGCTTTTATCATCCACAGGAAGGACAAATCACCTACAAGGGCCGGGTGCGCCACCGGATGCACCCCTACGAAGCCGCGCAACAATCCATTGCTCGGACGTTTCAAAATATCGCCCTGTTCAAGGGCATGTCCGCCCTCGATAACATCATGACCGGACGGCTGCTGAAAATGCGGCGCGGATTTTTCTGGCAGGCGCTGCACTGGGGCCCGGCGGCGGCCGAAGAAGCCGAACATCGCGCGCATGTCGAGCGTATTATCGATTTTCTGCGGATCCAGGCGGTGCGCAAGATGCCGGTGGGACGCCTGCCCTACGGGTTGCAGAAGCGCGTGGAACTCGGACGGGCGCTGGCCGCCGAACCCGACCTGCTGCTGCTGGATGAACCGATGGCCGGGATGAACGTGGAGGAGAAGGAGGACATGTGCCGCTTCATCCTCGACGTGAACGAACAGTTCGGCATCACCATCGCGCTGATCGAGCACGATATGGGCGTGGTGATGGATTTGTCGGACCGCGTGGTGGTCCTGGAATATGGACGAAAAATCGCCGACGGCACGCCCGACGAGGTGCGCGCCGACCAGCGGGTGATCGATGCCTACCTTGGCGTGCAGCGAGAGGATTAGGCATGGCATTCTTCTTCGAAGTCGTGCTGGGCGGCCTGCTGTCGGGGGTGCTGTATTCGCTGGTGGCGCTGGGCTTCGTGCTGATCTTCAAGGCCTCGGGCGTATTCAATTTCGCCCAGGGCGCGATGGTGCTGTTCGCTGCGCTGACGCTGGTGCGACTGATGGAGTGGCTGCCGTTCTGGGCGGCTTTCGCGGTTTCCTGCCTGGTCATGATCGCGCTGGCCTTCGCGATCGAGCGGTTGGTGCTGCGCCGGCTGGTCAACCAGGAGGGCATCATCCTGTTCATGGCAACCTTGGGGGTGAATTTCTTCCTGGAGGGTTTCGGCCAAACGATCTGGGGCAGCGATGTCTACACGCTCGACCTCGGCATTCCGAAGGATCCGATGTTCATTCTTGAGTCCGTCTTCGACGGCGGCTTGCTGGTGGACAAGCTCGATGTGTTCGCCGCGGTCGTGGCGGGCATGCTGGTGGCGGCGCTGGCGCTGTTCTTCCAGAAGACCAAAATCGGGCTGGCATTGCGCGCGGTGGCCGACGACCATCAGGCGGCGCAATCGATCGGGGTGCCGCTGGACTATATCTGGCTGGTGGTGTGGTCGGCGGCCGGCATCGTTGCGCTGGTGGCGGGCATGGTGTGGGGTGCCAAGCTGGGCGTGCAGTTTTCCATCTCCCTGGTGGCGCTGAAGGCATTGCCGGTGCTGATCCTGGGCGGCTTTACCTCGGTGCCCGGTGCCATCGTCGGCGGGCTGATCATCGGCATGGGGGAAAAGCTGTCCGAAGTGTATTGCGGCCCGATCCTGGGCGGCGGGATCGAGAATTGGTTCGCCTACGTGTTGGTGCTGGTGTTCCTGCTGTTCCGCCCGCAGGGGCTGTTCGGCGACAAAATCGTCGAGCGGGTGTGAGCATCGATGTTTTACCGGGAAAACGGCCAGTTCAAGACCAGCTACGAAGCCGATCAGGCGCTGTTCCCGATCCGCCAGGACCGGATCGCGATGCTCGTCATCCTGTTCGCGGCCTTCGTGGTCGTGCCGCTCACCGCCACCGAATATGTCTATACCGGCATTCTCATCCCCTTCCTGGTGCTGACGCTGGCGACGATCGGCCTCAATCTGCTGACCGGCTATTGCGGGCAGGTATCGCTGGGAACGGGAGCGTTCATGGCGGTGGGCGCCTATGCTGCCTACAATTTGGTGCTGCGGGTGCCCGGGCTGAACCTGCTGGCGGCCATGCTGCTTGGGGGCGGGATCTCGGCGCTGGTGGGGGTGCTATTCGGGCTGCCCAGCCTGCGGATCAAGGGGTTCTATCTGGCGGTGGCCACCCTGGCGGCGCAGTTCTTCATGGACTGGCTGTTCATCCGCATCAAATGGTTCACCAACTACGCAACCAATGCCACGGCCCCCAAGCTGATCTTTTTCGGCGTTCCCCTGGATAGCGCCGGACGGCGTTATCTGTTCACACTGGCGATCGTCGTGGTGCTGGCGCTGGCCGCCAAGAATCTGGTGCGTGGCGCCATCGGGCGGCGATGGATGGCGGTGCGCGACATGGACATCGCCGCCGAAATCATCGGCATTCGACTGCTGCGCACCAAGCTGTTGGCCTTCGCGGTCAGTTCCTTCTATTGCGGGGTCGCGGGCGCGCTATGGGCCTTCGTGCATTTGGGCGCGTGGGAGCCGCTGACCTTCGACGTCAACCGGTCCTTCCAGGTGCTGTTCATGGTGATCATCGGCGGGGTGGGATCTATCCTCGGATCGTTCCTGGGGGCCGCTTTCATCTTCGCCGTGCCGATCCTGATCAACCAGGTGCCGGCGGCGCTGGGGGTGCCGATTTCCACGGCACTCAGCTCGAATCTGGAGTCGATGGTCTTCGGGGCGTTGATTATCTTCTTCCTGATCGCCGAACCGCACGGCCTCGCCCGTCTGTGGCAACTGGGTAAGGAGAAATTGCGGCTGTGGCCGTTGCCGCATTGAGCGACAACGGCGTAGTTTCTTGCTAAACTGGATCGCTAACCAAGCAACAGGGAGACAGAAAATGCGTCCGAACCGCCTGAAACACCTGCTTGGGGCCGCCTTGCTCGCGGCGCCGTTGGCCTTTTCCGTCGCCGCGCAGGCGCAGAATGAGCAATTCATCCCCGGACTGGTCTATCGCACCGGCGCCTACGCCCCGAATGGCGTGCCATTCGCCAACGGCCGAGCCGATTATTTCGCCATGCTGAATGCGCGCGATGGCGGCATCAATGGCGTGAAGGTCGTCTATGAGGAATGCGAGACCGGCTATGCCACGGATCGCGGCGTGGAGTGCTATGAGCGGCTGAAGGGCAAGGGCCCGACCGGGGCGGCGGCATTCTCCCCGCTGTCCACCGGCATCACCTTCGCGCTGACCGAGAAGGCGCCGGGCGATAAGCTTCCTCTGCTGACGCAGGCGTACGGCCGCGCCGATTCCATCATCGGCAGCGTGTTCCAATGGAATTTCCCGCTGACCGGCACCTATTGGGACGCGGCGGAGATCCTGGTCCAGCATATCGCCGCCAAGGCCGGCGGGGTTGCCAATCTGAAGGGCAAGCGGCTTGCCCTGGTCTATCACGACTCACCTTACGGCAAGGAACCGATCCCGGTTCTGGAAGATCTGGCGAAGCGTTACGGCTTCACCTTCGATGCCATGCCGGTGACGCATCCCGGCGTCGAGCAGAAATCCACCTGGCTGCAAATCCGCCAGAACCGGCCCGACTGGGTGTTCCTGTGGGGCTGGGGGGTGATGAATTCCGCCTCGATCAAGGAAGCCGTGGCGGTGAATTACCCGCGTGAGAAGATGTTCGGCGGGTGGTGGTCCGGCGCGGAGCCGGACGTGACCCCGGCGGGCGACGGCGCCAAGGGCTACTACGCGCTGGCACTGCACCCCGTGGGGCAGGTGGCGAAGGTGCATCAGGAGATCATGCGCACCCTCTACGACAAGGGAACGGGCGCCGCGAAGAAGGAAGAGGTCGGTGAGGTGTTGTATAATCGCGGCCTGATCGACGGTATGCAGGTGGCGGAGGCCATTCGCACGGCGATGGCACGCTATGGCAACAAGCCGCTGACCGGCGAGCAGATCCGCTGGGGCTTCGAGAACCTGAAATTCGACGCGGCTCGGCTGGAGGCGATCGGGTTCACCGGGTTGGCGCAGCCGCTGACCGTGAGCTGCGAGGATCACGGGGGTACGCACCTCGCCTGGGTGCAGCAGTGGGACGGCAAGAAGTGGAACGCGGTGAGCCAGCCGTACGAAGCGGACCAGACCTATCTGCGGGCCAAGGCGCTGGAGTCCGCGACGGCCTACGCGAAGCAGAAAGGCATCGCACCGGGCTGCCTCGCGCAGTGAACAGGCTGGCATGACAAGACGGGCGTTGGCGCCCGCCTTGCTGTTTCGAGAGACCGATGCCGATGACCCCTTCCCCGACAGAGGCCGCGCCGCTGCTCAGCGTGAACAACATTGAGGTCATCTACAACCATGTGATCCTGGTTCTGAAGGGTGTTAGCCTGACCGTGCCGGCGGCGGGCATCGTGGCGCTGCTGGGGGCCAACGGGGCCGGAAAATCCACCACCCTGAAGGCGATTTCCAACCTGCTGAAAGCCGAACGCGGCGCGGTTACGAAGGGTAGTATCACCGCCATGGGCGAGCGGATCGATCCGCTCACGGCCTCCGACCTGGTGCGCCGGGGCATCATCCAGGTGATGGAGGGGCGGCACTGCTTCCCGCATCTGACGGTCGAAGAAAACATTCTGACCGGCGCGTTTTCCCGCCGGGACGGACGCGCCGCCGCCATGGCCGATCTGGAACGTTGCTACGGTTATTTCGGGCGCTTGAAGGAACGGCGAAAGTCGCTGGCGGGCCTCACGTCCGGCGGGGAGCAGCAGATGGTGGCGATCGCGCGGGCCTTGATGAGCCGTCCGAAACTATTGCTTCTGGACGAGCCTTCCATGGGGCTCGCGCCGCAGCTGGTGGAGGAGATTTTCGAGATCGTAATGCAGCTGAACGCGGCCGAGGGGATGTCCATCCTGCTAGCGGAACAGAATACCAATATGGCGCTGCGCTACGCCCATTACGGCTATATTCTGGAGAATGGCCGCATCGTGCTGGACGGGACGGCGGCGGCGCTGCGGCAGAACGACGATGTGAAGGAATTCTACCTCGGCCTGTCCAGCGCGGGACGCAAGAGCTATCGGGATGTGAAACATTACCGGCGGCGCAAGCGCTGGCTGAGTTGATACCAGGGGCCGTTGAAACTCGCGTTGGTGTATGGATTGTCAATCAGCGTTGAACAGTTTCCAGGTAACAGCGTCCAAAAATTTCCAGTTGATCAGCCCGATATCGGCTGCTTTTTGTGCTGTTTGAAGCGGAAGGAATCATTCCCGGTTTCCAGGATATCGCAGTGGTGGGTGATGCGATCGAGCAAGGCCGTGGTCATCTTGGCATCACCAAAAACTCCGACCCATTCGGCGAAGGACAGGTTGGTGGTGACGACCAGCGAGGTCTTCTCGTAGAGCTGGCTGATCAGGTGGAACAGCAGGGCGCCGCCCGAGGCGGGGAACGGGAGATACCCGAGTTTATCCAGGATGACGGCGTCGGTCTGCACTAGCTGGCGGGCCAGATTGCCAGCTTTTCCCTGTTGTTTTTCCTTCTCGAGCTGGTTCACCAGATCGACCGCGTTGTAAAAGCGGACACGCTTGCCGCGGTGGATCGCGGCCACGCCCAAAGCCGTCGCCAGATGGGTTTTCCCCGTGCCGGTTCCGCCCACCAGGATCAAATTGTGCGCCGTTTCTATGAAGGCGACGATCAAGGAATAGGACAGAATGGCGGTGCGCGCATGCGGCGCCGGCCGCAGCCGAAGGGTCTGCGGCCCGAGAGTGACCGAGCGATCATAGCGTTCATGCACCAAAGTGCCAGCGCGGGACTACGTCAACGCGCACGAGGTCGCGCATATCGGACACATGAACCACGGCAAACGGTTCTGGGCGCAGGTCTGCCGCCTGACCCCGCACACCAAAGCCGCGATCGCCTAGTTGCGGCGGGATGGGGCGCGGCTACAGCGGATGGGGTGATAATCCGCCCTGTTTCTCGATGAAGGCGGCGATCTCCGCCACGCCCTGACCCGCACGAATATTGGCGAACACAAACGGGCGGTCGCCGCGCATTTTCTTGGAGTCCCGGTCCATTACTTCCAAGCTCGCACCGACGTATGGGGCGAGGTCGATTTTATTGATCACCAGCATGTCACTACGGGTGATGCCTGGCCCACCTTTGCGGGGGATCTTGTCGCCGGCGGAGACGTCGATGACGTAGATCGTCAAATCCGCCAATTCAGGGCTGAAGGTCGCGGCCAGATTGTCGCCGCCGCTTTCGATCAGCATCAGGTCCAGATTGGGGAAGCGGCGGTTCAGCTCCGCCACGCCGGCGAGGTTGATCGATGCGTCCTCCCGGATCGCCGTATGCGGGCAGCCGCCGGTTTCGATACCCATGATCCGTTCGGGGGGGAGGGAGCCGGCGCGGGTCAGAAACTCCGCATCTTCCTTGGTGTAGATGTCGTTGGTGATCGCGGCGATGTCGTAGCGGTCGCGGAAATGCTTGCAGAGCGCGTCCATCAGCGCGGTCTTGCCGGTGCCGACCGGGCCGCCGACGCCGACGCGCAAGGGGCCGTGCGGGGATTTGGTCATGAGCGGAACAACCTTGTGTACTGGGTTTCGTGCCGGAGGGAGGCGAGGTCGGACCGGAAGGCGCAGCCCCCGAGATCGTCCAGGGTGGCTTCGCGGGTTTCGGCCGCAGTCGCGATGATGACGGGTTCCAGTGCGGCCAGCACCCGCAGGCCGGCGTTCTGGCCGAGGGGCACGAGCCGCACAGCGGCGGAAATCAGGTTGGTGGTAAAGGCTTGCAGATAGGCAACGGCCGCGTCGTCTTCGTCGATTCCGTTCGCGCCGGTCAGGGCCCCGACAGCCACGGCGTAGGGGGCATTGGCGGGCAGTGGCGCTCCTGCCCAGGCGACAGCGGCGGCGGCGAAGGCGTTGCCTTGTGCCAGGGACTCCGTCTGACGTTCGCGGGAAGCCGCCGTTGCCAGCGCCAGTTCGGTGATTTCAGCGAGAGCGGTGGGATCGTTGGCGGCCTGATGAGCATGGCGCAGCAGAATGGCATCGTTCCGGCCGCTGCCATTTGACAGCACATCGGAAAGCCACGTTTTCAGCGAGTCGCCGTCGGCGATGTCGTTGGTATCCACGGCCCATTCCAGGCCGTGGGAGTAGGCGTATCCGCCTGTCGGAAAGGCCGGCGACAGCCAGGCCAGCAGGCGGATCAGCGACATCTCAGTCATGGTCATGGTCGTGATCGTGATCGCCATGGTGATGGTGCCCGCCGCCACCCGCGGCATAGGCGCCCGGTTCGGGGTCGAACGGTGCCTCGATATCGTCCACGTGTCCGCCGAGGCCCTCGACCATTTCCGCGATCACGTGATCGGCGCGGATGCGAATGCGATCGCCGAGCAGCTGGACGGGGAGGTGGCGGTTGCCGAGGTGCCAGGCGATGCGGACCAACTCGCCGTCGTCATGGGCGTGGATTTCCAGCAGCGGTTCCGGTTTTGCTTGCACCCGGATTACCCCGGCTTCGACCGGCAGGCCGTCCCCGTCCCGGAGACGCACGGCTTTGGGAAGGTCGAGCAGGATTTCCGCACCGCCTTCCGTCGTCAGTGCGATCCGCCGTCGGTGCCGGCGATCGAAGTCTATCAGGACAATGTCCGTGGCGGCGGAAAGATCCCATGTGCCGGCGGGGAGGATCTGGTCGATCCGATTCATGGTCCGTCACCGATCGGGTGGTGGGTCGGCCATAAGAAATTGGAACCACGGACGAACACAGATGAACACGGATTTTTCCATGCACCGACGGCATTCCATCTGTGTTTATCCGTGGTCATCCGTGGTTCCATTAGTACCATAATCAGAACAGGAAATACCGCTGCGCCATCGGCAGCACCGTGGCCGGCTCGCAGGTCAGCAGCACGCCGTCAGCGCGAACTTCGTAGGTTTCCGCATCGACCTCGATAACCGGCATCGCATCGTTATGGATCATCGCCGCTTTGCCGATGCCAGACCTCGTATTGTCCACCGCGACCAGCTGCCGCGACAGTCCCAGGGAGTGTCCCAGTTCTGCCTCCAACGCCGATTTGGAAACGAACGTCAGGCAGCTCGCCTGCAACGCCCGCCCGAACGCACCGAACATCGGCCGGTAATGCACCGGTTGCGGCGTGGGGATCGAGGCATTTGGGTCGCCCATCGGCGCGCAGGCGATGGAGCCGCCTTTGATCACGAGGTCCGGCTTCACCCCAAAGAAGGCCGGTGACCACAGCACCAGATCGGCCAGTTTGCCCGGCTCGACCGACCCGATCTCGCGGGAGAAGCCCTGCGCGATGGCCGGGTTGATCGTGTATTTCGCGATGTAGCGCTTGACCCGAGCATTGTCGTTGCGAGCATTGTCTCCGGGCAGGGAGCCGCGCTGGGTCTTCATTTTGTGCGCGGTTTGCCAGGTGCGGATGATCACCTCGCCAACCCGGCCCATGGCCTGACTGTCGGACGACATCATCGATAGCGCGCCCAGGTCGTGGAGGATATCCTCAGCGGCGATGGTTTCCTTGCGGATGCGGCTTTCCGCGAAGGCGACGTCCTCGGGGATGGAGCTGTCCAGATGATGGCAGACCATCAGCATGTCCAGATGCTCGTCCAGCGTGTTCGCCGTGTAGGGCCGCGTGGGATTGGTGGAGCTCGGCAGCACGTTCGGCAGGCCGGCGACCTTGATGATGTCGGGGGCGTGGCCGCCGCCGGCACCCTCGGTATGAAAGGCGTGGATGGTGCGGCCTTTGAAAGCGGCGATGGTGTCCTCGACGAAGCCGGACTCGTTCAGCGTATCGGTGTGGA
Organism: uncultured Acetobacteraceae bacterium; assembly: GCA_903924985.1. Classification (GTDB taxonomy): domain Bacteria; phylum Pseudomonadota; class Alphaproteobacteria; order Acetobacterales; family Acetobacteraceae; genus Rhodopila. The sequence continues at coordinate 28,509 of CAIYDT010000249.1, forward strand.
TCATCACCTGGACATCGAACCGGTCGGCGACGGACAGGCAATTGTCGATGGCGGCGGGGGTGGTGCCCCAGTCCTCGTGCAGTTTCAGGCAGGAGGCGCCGGCGCGCAGCATTTCCTCCAAAGCCTGCGGCTGCGACGCGTTACCCTTGCCGGCGAAGGCGAGGTTGACGGGCAAGCCTTCCGCTGCCTGGAGCATGCGCGCGAGGTGCCACGGCCCCGGCGTGCAGGTGGTCGCGGCGGTGCCGGTGGCGGGGCCGGTGCCGCCGCCGACCAGGGTGGTCATGCCGGCGGCGATCGCGTCGTCCACCTGTTGCGGGCAGATGAAATGAATATGGCTATCGATGCCGCCGGCAGTCAGGATTTTGCCCTCGCCCGCGATGATTTCGGTGCCGGGGCCGATGATAATATCCACGCCCGGCTGCACGTCGGGATTGCCGGCCTTGCCGATCTTCGCGATGCGGCCGTTCAGCAGCCCGACATCGGCCTTCACGATCCCCCAATGGTCGATGATCAGCGCGTTGGTGATGACGGTATCGACCGCCCCCTGCGCCTGGGAGAATTGCGACTGCCCCATCCCATCGCGGATGACCTTGCCGCCGCCGAATTTCACCTCCTCGCCGTAGATCGTCAGGTCGCGCTCAATTTCGATAATCAGATCGGTATCGGCGAGGCGCACGCGATCTCCGGTGGTGGGACCGAACATGTCTGCATAAGCGGCGCGGGTGATGCGGGCCATCAGCTAAGTGCTCCGTTAACCAACCCACGGAAGCCGAACACCGACCGGGTGCCGCGATAGGGGATCAGTGCGATATCGCGGGTTTGGCCGGGTTCGAAGCGCACGGCTGTCCCGGCGGCGATATCAAGGCGTTGGCCGTGAGCCTTGGCGCGGTCGAAAGACAGCGCACCGTTGGTTTCGGCGAAATGGTAGTGCGAGCCAACCTGGATCGGCCGGTCGCCCGTGTTGGCGACAGTGAGGGTGGTGCGGGTGAGACCGGCGTTCAGCTCGATGTCGCCGGGTTCAGGGAGGAGTTCGCCGGGGATCATAGTGGGTCGTCCTGGGTTTGTTGGGTAGAAGCCTAGCAACATCCGGGCCACCGGGCCAGAATGTGATTGCGCCCTATCGTATATGTGTGGCATATACGCGACGTGATCAACCTGACCGCCGCCGAAGGTTTTCAATGGGATGCCGGCAATGCCCGCAAGAGCGCGGATAAGCATCGCGTGAGCCAATCGGAGGCGGAGCAGGTCTTTTTCAACCAACCCTTGCTGCTACTGCCGGATGAGCGGCACAGCCAGGACGAAATACGATTGCATGCGTTGGGGCGAACCGACGATCATCGCTTTCTGCACGTTACGTTTACCCTGCGCGGGGGTGGACGGCTGATCCGGGTGATCTCCGCGCGCGACATTCACCGCAAGGAAAAGCTGCGCTATGGACAAGACGCTTAAGGCGGTCCCGGCCTTCGCCAACGAAGCGGCAGAACGCCGGTTCTGGGAGACGCACGACTCTACGGATTATGTGGATTGGAGCAAGGCGGAGCGGGTCCGATTCCCAAACCTGAAGCCGTCGAGTTCGTCCATCTCGCTGCGGCTGCCATTGCCGCTGCTGGAGCGGATCAAGGTCGCGGCGAACAAGCGGGATGTGCCATATCAGTCGTTGATCAAAATGTGGCTGGCTGAGCGTGTGGCGGAGGGTTGAGCGACGACGTCGCGTTCCAGGACCCGGAACCGCGTTCTCAGGGTAGGGTCGCGAGCTGTGCGCGTTCTACTGGAGATCGTTGGTGCGCCCACGGCGACGGACTCCTGCGCATTGGCGAACCCGACAAATTCATTCAGAGCGTTCGTCCAAGAGCCAAATCGTCGATTGTATGGGCTCTGACTGAATGTCGAAGGTGGGCGAGCCAGCTCCGCGCGTCGCGGTTGCCGCCCGTAATGTGTCCAAGGAACCATCATATTTTCAAAAAGCCGCTCATCCGAGACGTTAACCTCGTTTGAAATCTGTAGTCCAGCCGCGATAACTGCTGCGTTCCAGGAACCAAAATGCGAAGCCACGGTTGTCGGATCGATTTGGCCGAATTCGGTATATAGCCGGATCGACAGGATCGTCGTCTGAGCCAGATCAGCGGCATGCCGTATATCCACGAGAATATCCTCGTCGGAAACAGGTGTTCCCGACGCACGTTTAACCACGAACCTTTGAGGGGTTATCGCCGCGTTCTCCCCCACCACACCCACCTCACCTGATCGGCTCATGCACCGTCACCAGCTTCGTCCCATCCGGGAACGTCGCTTCCACCTGCACGTCGTGGATCATTTCGGCAATCCCATCCATCACCTGATCGCGCGTAATGACAGACGCCCCCGCCTGCATCAGATCGGCGACGGACCGCCCATCGCGCGCACCCTCGACCACGAAATCGGTGATCAGGGCCACCGCCTCGGGGTAGTTTAGCTTCACGCCGCGTTCCAGCCGCCGGCGCGCCACGATGGCGGCCATGCTGATCAGCAGTTTGTCCTTCTCGCGCGGGGTCAAATTCATCGCAAAACCCTTCTCAACACATCCAAACGCGGGGCAGCGCCCGAGGCGCCCGTATAATTTTCAGCGCCGCCGTCACCGCCTTGCGCAGCTTCGCGCTGTCGGAGGCAAGCATACGCGCGACCAGCATGCCATTCCATGCGCTAACGCCTAATTCCGCGCCATATTCTTCCAAAGCCTCACGCACCGGGGTCAGAAATGCCTCCGCATCGGGCGCGACATGCAGCAGGGTGGACACGGCCCGAGCACCGGCGGCGACGGCGGGCCGGCCTAACATCGCGCTCACGGGACCGTCCATCCGCACGGTCTCGTGCAACAGCCAGCGGCCGTCGCGTCGCACGTGGATCGCGTCGCGTAACCAGGCTTGCTCAACCCGCTCCCCCATCGCTGTTCGGCCGAACACCAGGGATTCGACGCCCAGGAACCAGGCATCCGGTGCCAAATTTATTTCCAAGCGCCGGTCCAGCGCGCAATTATCGAAAAGGATTGTTTCCTGTGGCAGCCATTCCAGCGAGCCGGCCTCCGCGACATCTATCCGGGTGCGCACGAAAGACGGCAGCCCGCCGGCCGGGGCTCGATAAAACCGCTCCGCTGCTTGGGCCGACACCACCGCCCGTGCGCCGGGCCCCACGGCGAACGCGGCGGTCAGCCGATCCCCGCTTGCAACACCGCCGGACGTATTCAGCGTCGTCACATCAGCCCAACCCTGTGTGACCGAACGGGGAAACCGCGCTTTGAGGCAGCCCGCCTGGCGCAAATCGTCGAGGACAGAAAGGTCCCCGCGCCGCTTGAACGTGACGCGCAGGTCCCCAACCGCTCGCTGGTAGACGGTTTCAGACTGACAGGCGCCGTCGTACATCGGCTTCGTCAAGGTCCTCCCGACGGCCGGACAGCACGATGTCGCCACGGTCCATCACCGCGATCGTCTGCGCCAGCTCCTGGGCAAAGTCGAAATATTGCTCGACCAGCAGGATGGCCATCTCCCCCCTGGACCGCAACAGGTCGATGACGCGGCCAATGTCTTTGATGATGCTGGGCTGGATGCCCTCGGTTGGCTCGTCCAGCACGATCAGGCGGGGCTTCATGACCAAAGCGCGCGCGATGGCGAGCTGTTGCTGCTGCCCGCCGGACAGGTCGCCGCCGCGCCGGCGGAGCATGGTTTTCAGCACCGGGAACAGGTCGAAGATCTCATCCGAAACGCGCCGCTCGCGCGGAGGCAACACGGCGAATCCTGTTTCCAGGTTCTCCCGGACCGTCAGCAACGGGAATACGTCGCGCCCCTGCGGCACCCAGGCGATGCCGCGGCGCGCCCGTTCGTAGATCGGCAGGCGGGAGATTTCGTGCCCCTCCCAGCGAATGGAACCGGAGGAAATCGGGTGCGAGCCCGTGATGGCTCGCAGCAGGGACGTCTTGCCCACCCCGTTGCGGCCCAAAATGCAGGTCACCGCGCCAGCCTGTGCCGTGATGGAAACCTGCCGCAGCGCGATGGCGGCGCCGTAGTGCAGGTCGATGCGGTCGACTTCCAGCATCCTCAGCGTCCCAAATACACTTCGATGACCTTCGGATCGGCGCTGACGTGGTCGATGGAGCCGTCCGACAGCACGGCCCCCTCGTGCAGCACCGTGACCTTCACGTCCAAGGCCCGCACGAAGGCCATGTCGTGCTCCACCACCACCACGCTGCGGGTCTTGTTGATTTCCCGCAGCAACTCGGCGGTTTGCTCCGTCTCGGCGTCGGTCATGCCGGCGACGGGTTCGTCGACCAGCAGCAATTGGGGCTCTTGCGCCAGCAGCATGCCGATCTCCAGCCATTGCTTCTGGCCGTGCGACAAGTCGCCGCCGCGGCGGTCGCGTTGGTCTTTCAAACGGACGGTTTCCAGCACCGATTCGATGCGGCGCTTCTCTTCGGCGGTTTCCTTCGCCCAAAGGGAGAACCGGGGCCGCCGGTCGCCGGATAGCGCCAGCAAAATATTGTCCCAGACGGTGTGGGGTTCGAACACCGTCGGTTTCTGAAATTTACGGCCGATGCCCAACGCGGCGATGGCTGGTTCGTCCAGCTTGGTCAGGTCGGTGTCCGTGCCGAACATGACCGTGCCGGTGTCGGGGCGAGTGCGGCCGGTGATGACGTCCATCATGGTGGTCTTGCCGGCGCCGTTGGGGCCGATCACTGCCCTCATCTCGCCTTTTTCGAGATACAGCGACAGCGCGTTCAAGGCTCGGAACCCGTCGAAGGTGACGGTGACGCCGTCCAGATACAGCAGGGTATCGGGGTGTCTCATGCCACCACCTCGGCCTTTACAGAGGGCTTCTTGGCACGGCGGGCGAACAGGCCCATGACGCCCTTGGGCAGGAACAGGGTGACGAAGATAAATAGCCCGCCCAGCGCGTACAGCCAGTAATTCGGGAGCGCGCCGGTGAACCAGGTCTTGCCGAAATTGACCGCCACCGCACCCAGGATGGCGCCGGTCAGGGTGCCTCGGCCGCCGACGGCGACCCAGATCACGGCTTCGATCGAGTTCGCGGGGGCGAATTCGCTGGGGTTGATGATGCCGACCTGCGGAACGTAAAGCGCGCCGCCGATGCCGGCCATGACGGCGGACAGGGTCCAGACCACCAACTTGTAGGACTCAGGCCGGTAGCCCAGGAAGCGGGTGCGGGATTCGGTGTCGCGCACCGCGATCAGCACCTTGCCGAAGCGGGATTGCACCACGAAGCGGGCGACCAGGAACTGCACGCACAGGAAGCCGGCCGAAATGACCAGCAAAGCCGAACGCGTGCTGTCCGCTTGCACCGAAAAGCCCAGAATGTCCTTGAAGTCGGTCATCCCATTGTTGCCGCCGAACCCCATGTCGTTACGGAAGAACGCCAGCAGCAGCGCATAGGTCAGCGCCTGGGTGATGATGGACAGATAGACGCCCGTGACGCGGGAGCGGAATGCCAGCCAGCCGAAGCCCATCGCCAGCAGGCCGGGGACCAGAACGGCCATGAAGATGGCGAAGGGGAACCACTCGAAGCCGGACCAATACCAGGGCAGCTCCTTCCACCCCAGGAACACCATGAAATCGGGTAGATTGGCGTTGCCGTAGACGCCTCGGGTACCGATCTGGCGCATCAGGTACATGCCCATGGCGTAGCCGCCGAGGGCAAAGAACGCGGCATGGCCGAGCGACAGGATGCCCGCGAAACCCCATACCAGATCGACGGCCAATGCCAGCATGGCGAAGCACAGGTACTTCCCGGCGAGTGCGATCATGTAGGTCGGCACGTGCAACGCGGACGCCGTCGCGGTGGTCTGGTTCAGTAGTGCCAGACACAGAGGAACGCCGAAGGTCAGGCCGAGGGTCAGCCAGGCGGTGCGGTCGAGTTTCATGATTCGGCAGCCCGGCCCTTGAGCGGGAACATGCCGCGTGGCCGCCGCTGGATGAACAGGATCAGCAGCACCAGCACGACGATCTTGGCCATGACCGCGCCGGCCACCGGCTCCAGGAATTTGTTGACGATGCCCAGGGTCAGAGCGCCGAGCGTGGTGCCCCAGAGGTTGCCGACGCCGCCGAACACCACGACCATGAAGCTGTCGATGATGTAGCTCTGGCCGAGGTTGGGGGAGACGTTGTCGATCTGGCTCAGTGCCACGCCGGCCATACCGGCGACGCCGGATCCCAGCCCGAAGGTCAGTGCGTCGATCCAGGGCGTGCGGATGCCCATCGCGGCGGCCATGCGGCGGTTCTGCGTTACCGCCCGCATCCGCAGACCCAATGATGTGTAGCGCAGCGCCGCCATCAGCGCTGCGAGCACGATGGCGGAGAACAGGATGATGTACATCCGGTTCCAGGTCAGGGTCAGGCCGCCGAGTTCGGTGGCGCCGCTCATCCAGGACGGGGTATCCACATCTTTGTTGTTGGCGCCGAAGATCGAGCGGACACCCTGCTGCAGGCCCAGCGACAGGCCCCAGGTTGCCAGCAGCGTCTCCAACGGGCGGCCGTAAAGCCATCGAATCAGGGTGCGCTCGATCACCACGCCGATGCCGCCGGACACCAGGAAGGCCAAGGGCACCGCGATTATCAGACTGGCGCCATACAGGCCGGGCGTATTGGCGCGCATGAACTGCTGCACCACGAAGGTGGTGTAGGCGCCGATCATCACCATCTCGCCGTGCGCCATGTTGATGACGCCCATGACGCCGAAGGTGATCGCCAGCCCCGCCGCAGCCAGCAGCAGCACGGAGCCGAGGCTGAGGCCGTAGTAAACGCTCTGTGCCACGCTCCAGATTTGCGCCATCCGATCGATCGAGGTCAGCGCGCTGGCAATGGCTTCGGCTGCTGCTGGCGGTTGGTTCGACAAGGACGCCAGATAGCCGCGGGCTTCGATATCGCCGCGCTCGCGCAGGATGCCCACGGCGGCGATGCGGTCGCCATCGGCCGCGTCGGTGGATGAAAGAATGGCAGCGGCACGGGCTTGCTCCATCCGGCGCTTCACGCCGGTGTCGGTTTCCTTCGCGATGGCCTTGTCCAGCGCGGGCAAGGCGGCGGGGTCGCGGGCCTTGAAGACGGCCTCGGCGGCATCCAGGCGGGTCGAAGCGTCGGGGGCGAACAGGCGCAAGCCGCCGAGCGCGGCATCGATGGCGCTGCGGACGGCATTATTGGGGCGAACCTGCTTGACGGATCCGGCATCGGCGGGGGCACCGGTCAGCGCATCAACGAATGTTTCATCGTCCTGTTTGATGAACAGCGCTTTATCCGCTCGAAAATACAGCTTTCCCCCTTGCAACGCCCCGATCACGGCGGCGGTGCGTCGATGGCCGGACGCCGCGAGTTGCTCGACGCCGGACCGGATGGATTCGAAGCTGGGGGATGCCAACGCGGCGAGCGCGTCATCCGCCGGGTCCGCCCGAGACGGTCCCGACAACAGCGCCAAAGCGGCGATCAGCAGGAAGGCGAGCAGCCGGCGCATCGTGGAACCTTTACCGAAGACGTTGGAGGCGGCCGGGGAGGAGACGGCCGCCCCCGCCCGTCAGGCCTTCTTACCGGCGGTGCAGGCACCGGTTTTCACGTTGAAGGCCCCGCACTTCAGCGGCGAACGCCAATCGCCGATCAGGTCCTTGGTGTCGGCCACGTAGGGCGACCATTCCTGCGCAACCACGAGGCCGGCGGTGCGGGACACTGTGTTGAACTGGCCGTCTGCCTGGATTTCGCCGATCAGCACGGGTTTGGTGATGTGGTGGTTCGGCATCATCGCGGAATAACCGCCGGTCAGGTTCGGCACCGCGGTACCGATCAGTGCGTCGATGACGGCGTCGGAGGACGTCGTACCAGCTGCCTCGACCGCTTTCACCCACATGTTGAAGCCGATGACATGCGCTTCCATCGGGTCGTTGGTGGTGCGTTTGGGGTTCTTGGTGAACGCCTTCCAGGCCGCGATGAACTTCTTGTTGTCGGCATTGTCCTCGCTCTGGAAATAGTTCCAGGCGGCGAGGTGGCCGACCAGCGGCTTGGTGTCGATGCCGGCGAGTTCTTCCTCACCGACGCTAAACGCGACGACGGGAATGTCGGTTGCCTTGATGCCCTGGTTGCCCAGCTCCTTGTAGAACGGCACGTTGGCGTCGCCGTTGATGGTGGACACCACGGCGGTCTTTTTGCCGGCGGAGCCAAACTTCTTGATCGAGGCCACGATGTTCTGCCAGTCCGAATGGCCGAACGGCGTGTAGTTGATCAGGATATCTTCCGTGGCCACGCCTTTTGATTTCAGATAGGCTTCCAGTATCTGATTAGTGGTGCGCGGATAGACGTAGTCGGTGCCGGCCAGCACCCAGCGCTTCACCTTACTTTCGTTCCACAGGTAATCGACTGCGGGGATTGCCTGCTGGTTGGGCGCCGCGCCGGTGTAGAACACGTTGCGGCTGCATTCCTGGCCCTCGTACTGGACGGGGTAGAACAGGATGGAGTTCAGTTCCTCGAACACTGGCAGCACGGATTTGCGCGACACGGAGGTCCAGCAGCCGAACGTCGCGGCGCATTTTTCCACCGAAATCAACTGCCGGGCCTTTTCCGCGAACAGCGGCCAGTTGGACGCGGGGTCGACGACGACCGCTTCCAGCTTCTTGCCGAGCAGGCCGCCCTTGGCGTTCTGCTGCTCGATCAGCATGAGCATGACGTCTTTCAGCGTGGTTTCGCTGATCGCCATGGTGCCCGACAGCGAGTGCAGGATGCCGACTTTGATCGTGCCTGACGTTCCTTGCGCGGCAGCTGTTTTAACGGCGCTGAGCGCCGCGACGGTGGCCGCGGCAGCGCCCAAGCGGGCCAGTCCGCGACGGGAGATGGTGGGTTCGTTGAATGCCATGTGCCTCTGTCCTGTTTCCCATTTCCGGGTTTGTTGCACGCCGGCGCGGGCCTTGTCCGGCCCCGCTGAGGGTTGTTATGCAACCGGTGTGCCAAGGGGCGGCCATACCGTCAGGGTCGGGCCGGCATCGCTCGTTAACATTCCTTGCCGGGGTTCCAGGAGGTGATCGAGTCAACCCCGGCCATGACAGTGGTGGGCAGGGATATGTCCCTTCAAAAGGCACAATTCGAATTGTGGCTATAAAATAGGCAAATATGGCGCGGGGCTCAAATAATCCCGGCCTCCACTTCAGCCGCGAACGCCGCCCCAAACTCCGTTCCACGGAACGCGTCGAGACACCCTGGATGTATGCTTCCTGGATCACTGCGGTCAGGGCCTTCTCGGCCGTGCGCCGCGGTTCTTCGGAGGTGCGGCTGATCGGCAGCAATGAGTTGCCCGAGGCATTTGCCACCGCCTGGCAGGAACTCGTCGGCGATTGCCGCAAGGACCTCGCGACACAAGGGCTGGACCCCACGTGGTTCGGCACCAATGTCACTGTTGAGGATGTAGAAAGGGTCCGCACAGCGCTAGGCACCGCGCGTTGGAGCGTCTACGGGCGGTCCTACGGTACCACGATCGCCATGACCCTGACGGCGCGACATCCCGATACATTACGCGCTGTTGTACTCGACTCCGTCTACCCACCCAACCCGCTGCTGCGGACTCGGGGCCAGACCTTCGAGGCCGCGCTCGAGCACCTGTTTGCCGCCTGCCACACCTCGAATGCTGCGCCGATCCCACCGCCGCTGCCACGCGACGCCTCGGCGCCGAGGCTGCTGCTGGCGGGCAGCCTGGATCCGGTGACACCACCGGATTTTGCGACGCTTGCGGCAACCGCGATGGGCTCCAAAGCGGTCCTGATCGTGTTCCCGACCCGGCCACAAGACATCAAGGAATTCACCCCTTGCGGCGCCGGCCTGATCACCCGCTTCATCCGTGCGCCGGACGCTGCGCTCGACACCTCGTGCGCCGCTCGGGTTCCCCCGGTGCCTCTACGTTAGCGGCCGACGTCAGGCACCCGCTTCCTGCCGTGACCCTTTATCCTGCCGGTCATCTTGGGCGTCACGCGGACAAAGCCCGCCGCAACGAGATCGAGCCCATCAACAAAGGCATCGATGAAGCGCACCGGGTTCTCTGGCCCGACGTAGTCGTCCAACGATTCCGGCAGGAGCAGTGTCTGGGATCGGTCGTGACCGGTGATGTGCGTCATGCCGGGATTCTAACCCGTCCCATGCCGCGTCGGAATCCCGGGAAATCGAGTTTCCACACGGTCTGCTTGATTTACGGATCACCAAAATGGTGCACGCCGACCACATGCGAATTGTGATTGACTTCGGCATGCGATATGTGTCGTATTCTGCATGTCAACTTCCTGAGGAGTCGAAGCAATGTCCCGCCCCAACCCGATGAGTGGTCCCGCCTACGTCTTGGCTCTGCGCAATGCGCTTGAGCAACGTGCTGCGTCCGAATACCAGTCGCCTCCGCGCACAGGTGGCACCCAAGTTTCGATCCGGCTCGATGAGTTTATGCTCAACCACGTCGAGGCTATCACCGCGAAAACCGGGTGGAATCGAGCCGAGGTTCTGAACGCACTGATTCAACGGGGGCTATTTGATCTTTACGAGTTTTGTAAGCCCGAGGTCGTCGAGGGTCTGATACAAGATGTGGTGGCAAAGCTTGCACCCGCTCATCCGCCCGCCATAGAATCATACCGAATAGAAAGTGAATCTGAGGCGGATTATTACCTAAAAAGCATTTTAGAAAAACGTGAATATCGCTCAATGGACGAGGTGAAAATGCGCGCGCAAAAATACATCAAAGATGATCATCTGAGAGTTTACTTCATCAATAAGGGAAAGGAAATGTTGAAAAAATATGGTCATGATATAGAGTGACCTTCGCATGAAGGCGCGTTACCGAATGGCCGAGACGGCCTCCGCTCGGGACGCTCCGCGCGTAGCGCCCAGCCTGTCATGGCTGGTCGCCTGACAGACATACTCCAAAGAGGCCCTTGCCTTCTGCCCCCCAACTTGCCATATTGGGCCGACGCGGTTACGATTCCTACATCAAATCGGTTTATCCGATTGAGAGGTGTCTATATGCGGCCAGACTCGGTTATATGGTTTGAGCGGCTGTCCCTGGCGAGCGTGGCGCTGGGCGTTTTTCAATCCGGGCATGGGTGGAAGGAAGCAACGGCGCTGGCGTCAGTTCCGTTCGTGTTGTTCATACAGATTTTTGTGTCTATTTTCATTGTGACCATGGTGCTACTTGTTTCGCGCAGGCACAGCCGTATTGCGATGTGGGCACTGATAGTCCTTTTTGTTCTCGGCCTTCCCACAATATATGCAGTTTTTGCGGCCGGATTGTATTTCGGCGTGCAATCGCTTGCTGTAATTCAGACGACTTTGCAGTTCGTCGCGCTAATCCTCCTTTTCACGCCGGCGTCGCGAGCTTGGCTAAAGGCCAAGCCCTTCCGTGAACCGACTGCGCAACCGTAATTGCAGAAGAAAGGCCCGCCCTGTCACCGAGGTAGGCCCGTGCCGTTTATTTCTGGTGTTTGGCGTCGTGGACGGCTGATAGCCATTCCCCAAGTTTCCCACGACCAAGGACACACAGCCATGCGGCTTCGTCTTCCTCAGTAGAGTGTGGGCGGGTGGCTTCGTCCACCATGTTCTGTAGCAGCCATGATGGTGGACCCGGGAACTTCACGTGTGTATCTGACAAGGCACTCTTCCTAAGAGTGAAGGGAGGTCAGCACAATGCGACCTTCGTTCCCTTGCCGCTGACTATAGGCCGGAAGGCACTGGTTTTCAAGGTTTTGGGCGTGCCCCCTCGCAAGAGGGCGAGGGGTCGGGTGCTATGCGCGAAGCGCACGGAGCCTGTAGTCTCCGCCCATTCGGGTAACGCCCCCTCACGCGCTGCGAAATTCAAGCAGACTGTCTGAAAATTCGGCCGGCTGAAAATTCAGGAGAATGTTCTCCTCCAGGCCGCAGGAAAACGGCTATCTTCGCCGCTTTCCGAGGCACCTATCGGCCGATTGGCGAAGAGTCTTCTCCTTTAAAAGTCCGTGCGGGTGTTTTCACACGGTCTGCAAGACTTTCGGAAACATCACCCGGCGTCGGTAAATCAAGACGTTAGCCATTCCGAAAGTTCAGACCGAGACCGTGCTCCTACCCCAACGCCCGCAACCGATCCGGCACCGCGGAAATCGCCTCCAGGTCCGCATTCGCGAAGGCCAGCCGCAAATGCCGGTCTTGCCCCGGCCCAAAGAACGGACCGACCAACGACAGCAGCCCGCATTCCGTGGCCAGCGCCTCGCCCACAGCCATCGCGTCGCGCTCGCCTTCGGGGATGCGGATGTAGGCGAAGTAGGTGCCGAGAGCGTCGATCTTCCAGTTCTGTAGTTTCCCCACGCCCTCCCGGAACACGCGCGCCCTTTCGGCGATGATGGCGCGATTGCCGGCCTTCCAGTCGTGCAGGTTGTCGATCGCCCAGGTCAGGCCGGGCAGAGGTCCCCGAGGCGGGCAGATCTGCATGGTGTCCAGGGCTTTGTTCAGTTCGATACGCACCCTCGGGCCGCAGACCATGGCGCCGACCCGGTGGCCGGCGACGCAGTAGGCCTTGGAGAACGAGTACAAATGGATCACCCCGTCCCGCCAATCCGGGTCCTGGAACAAGGTGTGCGGGGGCAGGGCGCTCTCGGGCAGAAAGTCGCGGTAGGACTCGTCGACGATCAGCCAAACCCCACGCTCCCGGCAGAGCTTGGCAAACCGAGCGATGACGTCCGGCGGGTATATGGCGCCGGTGGGGTTGTTGGGGCTGATCAGCACCACCGCTCGGGTGTGCTCCGTCATCAGTGCCGCTGCTCGGTCGGGGTCGGGGATGAAGCCGTCCTCGGCGCGGCAGGGGAGGGGCAGCGTCTCCAGCCCCTGCATGCTCACGGCCATGGCGTTGTTGAAATACCAAGGCACCGGCAGCATCACCTGGTCGCCCACGCCGCACAGCACGGTCATCGCCATGGTGAACGCCAAATTGGCGCCAGCGGTGATCGCCACGTCTCCGGCCCCGATATCAGCGCCGTAGACGCGGTTGATGTCGGCGGCCAACGCCGCCCGCAGGGACTCGTCCCCGTCGATGGTGCCGTAGCGGGCCTGGACCGGGGACTCCGCCCCCTCGGCCAGCCGATGCGCGAGGCCGGGGTGGGTCGGATACCCCGGCACCGCCTGGGTCAAATCTATGGTTGGCCCCGCCCGCCCGTCGTAGCGCAAGGCCCAGGCCTTGGCGGTGGGGATGGGGGCGGCGAAGGTGGCGCGAATGCGCGGAGACAATGGAGGCAGGTTCATGTCCGCCAGTTTGCCGGCTAACGGACGAAACGCAAAGCCTCATACCGTTCGGCCAAGCGGCGGTCGCGCGCCGGACCGCCCGCCTGGGCCCTGATCTTGCCGGCTGTCCATGCACGCCCGCGTCAAGGCCGCCATCGCCGAGAAGGGCATGGCTCGGTCGGGCATCATTAGCCTGGATGCGCTGCTGAAACTGCGGCAGGCGTGCTGCGACCCGCGGCTGATCAAACTGAAAGCGGTGGAGCGGGCGAAGGCCGGTTCGGCCAAGCTGGATCGCCTGATGGAGATGCTGACGCTGATGATCGAGGAGGGGTGGCGGGTGCTGTGGTTCTCCCAGTTCACGGAAATGCTGGCGCTGATCGAGGAGCGGGTGAAGGAGGATGCGATCCCCTATGTGATGCTGACCGGTGATACGAAGGATCGCGGGACGCCGGTGAAGAAGTTCCAGAAGGGGGATGTGCCGCTGTTCCTGATCAGCCTGAAAGCGGGCGGCGTGGGGCTGAACCTGACAGCGGCCGATACCGTGATTCATTACGACTCGTGGTGGAACCCGGCGGTGGAGGATCAAGCGACGGACCGGGCACACCGGATTGGACAGGAGAAGAAGGTTTGCGTGCACCGGCTGGTGACTTTGGGGACGATCGAGGAGAAGATGGAGGTGCTGAAGGCGAAGAAGCGCGGGGCTTCGAAGATGACGGAGGCGGATGTGGAGACTTTGTTTTGGGGGGGATGGGATTTGCGGAAATGTCGATTTAGGAGAGACTTCCTGTTGCTTTATCCGCCCGGTTGGATCACTCTAACGGGCGAATGGGCGGAAAATTGGCAATGAGGGTCAGGCCATCTCCAGCGGCTCGATGTTTTGAAAGAGGCAGTCAGGCGCCTGATCGACACCTGACTGCCATTGGCGATGAACCATGCCAAGCAAATTAGAGTCCGTTTTGCATCCTACGATCGGTCACTTGGCGGCAGAAGTAATACTTTGCCTTGCGGCAGCGATTACAGGAAAGACTGTCCAAGAGTGGGTTGAGTTTGGTGTCAAAAATATTCCCTATGTCGCTATTCAGATTGTAAAATATACATTTTATTCCGCTGCTATTGTTTTCTTTGTGATAGCTACATGCATTGTAATTTATTGTGTGTATGCGAGATATGGTAAATCGATGCTACCTCGGATATTCATTTACGCGGCCATGTTGGTGGGGGTGTGGTTTTTGACTAGTAGTATGACTTCCTATTCCAGGGCCTGCGAGACGGTGATAGACCGCCCGGAGAACAAATCTTCGATTACGAGGTTGTTTAACATCATTGGTCATGGGCAAGATCCAGAAAGCTGTCCGTACGTCCAGGTTTGGATTCGGGACTTGGGGCGTGCGGGCGGTTGGGTCTTGGCGGATGAGATCGTTGCACGGACAGATAGCAGTTGGGGAAGCCGATACCTTGATCCAGATAAATTCAACGGTCCGGAAGTCGAGATCAGGGCTGTGGGATGGCGAGTGCCATTTGGCAACGACAAAAGCAACCCACCATTGAGCTATCTGGCAAGGACAAAGAGCGTGACCATCACTGTTGGAGGATGATAATGAGGACGTTCAGAGTTTTGCTCGGTTGGCTGTTGTGCCTCCTGCCGTTGACGGCGTACGCTCAGTCGGCAGTGACGATTACCGATATCCGCTCAGACCAAATGATCGAGGGTACCGTCAATGACGGTACTGCCAAGCCGGAGGACCACTGCGTGGTGGTATATGTCCATACCGACGTTTGGTACATTCATCCATATGCGGGTGGGGGGGCGGATCAATCTTGGGCATCTATCAGCGGTAATAAATGGTCGATTCCGACCGTCAAGCGGGACTTCGCCGCAAATCAGGTCGCCGCAATTCTCTTGAAAAAGGACCACTCGGGGGATTGTCCAGCACCAGCAAAGCTGCCTGCCATTTCGGGCATTGGGCGTCAAGTAGGAGCAGCATTTATAAAAAGCTTATCCCAGGGGGGTGCTTGGTATGGGCGCCTATAGGGTCGAACCGAACCCTACAAAATCGCCTCCAACCCCTTACGCCGGATCACATCCAGCAGCACCAAAGCCGCCCCCGTCGGCTGCTTCGCCCCTCGCTCCAACTGCGACACATACCCCACGCTCAGATTGAGTGTCCGAGCAAAAACCGCCTGACTCATCCGCGTCCGCTCCCGTAGCACGCGAATATCCGTGCCGGTCAGCGGTTCAGCGGGCGGCGGCGCGTCCTTCCCCACGTCCCGCAACGTGATCTTCTTGTGCCGCGCTTCATCGATAATGCCGAGTCGATGCAGATCGTCCGCCATCTCCACGATCGCCGTCCTCAACCGACTCCGTTTAACCGCTGCCGCCATAGTCCACCTCCTGTAACGATCCATCCGCCAGCGCCCGGCCGATCCGTTCCGCGCTTGCCGTTAGCCAGCTTTCCGCGAGTTCCCGCAAATCCGCCAATTCAACGGGATCGATGTTGTCCCGTTCATTCTTGGCGAACCCATACAGGAACACCGCCCGGTCCCGTATTCGAAACGCCACCAGCACCCGAAACCCGCCCGAGCGGCCCTGTCCGGGACGGGCCACACGCTGCTTGATCAACCCACCGCCAAGGTCCGCGTCGACAATCCCCCGCTCGGCTCGCTCAATAGCCTCGATCAGGTCGCCGTCCCCGATGCGTTCCCGCCGCGCGAACCGAGCCACCGACCGGACCTTGAACACGCGCATGGCGGCACCTTATAGGGGAGAAATATAGCGCTATGAACTATGATTGCAAGAGCGATGACGCCTGCTCCGGCCCCCCCTCCAGTTCCGCGTCGAGATACGCGTATTCTGCCGGCACCTCGGCCGATGCAATCAACGCGATCTCGGCCTCCGTCAGCTCCCAGGCCAAAACCACCCGCCGATCCCGGTCCACCATCTCAAACCGCCTCCGCCAAAACCACCCGATCCCAGGCCACCCCAAGGCCATTCTCCTGCAGGATCCGAATATGCGGTCCTGGCCGCTTCGATCGACCGGCGAGGCGCCAGACATGCGGGAGATGGTTTCAGTGCAGCACCGCCGCCGGCGCGCCGACGGCACCGGGACGGCGCGCCGCGAGCAGTTTCTCCGCCGCATCCCGCCGGCCAGCCAGCACGTACGCACGCAGCAGGGTGAACTCCACCAGATCGATCTGCGCGTTGCTGCCGCCGATCCGTTCCCGTTCGGGCAACAAAGCTTCCAGCAATGAAATGGCGGTCGTAAAATCCTTGCGTTCGAACGCCGCGAAGGCGCGGGCGGCGTCGGGAATGGTATGGCCGGCGCCGTAGCGTCCCTCCCTGGCGCGGTCTTCGATGGTCCTCAGGCGGGCTTCCAGCGTTTCGGTGTCGCCGGTTGCGGCCTCGGCCAACGCGACGTGCCAGTCGAGCAGGTTCAACCCCGGCTGGGGGAAGGTCGCATGGGCGAAATCCCGCAGCATGGCCCAGCGCGCCTCGTCGCGCGGGTTGCCGGCCAACTCCGACCGCCACAGGAAGGCCGCCGCGTCGAACATTTTGTTGGGGAGGGGGCCTGGATAATCCTCGGCGCCGAAGCTCTCACCGAACATCCGAAAGCCTTCCTCGGCGTTGCCCCGGTGCAGCTCGAACAGCGCCAGATGCCAGCTGAGATGGCCGTACATGCCGCCGAGACGGGTGTACTCGGGCAACCAGGAGCGGATGAACGCGATCCCTTCGTCGGGGTGCCCGTCCTCGTAACAAACATGGGCGAAGGAATGCGCGACCGACCCGTTGTGCCGGTTGCCGGCCAGGGAGCGCTCGACGATGCGGCGCCCCTCGGCGTGTCGCCCGGCTTCCGATACCGCCATGCCGTGATGGGCGCCGAACCACCAGTCGTCGCCGTAAGCCGGGGCGAGCCGGTCCAGAAAGGCGGCCAGTTCCTGGACCCGTCCGGCGCGGCCGGAAATGCCGATCAGGCCAAGCTGGTTGGCGGCGGTCGCAAGCACCATCGCGTCGGTTGGCCAGCGGTCGGTATGGGCGCACACCGCGGCGAGGGCGTCCGCTTGCCGGCCCTCGATCAGCAGGCGGAGTACCTCGATATGGCTGGCCTCGCGTTCGGTGGCGGGGCAGGCCGCGGCCGTGCCGATGGCGTCCCTGGCGGCGGGCAGTTTGCCGCTGAGTTGCAGCAGCCGCGCCTTACCGGCATGCGCCAGGGCGAAATCCGGATCCGCCTCGATCGCCCGGTCGAACCCGCCGCCCGCGCCGGGGTAGAGCGTCAACAGCAAGTCGCAGGCATCGACGTAGGCGTCTCCCGCCGCGTCGGAGGCTGTGGTTAGCGGCAGGCCGTAGCGGTCGGTCGGCATCGTTCGCCTCAAGTCCCGCGGCGTTCGTACAACTGATTGGCGATGTCGCCCACCAGGAGGGAGAGCGACGTGCACATCCATACGATGGTTTCCAGCACGTGCCAGTCAAATGCCTGATCCAGTCCGGTCACACCGAAGATCACGCGGACTTCGAGGAATGTGATGGCGACGGCGTAGCTTCGCACCATCCATTGACGGTGCCGTGTGATATTGCGTTGCAGCGCGTACCAAAGGCCTATCCCGGTCGTGATCGCCAGCAACGACCCTTGAATAGTCGTCTCGATCGTGAAGGACCGAGCGGCACCCTGGCTCTCATCCAGGTATTGGATAAAGAGGCCGATGGGGGCCAACAGCAACGCGCCCGCGACGTAGATCGCGCCGGTGGTCTTGTGCAGCCTCAGGAAGCGCCGCCGCAAACGGCTGGAGAACTGCAAGGGCGCCAGAAACAGCGCGCAGGCGCCGGCCAGGCCGTGCGGCAGCAGCCACCATTTGAACGGCTCGTAGTGTTTCCAGGCCGGGTGGCTGGGGACGACCAGAAACATCTCATTGTGGTACAGCACATACAGCATCATCGCCACGATGAAGCTGAAAGTCAGATATTTCAGCTGAAATTGGCTCGGCGGTGCACCGACGCCGCTGCCGGCGGTGCTGGGGGCAGCGCTCTGCTGGGTGGCGAATGACATTGTTGTTGCTCCTCTTGAGCGTACACTAACCGGTATCCCGGAGGCGTCAACGATTTCTGGCAGCGGCGCTTGCGTCCATCCCGCCGCAGGGGCTACTCCGCCGCGACAAAGTTCGGTACCCCGAGGGAAGCCCCACCATGGCTGTCAAAGACGTGAAGAAAGTCGTGCTCGCCTACTCCGGCGGGCTGGATACCAGCGTGATCCTGCGCTGGCTGCAAACCACCTACAAATGCGAGGTGGTGACCTTCACCGCCGACCTCGGCCAGGGGGAGGAGCTGGAACCCGCACGCAAGAAGGCCGAGATGGCCGGCGTGAAGGAGATCTTTATCGACGATCTGCGCGAAACCTTCGTGAAGGACTTCGTCTTTCCGATGTTCCGCGCCAACACGGTCTACGAAGGCCAGTACCTGCTCGGCACCTCCATCGCCCGCCCGCTGATCGCGCAACGTCAGATCGAGATAGCCGAGATGGTGGGCGCCGACGCGGTGGCGCATGGCGCGACCGGCAAGGGCAACGACCAGGTGCGGTTCGAGCTGTCGTATTACGCGCTCAAACCCGACATCAAGATCATCGCCCCCTGGCGGGAGTGGGAGCTGACCAGCCGCACCCGCCTGCTGGAATTCGCTGAGACGCACCAGATCCCGATCGCCAAGGACAAGCGCGGCGAGGCCCCGTTCAGCGTGGACGCCAACATGCTGCACTCCTCCTCCGAGGGGAAAATCCTGGAAGACCCGGCGGTCGAGGCGGATGAGATCGTCTACCAGCGCACCATCCGGCCGGAGGATGCGCCGGACAAAGCCACCGTCATCAGCGTCGACTTCGAGGGCGGCGACCCCGTGGCGATCGACGGTATCAGCCTGTCCCCAGCGTCATTGCTGACCCGGCTGAACGAACTGGGCAAGGCCAACGGCATCGGCCGGCTGGACTTGGTGGAGAACCGCTTCGTCGGCATGAAGTCCCGCGGCGTCTACGAAACCCCCGGCGGCACTATTCTTCTGCAGGCCCACCGGTCGATGGAGAGCATCACCCTGGACCGGGAGGCGGCGCATCTGAAGGACAGCTTGATGCCGCGGTATGCCGAGCTGATCTACAACGGATTTTGGTTTAGCCCCGAGCGGCGGATGCTGCAGGCGTTGATCGATACGTCGCAGAAGTCGGTGACCGGGCGGGTGCGGTTGAAGCTGTACAAGGGGAACGTGTCCTGCATCGGCCGGGAGTCGCCGCACTCGCTCTACGACACGCGGGTGGTGACGTTCGAGGATGATCAGGGGGCCTACGATCAGGTCGATGCGCAGGGGTTCATCAAGCTGAACGCGCTGCGGTTGCGGTTGGGGGCGATGGTTGGGCGGCGGGGCGGGGCGCTTTAAAGGGCCGTCCAACAATAATCGAATTATCCGGGCGCGCTGACGTTTCAACATTGTCATGGCGGGCGTAGGCCCGGACGCCTATTCGCAGGTGAAAGAAGGGTTCTTCGACGCCGATGGCGGCATCGGGGAGGCCAGCCGCGGCTTCCCGCAAGGCTGGATGGATCGCTACGCCGCGCTCGTCCAGCGTCACGCCTGACCTTGTAACGGGGGCCCGAAGTCCGAGGCTCATGGTCGCCCAACCAGGAGACCCCGACCATACGGCGGCGCGCCCTTATGCTCAGTACTCTGACCCTCCCGCTCGCGACCCAATCGCGGGCGGCAGCATCCCCGGCGCCAATGGCCGTGACCGGACTGGAAGTGCAGGCCGCCGCCGACCTCCCGCCAGCTGAGGTCGTCAGCTAAAGGTAGCGACGGCCGAGGAAATCAACCGCGGCAGCGCGTGCCAGTCGGTCAGCAGCCAGTAAGCAACTAACAAGCCCAGGATCAAACCCATGGGAACAGCGAAAGCGCGCCCGCTGTACTCGGCTTTCCGTGATATCGGCATCCAACTTCTCCGGCGATGGTCGAGGCGCCGGAGACTCCGGGAACCCAACGCAAGGCACGCTACGCGTCCGCGGCCATCGCTACCTGTGAGCTTGGCCATCAATTACGGCAGCTTTTAGCGCTTTTGGCATCACGAATGCGACAGCCAGATTACCAGACACGCGCTCAACGCATAGGTGCGCCACCGGCCCCTCCGTCATAATGCCCCGCGACCCAGGTAAGGACGAGACGTTGAGCGAAAACACCGCAGCTGCGCCTATCGTGCCCGTGGTGCGCCCGGCGGCCGATTCCAGCACAACCTTTGCGATTCTGATCTCGCTGAGCGTCTGCCACCTGCTGAACGACATGAACCAGTCGCTGGTGCCGGCGCTGTATCCGATCCTGAAGGACACCTATGCGCTGGATTTCGGGCAGATCGGGATGATCACCCTGGCGTTCCAGCTCACCGCCTCGATGCTTCAGCCGGTGGTGGGTATGGTGACAGACCGCCACCCGCAGCCGTTTTCCTTGCCCATCGCCATGTGTTGCAGTCTGGTCGGGCTGCTGATGCTGGCGGTGGCGACGTCCTATCCCATGATCCTTCTGTCGGCTGCGCTGGTGGGCGTGGGCTCCTCGGTGTTCCACCCGGAATCGTCCCGCGTGGCCCGCATGGCTTCCGGCGGCCGCTACGGCTTCGCCCAGTCGCTGTTCCAGCTCGGCGGATCGTCCGGCTCCGCCATCGGCCCGCTGCTGGCCGCTTTCATCGTGGTGCCGAGGGGGCAATCCAGCATCGCCTGGTTCTCCGCCGCCGCGCTGCTGGCGATGCTGCTGCTGGCCAATGTCAGTCTGTGGTACAGCCGCCATCCCGCCATGGCCGCGCGTCGGGGCAAACGCGCCGCGCCCCCCGCGGCGTCGGCGTTGCCGCGCAAGACGGTGATCACCGCGCTGTGTATCCTGCTGGTGCTGCTGTTCTCCAAGAACGTCTACACCTCCAGCCTGAGCTCGTACTATACGTTCTATTTGATCCAGAAGTTCCACCTGACGGTGCAGAACGCGCAGTACCATCTGTTCGCGTTCCTGGCGGCAGTCGCCATCGGAACCTTTGCCGGCGGGCCGATCGGCGACCGGGTCGGGCGCAAGCCGGTGATCTGGTTTTCTATCCTCGGCGCGTTCCCCTTCGCGCTGATGCTGCCCTACGCCGACCTGTTCTGGACCGGCATCTTGTCCGTCACCATCGGGCTGATCCTGGCCTCCGCCTTCACCGCTATCCTGGTGTACGCGCAGGAACTGATGCCGGGCCGCGTCGGCACCGTGGCCGGGATGGTGTTCGGGTTCTCCTTTGGGCTGGGCGGCCTGGGCGCGGCGGCACTGGGCCGCATCGCCGACTGGACCAGCATCGAGACCGTTTACCAGGTCTGCTCCTTCCTGCCGGTGATCGGGCTGCTAACGGCCTTCCTGCCGAACATCGAGAAGCCGCGCCCCCGGGGATAACGGATTGCGGTAGCGCCCCAATTCGCCCTAGGCTGCCTTCAGAAAATAACCAGGAGGAGCACCCCAATGAACGACGCCGTCAGCACCGAGAAGCCGCAGACCCTCGCGATCGCCACCGCCGAAAACCCGGTCTACGTGGCGGGCCGCCGGGACTTCTTCAAATATCGCGAACTCGGCGTGACCGAGGCCACCAATGGCCGCATGCGCGCCCAGGTCACCGAAGCCACCCAGGGCCTGAGCAAGCCCACTGGCTGGCATTACCACGTGTGCGAGCAGCAGTTCATCTACATGCTGAAAGGCTGGGTGGACCTGGAGTTCGAGGACGGCCGCAAGGTCCGCCTGAAACAGGGCGACTCCATGATGATCCCCGGCGGCATGCGCCACAACGAAACCGCCACGGCGGAAGAAATCGACATCCTGGAGATCTCCGTCCCCGCCAAGTTCGGTACGGTGGTCTGCGACCCGCCGGCGGGTCGCGTTTAACGCGCGAAAAACATCTCTGTCAGCACGTAGTCGAACGCGAGGATCAGGATGGAGGCGCTGACCACGGCATTGGTCGTGGCGGCGCCGACGCCCTGCGCCCCGCCTTTGCTGGTATACCCCTGGTAGCAGCCCATCAGCGCGATCAGGAATCCGAACACGCCAGCCTTCACCAGGCCGGAGATCACGTCGTCGGATTGCACGAAGTTGATCGTGTTGGTCAGGTAGGTCCCAGGGTTGAAGCCCAGCTTCAGGGTGGAGACGATGAACCCGCCCATCACCCCCAGTATGTCCGCGATCACCACCAGCAGCGGCAGCGCCACGATGCCGGCCAGCAGCCTCGGCGCCACCAGGTATTTCATCGGATGAGTGGACAAAGTGGACAGTGCGTCGATCTGGTCGGTCACGCGCATGGTGCCCAGCTCCGCCGCCATGGCGGCCCCGACCCGGCCTGCGACCATCAGCCCGGCCAGCACCGGCCCCAATTCGCGGGTCACCGACAGCACCACCAGATTGGCCACCGCCCCCTGCGCCGAGAAGCGGGAGAACCCGGTGTAGGACTGCAACGCCAGCACCATGCCGGTGAAGATCGCGGTCATCGCCACCACGGGCAGGCTGAAATAGCCGATCTCCAGCAGTGCCTTGCCGAACAACCGTCCGTAGAAGGGGGGGCGGACGACATGAGACAGCCCCTCCGCGCCGAAGACCGCGATGGTGCCGGCCGCCCGGCAGGCCGCGATGGTGCCGCGCCCAATGGCGGCCAGAAAGTTCAAGAAGCTATTCACGCGGCTTCGTAGACCCGGGGCAGCCGTAAGGCGAGAGAGGTCAGGATCTCATACCCGTTGGTCCCCGCCGCCGCGGCGACGTCGTCCACCGTCTGGTGCGGGCCAAGCAGCTCCAGCCACGCACCGGGGGCAATGGCGGGGTGGCCGGTGATATCGAAGGTCGTCAGGTCCATTGACACACGCCCTACCAGCGGGACCGGGGCGCCGTCAAAGAACGCGTTGCAACGACCCGACAAGGCTCGGTGCCACCCATCGGCATACCCAACCCCGGTGGTGGCGATGCGGCTCGGACGGGCGGCGGTCCAGGTGGCGTTGTAGCCGACGCTGGCGCCCGCCGGGATATCGCGCACCGATAGCACCCGCGCCATCAGCCGCACGGCCGGCCGCATGGGGTTGGGCTGCCCGGGCGTCGGGCTGATCCCGTACAGCGCCGCGCCGGGGCGGGCGAGGTCCGATCCGAAGTCCTCTCCCAGGAAAATGCCCGAGGAATTGGCGAAGCTGCGCGGTGCCGGGGGCAACATGGCGCAGGCCTCGGCGAAACGGCGGCGCTGGCACTGGTTCAGTGGATCGTGCGCGGCCTCGGAGGAGACCAGGTGCGTCATGATGTATCGCAGCTCGATCCCAGCCAGCCGGGCGTGGTCCTGCCGCAGCACAGCCAGTTCCCGCGCATCCAGCCCTAGTCGGGCCATGCCGGTATCGATGTGAAGAATAGCAGGCAGGCGGGGGCCGGCAGCCGTCCAGGCGTCGATCTCCGCCAGGGACCCCAAAGCCGGCACGATGCCATGGGCGACGTAATCCGCCTCGCTGCCCGGGATAAGGCCACCCAGCACCCCCAGCATGGCATCGGGAACAACCTTCCGGATCGCGAGGGCTTCGTCCAGCAGCGCCACGAAAAAATGCCGGCACCCCGCGTCATACAGCGCCCGAGCGATGGGACCGGCACCAAGGCCGTACCCATCCCCCTTCACCACCCCCGCGACGGGGCCGGAGGGATGGCGGGCGCACAACAGGCGCCAATTCCCGACAATGGCGGTGAGGTCGACGTGTACAACGCCCCCGGCGGCGTTACCCCGCATAACCCTCATGCACCTGATCGAGATCCCCGAACCGGGTGAACTCGCCCTCGAAGTACAGCGGAATGGTCCCCGTGGGCCCATGCCGGTTTTTGGCCAGGATCAGCTCGGCCTTGTTGTGCACCTGCTCCATGTCCTGCTGCCATTTGCTCAGGCTGGTCTGGTATTTATCTTCCGAATCGAATGCCATCTGCTTCGGCGCCCGTTGCGCCAGGTAGTACTCGTCGCGGTAGATGAACATCACTGCGTCGGCGTCCTGCTCGATGGTGCCTGATTCGCGCAAATCCGACAGCTGGGGCCGCTTGTCCTCCCGGCTTTCCACCGCGCGCGACAGCTGCGACAGCGCGATCACCGGCACCGCCAGTTCCTTGGCGATGGCCTTCAGTCCCTGGGTGATCTGGCTGATTTCCAGCACGCGGTTTTCCGGCTTGGTCCCCGCCGCCGGGCGCATGAGTTGGAGGTAATCGACCACCACCAGCGCCAGCCCCTTGGTGCGTTTCAACCGCCGGCAGCGGGTGCGCAGCGCCGACATGGTGATCGCGGGCGTGTCGTCGATCTGGATCGGCAGGGCCGAGATCTCGCGCGACACCTGCACGAACTTGTCGAAATCCTTCTGCCCGATGTCGCCGCGGCGGATGCGGTCGCCGGACACGCGGGCTTCCTCGCTGAGCAAGCGGGTGGCCAGCTGCTCGCAGCTCATTTCCAGGGAGAACACCGCGATCTGCGCCTTTGGCAGGGCGTTGGGGTCGATCGCCCGCGCCTCCGCCAACAACGCCTTGGCAGCGCCGAACGCGATCTTGGTCGCCAGCGCGGTTTTGCCCATGCCGGGGCGGCCGGCGAGGATCAGCAAGTCCGACGGATGCAGCCCACCGGTCTTGGCGTCCATGTCCCGTAGCCCGGTCGTCAAACCCGATACATGCCCCGCCCGCCGGAACGACCGCTCGGCACCGAGGATGGCGTCGGTCAGCGCCCGCTCGAACGCGACGAAGCCGCCGTTGTTGCCGCCCTCGGTGGCGAGCTGGAACAGCGATTGCTCCGCCGCCTCGATCTGCTGCGCGCCATCCAGTTCCGCGTTGGCGCCGAAGGCGTTGTTGACGACGGTTTCGCCGACGTCGATCAGTTCCCGTCGCAGCCAGGCGTCGTGGATGGCCTTGCCGTATTCGCCAGCGTTGATGATGCCGACCATCGCGGTCAGCAACTGCGCCAGGTACTGGGTGCCGCCGACCTCCTGCAGCACGCCGGAGTGCTCGTATTCCGCCTTCAGCGTCACCGCGTCGGCGAGCTGCCCGGCCTCGATCCGTCGCGCGATCGACTGGTAGATGCGGCCATGGATGGGATCGGCGAAGTGATCAGGCGACAGGAATTCCGATACCCGCTCATAGGCGCGGTTATTGGCCAGCAGGGCGCCGAGCAGCGCCTGCTCCGCCTGTAGGTTGGACGGGGGGAGGCGCTGAGAAAGCCCGAGGAGCGGCGAATCGGTGATGCTGTTCATGGTCTTCGGAGATTATTCCCCGCGAGAGGCATATGACAGCGTGGTTATCCTGTGGATAGCGGGGACAACGGGGATCGTTCTCGAAGTGCCTCATCCCGGGCGATGTAATCCCGGGTCAGCGGCACCGCGTCGATGCGGTGTGCTATTTGGATTTGAAATACCATCTGATCCTCCCGCCGAAAACTCAGTTCGGAGCCGGCGAGGTAGAATTCGAACATGCGGCAGAACCGCTCGTCGTAGAGCGAGGCGATGGCGTCGCGGTTGGCAGCGAAGCGCCAGCGCCAGTGGCGCAGGGTTTCCGCGTAGTGCAGCCGCAGGATTTCCACGTCGGTCGTCAGCAGGCCGCTGTTCTCCAGCGCGGGCAGTACCTCCGACAGGGCTGGGCAGTAGCCGCCCGGGAAAATGTATTTGGCGATCCAGGGGTTGGTGCCGCCGGGCCCGTGGCCGCGGCCGATGGCGTGCAGCAGCGCCACCCCGTCCGGGTGCAGGCAGCGCGCCATCCGATCGAAGAATGCTCGGAAGTGGTTGACCCCGACATGTTCGAACATGCCGACCGAGACGATGCGGTCGAACCGCCGGTCCAGGGTGCGATAATCCTGGAGTTCGAAAGTGACCCGATCCGCCAAACCTTCCTGCGCCGCTCGGGCGCGTGCTTCCGCCAGTTGCTCCTGCGACAAGGTGATGCCCGTGACGCGCGCGCCGAAATCCCGCGCCAGCGTCAAGGCCAGCCCGCCCCAGCCGCAGCCGATATCGAGCACCGTCAGGTTCGGCTGGTCCAGACAAAGCTTGGCGGCGATGTGGCGCTTTTTGGCGGCCTGCGCTTCCTCCAGCGTTTCATCGCCATGGGGGAAATAGGCGCAGGAGTATTGCCGGTCGCGGTCGAGGAACAGGCTGTAGAGCCGGCCATTCAGATCGTAATGGTGTGCCACGTTGGCCTGGGCGCGCGACGCCGGGTTGTACTGGTCGATGCGGCGCTTCAAGGCGCGCAACCAATACCGGAAGCCGATCAGCGGATGCCCGGATTGGTTGGCCTGTGCATTGGCCAGCAGCACATCCAGCACGTCGAAAATGCCGCAGTCGTCCGGCACCAGCGTGCCGTTCATATAAGCTTCCCCCGGCGCGAGGGGCGGATTGAGCACCAAGCGGCGGACCGTGGCCCAATCCTTCAGCGTGAACGAGGCCTGAGGGCCGGGCTGCCCGCCGTATGTGGTGATCCGGCCGTCGGGCCAACGCAGTGTCAGCCGGCCAATGGCGATAAACCGCCTGAGGATAGCATCGAGGGCAGCACGCATTGCTCCAAACCCTTATCCACGACCAAGAAGGCGGTGAATATTGGCGTGGGTAAGGCGGGCGCGTCAAATATCTTTTCGCTATTGGGTTATCCCAGTCCTCGGATCAAGTCGAGGACTGGGGAAAACACATTCGATGTGTAGGCGCGTTACGGAACGTCCGGCTGCTCGCCATTCTCGAAAGCAGCGGCGGCATCCAGGGCGGCGGCTTCTTCTTCCGCTGCTGCCCCAACGCTTTCGCCACGGGTCTGGCGTTCGGCTTCTTCCGTGCTGCGGGCGACGTTGACCGTGACGGTCAGCGACACTTCCGGATGCAAGGACACGCGGGCCTTGGACAGGCCGAGCACCTTGATCGGGTGCTCCTGCACGACCTGCGAGCGGTTGATGGTCAGACCGCCGGCGGTGCACGCGTCGGCGATGTCGCGGGCGGACACCGATCCGTACAGGCTGCCGGACTCGCCGGCCTGACGAATGATGATCACCGACAGACCGCCCACGCGTTCGGCCAGGCGTTCGGCCTCCTCCTTGCGCTTCAGGTTCAGCGCGACGAGCTGAGCCTTCTGCGCCTCGAAGCGGGCGAGGTTGTCCTTGTTGGCGCGCAGAGCCTTCTTCTGCGGCAGCAGGAAATTACGGGCGTAACCGGGCTTCACCTTTACGATGTCACCCATCTGCCCCAGCTTTTCGACGCGCTGGAGCAGCACCAGTTCTACGGCGGCCATGATATGGCTCCTTAAGCGACGATGTAGGGAAGCAGGGCCAGGAAGCGGGCGCGCTTGATGGCGGTCGCCAGCTCACGCTGCTTCTTCGCCGACACGGCGGTGATGC
Source organism: uncultured Acetobacteraceae bacterium (assembly GCA_903924985.1). Lineage (GTDB taxonomy): Bacteria > Pseudomonadota > Alphaproteobacteria > Acetobacterales > Acetobacteraceae > Rhodopila. The sequence goes on from CAIYDT010000249.1 coordinate 56,104, forward strand.
GGCTCGGCACGATCTTGCCGCGCTCGCTCAGGAAGCGGGACAGCAGGCGCACGTCCTTGTAGTCGATCTTCGGCGCGTTGGGGCCGGAGAAGGGGCAGGACTTGCGACGGCGGTAGAATGGCCGGCGGGCGCCAACGGCGGAGCGGCGGGCGGCGGGATTCAGGTCGGTTGCGTCGGACATCGGTCTTATTCCTCCATTCCGCCACGGAAGCCATCGGGCACGAACTCATCGCGGGCGCGGAATTCTTCGCGGTCGTCGAAGCCGCGGCGGCGACCGCTTTCGAAGCGTCCAGCGGGCTTGGGACCACGGAAGCTACGCTCCCGGTCGTCGGATTTGCGCGTCAGGATGGATGACGGGGCTTCGTCCACTTCCTCGATCCGTACCGTCATGAAGCGCAGGATGTCTTCATTCAGGCCCAGCTTGCGCTCCATCTCATTGACGAAGGCCGGCTTGGCGTCGAGGGCCAGGAGCATGTAGTGCCCCTTGCGGTTCTTCTTGATGCGGTACGCGAGGCCGCGCAGGCCCCAGTATTCCCGCTTCTTAACAGCGCCGCCGGCGGCTTCCAACTCAACGCCGATTTCGTCGGCGACGGTTTCGACCTGTTGCTGCGTGACGTCGTTCCGCGCGATCAGCACGGTTTCATATAGCGGCATGTATGATCCCCCTATGGCTTGTCTCCGCCCTGGACCTTTGTTGGGTCCCATCCCGGGATGGGATGTGAGCATAGCCGGGTGCGATGCCGTCGCGCCCGGCAGGGAAGCGCGGGCTTTTAGCAGGGTTTGGGGGGGATGCAAGCAGTCAGTGCAGCCATTTGGATTTGAAGGCCGGGTGGGTGAGCACGATGGCGGTAGGACGGGGCGGCCGAGCCAGATCGGCGGTTTTCGTCAGGCCGGCGACCAGCTTGCGCAGGCGGTCGGCCATCGCCTCCGGTTGCGTGGGATCGAGGGCGTGTTGGGCGACGAGGTCCCGCACCGCCTCGATCTGCGAGACCAGCGTAAGGGGAAGGTGCTGCGACAGGCCGGCACCGGCCCGTTCGTTGCGCAGCTCCCGCGCCAGCCCGACGATCGAGCGGCAGAATTCCAGCAGGAGCTTGAACGGCATGTCCGGCTTGAGAGCGCGGCGGCAGGCATCGGCGAGTACGGGTTCCAGCGGGGAGGTCGCTTTGGAGGCCGGTCGCGGCATGGGTGAAGCGGGTCCGTTCGGGTGCGTGTCTTCGCTGTTCATGGGGTACGACCATACATAAGACATATGTCTGCCGGCTTTCCCCCTGGAAGGGACGGGCAGCGGGTGAATGAGGTGCGGATTATAGCGTTCATGGTGCGTTCCTACCATGGGCGCTTTGTCCGCGCCAAGGAAAATCGGAATGGCTGGCGCCCAATGTGCGCCCATCCTGGCATCCCACCGCGACCCGTTTTAGGCTGCTTCCCAAACCGCACCGCAAAAGGAGGAACCGGCCATGCCGATCATCGTGGGAGAGGGCGCGCACCGATACGAGGTCATCGAGAACTGGGGTAAGCTGCCCAATGGCTGGCGCTACGGCGAAGTCGCCGCCGTCGGCGTGGACAGCAAGGACAATGTCTACGTCTTCAGCCGCTCCGACCACCCGATGACCGTGTTCGACCGCGAGGGAAACTTCCTGCGTTCCTGGGGCGAAGGGCTGTTCGTCCGCCCGCACGGCGTCCATTTCGCCCCCGACGACACCGTGTTCTGCACCGACGACGGCGACCACACCGTTCGGCGCATGACGGTGGATGGAAAAATGCTGCTGGAAATCGGCGTGCCCGGCGATCCCGCGCCATACATGAGCGGCAACCCGATGAACCGCTGCACCCATACCGCGTTGGCACCGAACGGCGACATCTACGTCGCCGATGGTTACGGCAATGCGCGGGTGCACCGTTACTCACCCGACGGGAAGCTGCTGTATTCCTGGGGGGAGCCGGGGACGCAGCCCGGCGCGTTCAACATCGTGCACAACATCACCTGCGACGACGATGGCTGGGTTTACGTCGCGGATCGGGAGAATCACCGCATTCAGGTGTTCGGCGGCTCCGGAAAATTCGAGACCCAGTGGAACAACATGCACCGCCCGTGCGGGCTGTGCATGACCAAGGGGCGGAATCCCATTGCTTATATCGGCGAGAGCGGACCCGGGTTGGCGGTGAACGCGAAATCGCCCGGCATCGGCCCGCGCGTCAGCCTGTGGACGCATGAAGGGAAACCGATCGCGCGGCTGGGAGACGCAACGCTGGACCGGCCCAGCCAGTTCATCGCCCCGCACGGCGTGGCGGTGGACTCGCGGGGGGATATTTACGTGGGCGAGGTTTCGCGGACGGCGATGCGGAACAAAGGGACGCCGATCCCGGCGGAACAGGACATTCGGTGCATGCAGAAGCTGGTGAAGCTGTCCTAGACCATGATCGCTTGAGGTTGCATCAACCGCCGTGTCCGATCATGGTCTAATTCTTTGTTCGATCGCGTGATTCACGCCTTCGACGGGTCAACCTCAGGCGATCACGCTAAGGCGGCGCCTAACCGATCACCTTCGCCGCTCGTAACGACGCCAAACGTTCCGCATCGTACCCCAACAATCCGCCCAACACCTCATCCGTGTGCTGGCCGGGCGTGGGGACAGGGTTCACCCGTCCTGGCGTGGCCGACAGCTTCATCGCCACGCCCGGCACGTACATCTCCCCGGCCACGGCGTCGTCCACCTTCACGAGCATTTCGCGCGCCCACAGATGCGCGTCCTTCGCCACCTCCGGAATGGTTTTCACCGGCGCGACGGGAATGCCGAGGTCCATCAGCGCGGTGCAGATTGCATCCTTCGTCCGCGTGGCGCACCAATCGTCCAGCATCTTGCGCCGGTCGCCGCCGGTGCTGGAGTTCACGGGCCCGCCCTCGACGGACCCGCCGGACACCAGCTTGAACAACCGCGCCGCCATCTCGCGGCCGGTTGCCGAAATAACCACGTGTCCATCGGCGGCTTTATACGGTGGGCGGCCGGCCTCGCCGCCTTCCTCACCGGTCGCGAGGTAGTAGCTGGTGGGGATTTCCACCAGTGTCAGAGCGGAATCCAGCAGGCAGACATCGACGACCTGTCCCTCCCCGGTGCGGTCGCGATGCCGCAGCGCGGCCAGGGCGCCGATGGTGGCGTGCAGGGCGGTGGTGCGGTCGATGATCGACGACGCGGTGCCCAGCGGCTGCCCGACCGGCTGGCCTGTCAGCGCCATCAACCCCGACATCGCCTGCCCCAGCGGGTCGAATGCGGGACGGTCCTTGTAAGGCCCGTACTGCCCGAACCCGGACACCGACACCAGAATGATGCGCGGGTTGATGGATTTCAGCGTCTCGTACCCGAACCCCATCGTGTCCATTGTGCCCGGCCGGAAATTCTCCAGCACGATGTCGGCGGTTTTCACCAATTCGGTGAAAATTTCCTTGCCCTTCTCGCTGCGCATATCCAGGCACAGGCTTTTCTTGCCGCGGTTGTAAACGGTGAAATACACGCTCTGGCCGCGCACCATGGGCGGGTTGCCGCGGGTTTCCTCGCCGCCCAGGCGCTCGATCTTGATCACTTCCGCGCCGAGGTCGGACAGGATCATGCCGCCGCGCGGTCCGGCCTGGTAGCGGGCCAGCTCCAATACGCGAACGCCTTCAAGGCTGAGGCTGCTCATCGCGGTTTCCCCCGGGTGTTTTCTCCCCGGCAGGTTTGGCCGGACGCGGCGGGGAGTCAAACCGGCCCTATCCGGGCGTCATGTACGCGCCCCAAACGACCTCCTTCGGCCCGTACTGGGGGGGCACGTAATCGCGGTCGGCTGTCTTCGCCTTGCAGTCGAGCCGCTTCGGCACGAAGCCGAGATTGCCGACCTATTGCAGCGACATCTGGTTGGTGCGTCGCACCAGGATGTAGACGTTGAACCATTTCGCGGCGGGGAGAATGCCTGTCGGTATTTCCGCGAGGCGTCCGCGATCCCCAGTGTATCGGACAGTGTATCGGACATAGCCGACCCCCCTGTTTGCCCGAACCTTATGCCGGATTACGCCCGCCGCCAAAGGTAATGGATGCGCGACCGCGTCACGATCCCGTGGTCTCCTCCCGCAATTCCACGATGAACGCCGTGCCCCCCTCGGGCGGCGCCTCGCACCGCACCGTCCCGCCATGCCGTGCCGCGATTTGGCGCACCAGCGCCAGGCCGAGGCCCCAACCGCCGCCGCCCTCCGCGTGTCCGGCCGGGCGGAAGAACGGTTCGAAGATGCGTTCGCGGTCGGCGGGGGGGATGGCCGGGCCGGCGTTCCACACCACGATCCGCGCGGGCGGCCCCACATGCACGGTCACCGGTTGCGCGCCGTGTTTGGCCGCGTTCTCCACCAGGTTGCGCAGCATGCGGCGCAGAAGCCGCCGATCGCCCTGGATCTCCACCACCGATCCGTCCACGCTCGCACCGGTGCGGGCGGCTTCCTCGGCGGCCAGCGCCAACAGGTCCACGCGTTCCCATGTCGCGGCCACCCCATCGGGTTCCGGGTGATCGAGCCGGCTGGCCAGCAGGATCTCCTCGATCAACCGATCGATCTCTGCCAGGTTGCGCGCGATCTCCGCCTGGCGGGCCGGCGTCGCCTCCTGTTCCCAAAGCTCCGTGGCCATCGAAAGCCGAGCAAGGGGGGATCTCAGCTCATGGCTGGCATTGGCCAGCAGCGATCGGTGTGCTGCCAGCAGGGCTTGCACATGCTCCGCCGCGCGGTTGAAGCTGGCGGATACGGCGGCGATCTCATCCTGGCCGCTCACGGGGACACGTACCGACAGATCGCCGGCGCCCCATTGCTCCACGCCGCGTCGCAGCCGCTCCAGCCGGAGCGTCAGGCGCGCGACGACGGGCAGCGCCGCCAATCCCACCCCGACCGCGACCAGCAACCCCGTCAGTGCGTTGAACCACGGCGGCCGTCGCAACGGAAAGTCGAACCGCGCCAGCACCGTGCGCCCGTCGCGCAAGTGAAAAACCCGCACGTTGCGGGGCGGCGGCGCGTCCCATTCATCGTCTTCCGCGGCCGAACCGCGCTTGAGGCGCTCGCCGGCGGACGCGATGATTTGCCCGTCCCGAGCCAGCACCGTGATGTCCCCGGCCATGGCTCGGGCGATGCGTTCTGCCGCGGATTGGATGGCGCCCGGGGGCTGATCCACGACAGGGATCGCCGCCGCCATCAGTTGCACCGGCATGCGGCGTAAACTATCCGCCCGCTTGTCGCCCGTCAGATGCAGCAGCAGGGCGATCAGCAGCGCCGCCGCCGCCAGGCTGGCGAGCAGCGTCAGATAGATCCGCCAGAACAGCCGCTGCCCGATCATGCGCCCTCATCCTGGTGGCGGGCGAACACGTAGCCGGTGCCGCGCACTGTGATGATGCGGCGCGGGTGTTTGGGATCGGTTTCGATGGCTGCCCGAATGCGGGAGACGTGCACGTCGATGGAGCGGTCGAATGCCTCCAACTCCTCGCCTTTCACCAAATCCATCAACTGCTCCCGGCTCAACACCCGCCCGGCGTGCTCCGCCAGCGCCACCAGCAAATCGAATTGGTAGCTGGTCATAGGGGCATCCCGCCCATCGACCTTCACGATGCGGGAGCCTGGGTCGATCTCCAACTGCCCGAACCGCAGCACACCGGGCGCTCCGGCCGAGCCGCCGCCGCGCCGGCGCAATAGCGCGCGCAGCCGGGCGAGCAATTCGCGGCTGCTGAAGGGCTTGGACAGATAATCGTCGGCACCGATTTCCAGCCCGACCACCCGATCCGTCTCCTCCCCGCGCGCGGTGAGCATCAGGATCGGGATGTCCGAACTGGCGCGGATTTGCCGGCACACGTCGAACCCGTCGGCGTCCGGCAGCATCAAATCGAGGATCAGCAGGTCGCTTTCCTGCCGGTGCAGCGCGGCGAGGCCCAAACGAGCCGTCGGGTGGGCCTCCACCGCGAAGCCGGCGGCAGAGAGGTACTCGGCCAGCATGGCGGTCAGGCGGGTGTCGTCATCGATGATCGTAACCCGCTGCGCCATCTCGCCGTGTTCCCCTTACTGCCGATGGTGGTGGTGGTGCTCGCCGTGTTCGGTGTCGATCGCCGCCAGCTTTTGGCGCTGCTCAGGCGTTAGCACATTTGCCGCGTCCTCCACCGCTGTCGTCATGCGGCGGGAGATTTGGTCCATCGCGGCGACGCGCTGGGCGCGCAGGGCCTCGATCGCCGCGGTGTCTAACTTCGGTGCGGCGAGCAGAGCCCGCAGCTTCTCGTGCGTGCCTTTCAAGGAGGCTTTGATCGGCGCGACGTCCTTCGCCGCCGCCTCGATGATCGCATGCACCTTCGTCAACTGGTCGGGGGTGGCATCCACCCGCTTCAGCATGTGATCGGCGCGGTGTTCCATACGCTCCGCCGACCAGCCGTCGCCGTGCGGCATGGCGAAAGCGTGGGTGGCGCCAGCGGCGGCGCCCAGCAGAGCGACGGCGGACAGGCCGGCCAGCAGGAGTTTGCGGCCTTTGCCTCGTGCGATGGTCTGAATGTTGGTCATGGGTCTCGTTCCTGTTCTCCGCGGCCATGATGACTGCGACAGGCCGGACACTGCGTCTGCCGCGTTACGGCTGTTGCGGGCCAACGTAAAGTTGTGTGAAGCCCCTGTGTGAAGCCCCTGTGTGAAGCGCGGGCCTTCCCCTTGCGATGCAACCGCCTTAGCGTCGCGGTCAAGGGGAGGAAATGAACATGGGCATCGTCGCACTGGCTGGCGTGGACATCGATGTGTGGGAGGGCGGGGAGGGGCCGCCGCTGCTGTTCCTGCATGGCGCGGGCGGCTTTCGCCCGGGGCCGGCGTTCCTGGACTTGCTGGGAAGGCACCGCCGGGTGATTGCCCCGTCGCATCCGGGGTTCGGGCTGTCGGGGTTGGCCGACTGGATGGACCGGCCCGACGACATCGCGCATCTCTATTGGGAATTGCTGGACCATCTCGGGCTGGATCGGGTGGATATTGTTGGCACCTCGTTCGGTGGCTGGATCGCGGCGGAGATGGCGACGATGCAGCCGCAACGGTTGCGCCGGCTGGTGCTGGTCGCGCCCGCCGGGGTGAAGACGGGCAGCCGGGACGAACTCGACATCCCCGACATGTTCGCCACCCCCGCCGACGCGATCCAGCGCATGCTTTACGTCGATCCCGATAAATTTCGCGTCGATCCCGCCACCATGACCGACGAGGAATTGCGCATCATGTTGCGCAACCGGGAATCTTTCGCCCTGTTCGCGTGGGAGCCATATTTGCACAACCCCAAACTGCCGCACCGGCTGCACCGGGTGACGTGCCCGACCCTGTTCCTGCGGGGTGCGCACGATGGGTTGATTTCGGCGGAATACGTTTCCCGGTACACTGCTTTATTGCCGAACGCGCGCATCATCACGTTGCCGAACGCCGCCCACGTGCCGCAGCTGGAATCGCCGGAAACCTTCGCCACCGCCGTACTTTCATTTCTGCAAGGGGAGGGCTGAACCATGCGCGCCTGGCACTTCAGCGAAACCGCCTATCATTTGCTGCCGCCCGCCGAGACCTACGACTCCATCCGCGTCAGCCTACCCAACAAACTTTACGATCCCGCCAAGGGCGCCGATCTGTATCACCGTTTCCTGGACGAGTGGCTGCTGGCGGAGGACGAAGGCCTGGACATCATGCTCAACGAGCATCACCAGACCCCCACCTGCGTCGACCCGGCCGCCCCTTTGATGCTGTCGATCCTGGCCCGCCAGTCGCATAAAGCGCGGCTTTTGATCCTCGGCAACCCGATTGCCAACCGCAACCAGCCGATCCGGGTGGCGGAGGAAATGGCGATGATCGACGTGCTTTCGCGCGGCCGGCTGGAGGCTGGGTTCGTGCGCGGCGTGCCCTATGAAATCTCCCCCGCTAACAGCAATCCGGTGCGGATGAACGAGCGTCAGTGGGAAGCGCTGGACATGATTATCAAGGCCTGGACCCATCACGACGGACCGGTCAGTTTCGAAGGGCGGTTCTTCCACAACCGCGCCATCAACATCTGGCCACGCCCCTACCAACAACCGCACCCGCCCATCTGGATCAGCACCACCAGCCCCGCCGGCGCCGCTCGGGTTGGATCGCGCGGCTACATCCAGGCGACGTTCCTGACCGGTTTCGACGGCACGAAGGGCATCTTCGACTCATACCGTTCCGCCTGGCGCGCGGCGGGCCGAGGCGAGAACGTGCCGCTGGACCGCCTGGCCTACGCTGCCATGGTCTACGTCGGCGAAACGGAAGCCGAGGCGCGTGCCGGCGCGGAAAAGCTGCTGTGGTACGTGACATCCAACAAGGTGCCGCCGCATTTCGCGCAGCCGCCCGGCTATGTGCCCGTCGACGCCGGCGTGAAAATGCTGCGCGGCGCCGAACACCCGCTCAGTGCCTTCGCGAAAGCAGCGACAGTGGAGGGCGCGATCAAGGCCGGCATCATGATGGCCGGCACGCCCGATCAGGTCGTGAAACAAATCCGCGCCGTCTACGACCATGTCGGGGGGTTTGGGCATCTGCTGAACATGGGGCAGGCCGGGTTCCTCGAACACGATGAAACCGTGCGCGGGATCAAGCTGTTCGCGCGGGAGGTTTATCCAAGGCTGAAGGCGTTCGGCGCTTAAGCCGTGGCTGCTTTTAGTCGCCGGTGCGCCGTGACCGGGCACTTGCGATCCTTGCGGACCGCCGTCGCATAGGCCCCGAACGGGCGATCGTGGTCCATATTGGGTTCGGCGATGGTGGTGCGGTAGGCGTCCCAGTCCGCCGCTTCCAGTTTCTCCATGGGCCCGGCCAGCGACATCGCGGCCAAGGTCTCTCCGGCATAATCCAGCGGCCGCACGGGCTGCGCCTGCACCAGCGGAAAATCGGCACGTAACCGGATCGGGGTGTGGGAGCGGGTGAAGCGCAGATTGGTGAACAGCGGTCCGAACCAGCGGTCGGTCTCCACGATTCCCTCATACTGGGTGAAGCCACCCGGCAACGGCAGGTTGGCCGGCGCGCGCAGCAGCAAATGCCAATCCGGCGCGGTCCGCGCGATCAGGCCGGTCCAGATTTGCAGGGTGCCGGACTCCGGCAGCGCGGACAGAAACGGGGGGGAGAAACCACGCAATTCCGGCGGGGCGGCGGCGTCGAACTGGGCGGAGAAGCCGGGAAACTGCGCCGACGGCATCAGTTTCATCCAGTCGTCGGCACCCTCGTAATGCCAGAATATGTCGGACCCGTCCCAAAGGATTTGCATGTCCATGGGCGGGAAAATCCACCAGCCATAGCCGGAGGCGCTGGTGACGGACTCACAATACCGGAAGGCGCGGGTGGGCAAGGTGCCCATGGCGGAGCGGTCGGCTCGCTGCGGCGGGCGGGCCTGTTCGATCAGACGGAAGAACCGAGCAATGGGACGGATGTCTTGGGTCATGCCGGTGGACTCTTTTCCTGGAGCGGAAAAAGCGGCCCCGCCGGCGATCGTTGCCAGGCGGGGCTGCTGGCTCAAATATTAGCCGCGGACGGCGGGCAGCCGGGCGGCGCCGCCCAGTTTGACCTTGCCGTTGTCGGCGGTCGCGATGGGCTTCGCGGCCGGCAGGCGGGCAGCGCCGCCCAGGATGACGCGGCCGGAATCGAAGGTAGCGGTAGAGGACAGGGTCGTGTTCATGGTTTTCTCCGGAATTGGGTGTCGATGTCATCCGGTGTCGTAACATGCTGGCAGCCCGCGATACCTTCGCCCCCACTGTCCCGATTCCACGATGAAATAGGGCGCCCCGGCATGATCGGAGCGCCCTATTACGAGGCGGAAACAGACTGAAAGGGGCGATGCGGCCGTCAGACGCAACTCGCCCGTTGACAAGGCGACCGATACGCTGCGCGGCGGCAGGATGTCAAGAGAAAACTTTCAGTTTTAAGAAAATCAACCTTTATCATAGGGTTTTCGTCCATGTTTGGATCATCAGGCTGGTGCCCGCCACCGCGAGCCAGGTCAGGAAGCCCAGCAGCAGCGGCCTGGCACCGGCACCGACGAAGGCCCGCCAGTGCCCTTGCAGCCCGACCGCCGCCAGCGCCACCACGAGCACCCACCGCCCTGCGACCTGGATTTCCGGCCCGTAGGCGCCGAACAGACCCAGGGTTTTCATCGCGGCCGCCAGCAGGAACAGCACGATGAACATCGGGATCGCGTCGTAAACCCGCCGCATCAACGACCCGCCCTTGTTGTTGCCGGCCGGGTCCAGCCAGGGCATCGACAGCCCGAAGCCGATCACCAGGGGAATGATCAGCGTGGTGCGCGTCAGTTTGACGATCGTGGCGGCGGTCCCGGCGTCCTGGCTGTACGCGAAACCCGCCGCGACGACCGCTGAGGTATCATTGACCGCTGTGCCGGCCCACAGCCCGAAGCCGGCGTCGCTCAGGCCCATCAGATGCCCGAGCGCGGGGAACAGGAAGACGGCGACCATGTTGAAGAAGAAGATGACGGTGACGGCGTAGGCGATTTCCTCGGCTCTGGCTCGGATCACCGGGGCCAGCGCGGCGATGGCCGAGGCGCCGCAAATGGTCGTGCCCATGCCGATCAGGCAGCGCATGCGCCAGTCGATGCCGAGCATTTTGCCGACGCCCAGGGCACAGATCAGCCCGGCCGCGATGGTGACGATCAGCAGCGGCAGGGAATCCCAGCCGGTGCGGGCGATGTCGCCGATATCGAGGCTGCCCCCCAGCACAATGATGCCGCCGCGCAGTGCGTACTTACTGACTTCTCCGATCCGCAAGGTGCCGATGCGCAGCGGGCCGCGCAGCCCATTGGTGACGACGACGCCGATGGCGATGGCGATCAGCGGGGCGCCGATCAGCGGGACGCGCGTGCCGGCCGCCAGCGCAACCGCCGCGATCGCCATGCACAACGCGAGGCCCAACGCCAATCTGGCCCAGGCGGGCATGGAAGCCGTCGCCGGAACGGCGGCGTTTGCTGACGATGCCATGAACGTCCTCCTTGGATTCGGGGCGAGTATGTCGGGAAATTTCTGGCTTGTCCTTACCCTGGAGGTGGTAAAAATGTCATCATCGGGCTGTTGCGGGCAGTTTTTTGCTCCCTACAGGGCAATCCGGTGAAGGGAGACAACGGGTCCAGATCCCCCATTCGTCATCCCCGGGGCTCGACCCGAGGACCGCCGCTGGTCCTGTCGGTGCCAGTTTTGCCGGAAATTCAGCGGCCGATGGCGATGGCGGTCCTCGGGTCGAGCCCCGGGGATGACGATAATAGACATCCGCGACCCCTTTTTGTTCCTTCACCGGACTGCCCTGTTGCTCCCCATGGCGCGGCTTGCAGTCGTGAGAAGTGCGGTGTAACGAATTATTTAATTCTCTCTAAGGTTGTATTCCCAGGGGCGCGCAAACCATAAACGGGATTTTTATATGACTTTCGCTGGCACCACGCAGCAGGAAGGCGCGCAACGGGGACAGGGAGTCTCTCCAGTCCTCCGGTTGCGGTTGATGGGGCATATGGCCATCGACGATTCGCTGGGCCGGGTCTCTTTGCCGCGTACCCGCAAGTCCCGTGCCATCCTCGCGATCATTGCCATGGCCAGCCCGCGCCCAGTGCTGCGCATGAACCTGACGGCGCTGCTATGGAGTCAGCGTCAGAAGGAACAGGCGCGTGCGTCGCTGCGGCAGGCGGTGCACGAATTGCAGGATGTCCTGGGGCCCGCCTGGGGCCGTCTGCTGCATGCCGAACGGCACCACTTGTCCCTGCACGGCGGGGGGCTGTCAGTGGATGCCCTGAACCTGCACACTGCGTTACCCGGGAATCGCGACGCCGTCCGGCAGTTCCAGAACCCGCTGCTGGAGGACCTGACCGGCCTCGATCCCGCCTTCGATCGCTGGCTGACGGAGGAGCGCGGCCGGATGGACCGCGCCGCACTCGTATGGGGCGAAAATATTCTGGCGGAGCAGAAGGATCCGGTCCAGCAGTTCTAAATATGAGCCGACGCATCGCTCCCTTCCCGATCCGGCTCTTTTGCCGTCTACGGCGGCTGCGGCGGTGGCCGTGCGAAGGCCATTGTCTGCAACAACTGGTGCCATGAGGGGAATAGAAGA
>CAIYDT010000250.1 GCA_903924985.1 uncultured Acetobacteraceae bacterium
GCACCTGCCGGTTCATGCTGACCGAGGAAGCCCACCACATGTTCGTGGGTGAGACCGGCGTGCAGCGTGTCATCCAGCGCACCTGCGAGGCCATGAAGGCCGCGGGCATCGACGATCCAAACGATATTGAGCGCGTGCGGGCCCTAGGCGTGATCGATCTTCCGACCATTCAAAAGAAAGCGAATCTGCATTTCTCGCTGACGTTGGATCTGTTCGGAAATGAGATCAGCACCAACGCCGCCAATGCCTTTAACGCGGGCCTGAAGGGCCGCTATCGGGAAGACCGCCTGACCGACGACCACCAGCTTTTGACCGCGGCATATCCGGTGCTGCGTCTTAAGGACGGGGTCGTCAAGCTCGACGACGCGCCGGCGTTATCCGCGCTGAATATGAGACTCCGCGACGACTACGTGACGGACACCGAAGCGGGCATTGCCCGCTGGAACCGTGTCCTTGAACGCGAAGGTGTGAATTTCCGTCTGACCCTGCCCCATGTCGCTTTCAATCGCCGTATCGGCGAGTTCGCCGCCTGTCATGCCGATACCGATGGCACCCTCCTGACCGCTGACCAGTGGGCGAAGCGGTCGCGGGAGGTCTTGCCGTCTGCCGAGGACAACCTGTTCATTGCCAGCCTTATGCGGCCGGTCCGGGAACGGGGAACGTACGCAGGATGGATCGCCCCACCCCGCATCGGGATCGACAATATGCCCGGCGACTTCGAGTACGTGCGGATCGAGGGGTAAGGCGTTGCATAAAAAGAAAGAGATTCTGAAAGAGGGACTCGGTTAAAGATGATGTTGATGGGGCTGTGGGCCGCTCGGTACCCCGGTTTTCCGGATTCCTGGACTCGGTTGCCGACGATCTTAGTGGCCAAGCGATTGAATTCACACGGCATTATTTAGTCCCAGACATCCACATGAAGCCCGGCGCTCACTGCTCACAGAAGTGATATATGGGGACGGATTGTGGGTGAGATGGCGGCAGGACGAGTTATCCCCGTTCTTCGAAAAATGTCCCCGCCCCGGCCGCCACGATGGTCAGCTATCACCCCAGAAAATCGAGGATGGCACGCGCGGTTTCGGCGGGCTTATCCAACTCTGCGAGATGCCCGGCACCGGCGATGGTCTTGATCGTCGTCGGCCCGGCGATGCCCGCGGCGAACTTATCGGCATAGGTGCGCGGCATGATTCGGTCCTGCTCGCCCCACAGCAGCAGGGTCGGGGCCTTGATGAGACCCAGCCGCTTCTCGATGCGCGTGTTGCCGAGCGGCCAGAAGATGCGGGCGGCGGCCTCGCTGGCGCGGACTTGTTCGATGGGCCACTCGATGGAGTTCGCCCCCTCCGGCGCGGCCTTCATCCCCTTGTAGATCTCCGGATCGGCGCACATCAGACCGGGCACCTGATCGCCACGCTGCGCCCAGGGGTCGGTCGGCGGGTCCTGGTCGTCGAACAACCCGAAGGGCGCGATCAGCGCGAGTTTGCGCACGGAAGCTGGCCACAGAGCCGCGACATCGGCCGCAAGCGACGCGCCCACCGAACTGCCGGCGATATCGGCGCCGTCCAGGCCGGCTTTTTCCAGCAGCAGCCGCATCGCCAGCATCCAGTCCAAATGGGAGTCCAGCACCGAATGCCCGCGATCCCCGCCCGGAAAACCGGGAACCGACGGCACGATCACGGTGCGGCTTTTCGCCAGCTCATCCAGGAACGGCATCCAGCGCGGCAGCCCGCCGAACCCGGCGAGGAAGCCGAGCCTGGGGCCGCTGCCTTTGCGCCACACGCGCGTGGCATAGCCGTTGATGTCGACGGTCAGCGTTTCAGGATCGCTCACGTGAAAACTCCGTTATTCAGCCGCTAATTTGGGGGAAAAGCCTGGCACGTTCGCGCGCAGGTTCCGCGCCATCGGTTTGGGCCACCAGCGATCGTCCCAGCCGGCATGCACGTCTTTCAGCTTGGGCATGACCTGTTCCGCGAACAGCCTGGTGTTGTAGCGGGTCAGGTCCTTGCTCATGTTGCCATATTGCAGCAACAGCATGAGGTGACCGACGTTCAGGTTGACCGCGACCTCGCGCAGTTGCTCCGCGACCTCATCCGGTGACCCGATAATCACATAACCGTTGTCGACGATCGCGTCCATCTCGCGCGCGACGGAGGCAAAACGTTCGCCGGTCGATTTGCCGCGCACGGCGGAGTCCGCGGCCTTGCGCACCTGGCTTTCCATGCCCGCACGTTGGCTGCCCTCGCTGGTGTAGCCGGGCGGCGTGGCCCATTTTGGATCGACATGCAGGCAGCGCCCGTAGAAATACTCGGCTGCTTCGCCGTACAGGTCCATGGCGTGCTGGCGGGATTCCCCGACACCGACAAACTGCAGGAAGCCGGCGTGATACGGATTGCGGTCCTTGCCCAACCGGTCCATCTCATTCCAGAACCCGTCCATTGTCGCGCGCCCGGCTTTGTAGCCGTAGTAGGACAGGTAGCAATAAACGTAGTCCATCTCGGCGCACCAGTGCCACGTCTCCACCGATCCCCCGCCGGGCACCCAGATGGGCGGGTGCGGGTTTTGCACCGGGCGAGGCCAGATGTTTACGTAGCGCTGCTGGTTGAAGCGGCCGTTGAACGCAAAGGTGTCCTTCTCGGTCCAGGCACGCACCACCAGGTCGTGCGCCTCCATGTAGCGTTGCCGCAATTGGCTGGGATTGGTCCCGTAGGCGTAACAGGTATCCATTGGCGTGCCGACGGGGAACCCCGCGATCAACCGACCGCCCGAAATGCAGTCGATCATCGCGAATTCTTCGGCTACCCGCGTGGGTGGATTGTATAACGCCAACGAATTTCCCATCACGCAGATCGCGGTATCCTGCGTCCGCCGCGCCAGCGAAGACGCGATCAGATTAGGCGAAGGCATCAGCCCGTAACCGTTGGAATGATGCTCGTTCACGCACACCGCATCGAAGCCGACCTGGGCGGCGTATTCGAGCTCATCCATGAAGTCGTTATACATCAGGTGCGCGCGTTTCGGATCGAACAGCGAGGAGTGAATATCCACCCAAACCGAGGGATTAGCTTCCCGGAAATCCCGCGGTAGCTCCGTATACGGCATCAGGTGGAACCACATTAGCTTCATCGGCGATATCCCGTTCTTGGACGTCCTACTGGCGAGTATTGCTAGCGCCCCTTTGGTATGTCAATTGCGAGGTCTGGTCCAGGACGACAAGAGGAAACAGCCGATATGAGAGACGTCGCGAAGGCGTGCCTAACCCGAGCGCGGGGGCTGATTCCGTTGCTGGCTGAAGCGGCGCCGAGGATTGAGGCGGCGCGCGGGCTGCCGGAAGACGTTCTGGACGCCATGCACGACGCCGGCCTGTTCCGGCTGTTGCTCCCCCGCTCGATTGGCGGGCTCGAGTTGCGGCCGGCCGAGTATGTTCAGTGCATCGAGGCCGTAGCGATGGGCGACGCCAGCGTGGCCTGGTGCATGAACCAGGGCTCCGGCTGCTCGATGACCGCGGCGTATCTCGCGCCGGAGATCGCTCACTCTATATGGGACGGCAAACGCGCCGTCCTTGCCTGGGGCAACGGGCCGGGCTCCAGCGCTCGGGCCGTGCGCGCCGAGGGCGGCTGGCGGGTTACGGGGAGCTACAGCTTCGCCTCCGGTTCCCGGCACGCCACTTATCTGGGCGCGATGGCCCCTTGCTTTGAGGCCGATGGATCGCCGGTCCTGCACCCCAATGGCCGCCAATGGGAGCGGACGATGCTGTTCCCGCGCCATTTGGCCGAGATTGACCCCGATGTGTGGCGCGTCATGGGGCTGAACGGCACGGGCAGCGACTCATTCACCGTGACGGACCTGTTCGTGGATGACGCGCATGCGGTCACCCGGGAGTCCGACGATGAACGGCGGGAAACCGGCAGCTTGTACCGGTTTCAGGCGATGCAGCTTTACGCCGGAGGGTTCTGTTGCGTGGCATTGGGCGCGGCCCGCGGTCTGTTGAATGCGGTGGTTGAGCTGGCCAAGGGCAAGGTCCAGCTCGGCGGCACCGAGCAGCTCCGCGACAACAACGCAGTCCAGTACACGATCGGCTATTGGGATGCCGCGCTGAAGGTCGCCCGCGCCGGGGTGGTGACGACGATGGAGGACGTTTGGGATGACGTGGAGCGGACAGGCGCGATCTCGATCCCCAACCGCATCGCGGTGCGGCAAGCCACGACATTTGCGATCCATACCGCCAGGGACGCGGCCTATCACGTGTTCCATGAAGCTGGGTCGACGGCGATCTTCACCGATGGCCCGTTTGAGCGTCGGCTGCGCGATGTGAGCAGTGTGGCACAGCATCTTCAGGGGCGGCGGACGCATTTCGAGACGGTCGGGACCTATATGCTGGGCGGTGAGCCGAGCCTGCGGTGGCTGTGACGGACCTAGGCCATGTTGGGGTCGCATGGCTCCAATGTTTACGGGAATAAGCCCGCTCGGCCCATTGTGGAGCTTTATTATCAATGGGTTATGGGCCGATGAAGAAAGTTTGGACCCGCCGTCGATTCGCGTTGACAGGGGGGGGGCACCCGCCTAGAAAGCGCCTCCCGACGACGGCGGGTTCGCCAAGTTGGCTTTTCCGGCCTCGCCGGAAGCGCTCTTTGACATTTGAATAGGCTAGGAAGGGATACGTTGGCGGCGCCCCCGCGTTCATGCAGTGATGTGTGAATGGGTAAAGTTTGACTGGTTAGGATTTAGGCTCTTTGCGAAGAGC
>CAIYDT010000251.1 GCA_903924985.1 uncultured Acetobacteraceae bacterium
GCCAGCTGGATCGTGCCGTCTGCCAGGATACGGGCGATGCGCTGATAGTACGCCGGGGTCATGAACTCCCTCATCGTCGACGGATGCCGCCACGATCCCGGCAGGGTGGAGCACTTCTGCGCCGGCACGACGGCGACCAGGGTCATCATACGGTTGTTCATGGTGTAGCTCTCGCGTTTCAGATGGGTAAATCGACGTCCAGCAGCGGGGCGTGCTGCTGGCAACCGTAGACATCCGTATCCCCAAATTCACCGGCCGGAACCAGACGCGGGAACGTCGCCTTGAAGGCGAAGGCCGCGTCGTACGGGGTGAACAGCACGTGCTCTGCCGGCACATTATACAACTTGGCGAACAGCGCCGGGCACAGCACCCCGGTTGCCTTCACCTTCCGATAGGTCGCGGCGTCGTCGAACACCACGTCGATGGTCAATTCGAACGGCCCGGCGTTCTTGCTTTTGCAGACGCGGGCGGCATCGCGGATCAGGGTCATCTCACACCGTCTCGTATTCGATGGGGAACATCTCGCGCGGGTCGGCCACATCGGCGACGTGGTAGACGCTGAACCGGTAGACCGGCCCGACCTCGATATCGGACGGCGAGAAGGGGAACGCCATGTTGCCTTCCCGACACAACCGTCCCGGAAAATCCGTGTGCAGCATGTTGGCGCGCGCGACGCCCAGCACGGCGCTGGCCATTTCCTGGGATTGTTGGCCGACGACCTCGATGACGAAGCCGACCTCGTGCGGGACGGCGTTGCGGACGGGTTCGCGTTCGGCCATCACCCCATCGCGGCCGTAGACACGGAAGCCCAGCCTATACGAATCCGGCGTTGCCCCGAACGCGGCGGCTTTGACGGCGACCTCGGACCGCACGGAGTCCAAAAACGAATCCAACCGCCCAATCAGCAGCGGATCCCGCGTCCCCGCGATGCACATGGCACGGTATCCCGCCAATTCGACCCCCTCCAGCTTGACCGTATATTGATGGGCAGGAATCCACTTCATACCGGAAATCCGCACCGCCCGATCAGACACCGCATCGAACCGGCAGTCCGAGGTATCCAGCGTCCCGCCGGGCTCGATGTGATGGATCGGGCTGGAGTTTTCATGGAGAGAATGATTGGCGACCGACAGCGGGGTGCAGCGGCGGATCGGGTTACATGGCTCGCATTCCATGTGATCCTCCCGCACGGTCACGAACAGAGAGTCGTGCCCCTTGGGGATCGACGGGGTGGCGCCGCATTCCAGCATCTTTCCCGCGTACCAGGCGGGCGCCGGCGGCAATTGTGCTCTGATACACATGGCCGCCCAGGGCGCGGGGTCGCTGCTGCGGCCGGCCAACACGACCTGGGCGCCGTTATCCAGCGCCTCGATAAACGGCTCCGGTCCCATCATGCCGACGATGCGTGTCGACCGATCGACCACCGCGTCCGTCAAATCCGGCTGGTGCGCCAGCGGGTGGATGCCGCCCACCGCGATGCGCCGCTTGATCTCCTGGGGACTTTGCTCCGCATGGATCAGCGCCATCTTGAAGTGCAGCCCATCTTCCCGGGCGATTTCCCGCGCCATAGCTGCGACCAACTGCAAATGCGGCTCCCCGCCGGCGCCGCCGCAGGTGCCGATCACCATGGGAACCCCAGCCTCGATCGCCGCGTGCAGCATCAGCCGCAGGTCGCGCCGGATCGCGATGGGGGAGCAGAACGGCTTCCCCACCCCCAGATAATGCGGCCCGGGATCGACGCTGCCGCCGTCCACCCCGATCATGTCGGGCTGGCGCGCCATGCCGGCTTTCAGCGATGCCTCCGGGAACCCATAGCCCAGGATGGCGCTGGTCGAGAGCAAGCGGATTTCCTTGGCGGGCATGGTTGGACGGCCTCCGTGGACTGGTTGAGACACCACTACAACGGTTGGCCGGACCGGTCTAACCTTACACCCAACACAGGGAGAAAACCGATGATCACGTGCTTCTGCTGCCAACCCAGCGGCCTCGGCCGCCGCGCGCTTCTTGCCAGTGCAATTGCCGTCGCCGCCTTTCCGGCGCGCGCCCAAACCGCCCCAGCGTCTGCCGGCCTCGCCGATCCCGCGCTGATCGAGGACCTCGTGGCCGGTAACCGCATCCTGTACGACCAAAACGTGGTCGACGGGTTCGGCCATCTTAGCGTGCGGCATAATAAAGACCCCAACCGCTATTTACTGTCCAAGAGCATGGCTCCCGCACTGGTAACCGCGGACGACATTATCGAATACGACCTGGACAGCAACCCGGTGAACGCCAACGGGCGCACCTCGTACCTGGAGCGGTTCATCCACGGCGAGATCTACAAAGTGCGCCCGGATGTCATGGCGGTGGTGCACAGCCACTCCGCCGGCGTGATCCCCTTCGCCGATACCGGCGTGCCGCTGCGGCCGATGAACCATATTTCCAGCTTCCTGGGCGAAGGCGTGCCGGTGTTCGAAATCCGCACCGCCGCCGGCCCCGCATCCGACATGCTGATCCGCAACGCCGCCCTGGGAAAAGCGCTGGCGGCGAAGTTGGGCAAGCATTCCATCATGCTGATGCGCGGCCACGGTTCGGTTGCCGCCGCCAAATCCATCAAGGACGTAGTGTTCCGCTCGATCTATACTGAGGTGAACGCCCGCATGCAGGCCGAGGCCATGAAGCTCGGCAAACCCGAATTCCTGAACGCCGAGGAAGCCGCGGCGGCAACAAAGACTAACGAACAACTGGTCGGCCGCCCCTGGGAGTTGTGGAAGCGCCACGCGATGGCGAAGCCATGAGAGTCCTCGGTTTTCTGGCGGCGCTGCTGGTCTGCACCCCGGCCTTCGCGGAATCCGATACGGTTCGGATCGCGCAGCCCTATGGCCTCGGGTATCTGCCCAGCTACGTCGCAACGGACCTGCATCTGATCGAGAAGCACGCAACGGCGGCCGGACTGGGAAATATCACGGTCACCCTGACCCGCATGGCCAGCGGCCCCGCCACCAGCGATCTGATCCTGGCGGGGGATGCGGATATCGGCATGGGTGGGTTCGGGCCGGCCTTCGTGATGTGGGACAAGACCCGCGGCACACAGAAAGTGCGGGGGATGATGCCGCTCAGCAGCTCCACCATTTTCATGTATTCGACCGATCCGAGGATCCAGTCGCTGAAGGATTTTCGGGATGGGGATAAAATCGCAATCAGCGCCATCAAGGTAACCGATCAGGCAATTACCCTACAAATGGCGGCGGCGAAGGAGTGGGGATTCGACCAGCGCTTCCGCCTGGATCCCCTGACCGTCTCGATGTCCAACCCCGACGCTATGACCGCGCTGCTGAGCGGCAACGCCGAGATCAAGAACCACTTCACCATCATCCCCTTCAGCGTGATGGAAGCGGAGTCAGGCAAGGCGCATCTGGTGATGACGTCGGATGCCTATCTGGCACCGGATAGTTCCGGTGTAGTGATGTACGCCTCTGCCCGTTTCCATGACCCCAATCCCAGGTTGTACGCCGCCACCGCCGCGGCGTTCGAGGAGGCGATCGAAATCATCAAACGCGACCCGCATCTGGCGACACAAATCTACATCGCGCGCGAGCCGCAGAAGCGGGAGCCAACGTGGATCGAGGCGATGATCGGCAATCCCAAGCTGATCACCTACAGCTCGACCCCACGCGGCACCAAGGAGCATGCGGACTTCATGCACGCAATCGGCACGCTGAAGAACAAGGCCGAGAGTTGGAAGGATTTGTTCTGGGAGAATGTCTGGGGGAAAGACGGGAGTTGAGGTGAGCCTCTTTTATCTATTCGTCATGCTCGGGTCAAACGCGAGCATGACGTTTTGAAACAATGGCCCGAACTCGGTCTCAAGCCGAAGCGCGCGACAATTCCCCCGCGTCGACCAGCGTGCCGATGCCCCAACTCTTCGTCACAAGTTCCCTTGTCCGGGCCACCCCAATAACTGGTTCCGACATATCGACGAACTTCCGCTCCAGATCCGCGTCGCTCATGGGGTTCAGGGCGCTGCCGATCCCGTGCTCGATTTTGCAGATGTGCCGGGTGCCGTCGGTCAGGGTGACCGCCAGTTCGGTGCCGTCCGCGGCGACGGCGGGGTTCAGAACGGCCTCCACCTTGGACTGGAAAGCCATCAGCGCTGGGTCCTTCACCGCCGTTTCGGTGTCCATGTCCTGAATGCGTGCGGTGCCGCGGATGAAGGCAACGGCGACCCAATGGTGCAGGCTTACATGGGCCTGAAGCTCATCCTTGGGGTTGCGGTTGTTGCATAGCGCCATCGTACCGGGGGAGGCCTGGATGTCCACCCGAGCGATATTGCCGGCGGAAATCCCTTTCTCGCAGCGAAGTTGCAGGCAGGCGTCGATGATCGGGTGGATGACGATGCCACAAGGGTACGGCTTATAAGTGTTGCGCAGAAGTTCAAACTGCGTTCCCAGCCCGCCGGCCAAAGCGTCCAGATCGGGGGTTTCGCAGAATACGCTCAGGAACCCGTACTTCCCCTCCAACGCGACCGGCGATGCGGTGAAGCCGCGTTCGGCCATGATCGCGGCACGCAAGCCGACCGGGGCACCTTGGGCCGGCATCATCGAAGCCTGCATGCTACCGTGCATGGCACGAAACCCCGATGCCTGCGACAGCGCGATCCCCATCGCCCAGCGCATGCGCTCAGTATCCAGTTTCAGCAGCTTGCCGGCCGCCGCGACAGCGCCGAAACCACCCGCGATGCCGGTGCCGGACCACGCCATGGAGCCTTTGGCGGGCGGAACCGACACGGCTTTGCACAAACGGCACTCCAGTTCGACACCCAGCGCGAACGCCGCGAGCAAGTCTTCGCCCGACACCGCCCGCATCTCCGCTAATGCCAACACAGCCGCGGCGACGGGGCCGGAGGGATGCACCACCGCCTGGGCGTGGGTGTCGTCGAAACTGTAGATACTGGAGGCGAAGGCATTGATCAGCGACGCATGCAGGATGTCGGCCTTGCGGCCACGGGCGAATAACGTCGCCTGCTGCGGGCCGGCAAATGCCCCAAGTGTTTTGTCCGCCAGGTCGACGATCTCATGCCGCGCGCCGCCGATGGTGCAACCGACGATGTTGAAGAAGGAGCGGAGGGCTTCGTGCCGCACGGTGTCCGGCAGATCTCCCGGCCGTGCCGACACCACGTAATCCGCCAGGCGGGCGGTAATTTCGCTTTCAGCGTAGGCCATGGCCGGGATCCCCTTAACTTTAAAGTGAACGAGTAGCGCCGCCATCGATGTCGATGATCGCGCCCTGGATGAAATCGGCCTTTTCCGACGCCAAAAACGCCGTCAAAGCGCCGATCTCGTCCGGCCGGCCGACCCTTGTTGTCTTGTGGGAGACCAGCAGGTGCTTCACCGCGTCCTCCCGGCTCAATGACCGGTCGTGCATCGTTCGTTCGATGTTTCGTGTAAAGCGATCCGTTTCTATCAACCCTGGGTTGATCGCATTGACTCGCACGCCGTGTTCCACACCGATATCCGCCATCGCTTTGGTGTAATTCAGGATCGCCACATTGACCGACCCGCCGATCGTGAACTCGGCCGCGCCGGCTCGGGAACCAATACCGACTATATTGACAACCGAACCTTTCGACGCCCGTAAATGCGGCCAGGCCGCTCGGGTCATCCGCACATAACCATGGAATTTCAAGGCGAAACCGTCTTGCCAATCGTCTTCCGTCAGAGTGAAGAAGTCAGCGCGCTTGGTGGCACCGGCATTATTCACGATCAGGTCGAGTCGGCCGAACGCGGCGATCGCCGCCGCCACGGCCTTGTCGCCGGCATCCGGCGCGCGCAAATCGGCGGCATACACATGTGTCTGGACAGAGGCGTTACTCAGACCGGCCGCGACTTCTCGCATCTTGACTTCGTCGCGCGCGACAAGACATATGTCCATACCCTCGCGCGCCAATTCCACGCAGATGGCAGCGCCAATGCCACGACTCGCGCCGGTTACCAGAGCAACCTTGCCGCTCAACCCAAGTTCCATGTCCATCTCTCCAATGTTTTCAGCGCCGATCTTGCCGGGTAACCTGCCAAACTGCAAATCTCCGAGTGCACAACCGGCCAAAATACCTGTATGGTCAAAGAGATGAGAATCCGTTAAACGCACCCGGACAATCTGTTGGGAAAAAAAGAATGGCAGACGACATACTCGGGTTAACGGCCCAAATAGTCAGCGCACATGTTCAGCGTAACCCCGTGGCCGTGGAGGCGCTTACCACTCTGATCCGGGAGGTTCACGCGACCCTCGCGGCGCTTGGTGGCGATTCAGCGCCGGCCCCCACCGCGGCCGCCGCCGTGCCGGCACAAGCTGCCCCGGCATCCGGCCAGCCGGCCGTGCCCATCACCAAGTCGGTTTTCAACGACCACATCGTCTGCCTGGAAGACGGAAAGAAGATGACCATGTTGAAGCGGCATTTGATGACCGAACACAACATGACGGTCGATCAATATCGCGCCAAATGGGGCCTCCCGTCCAACTACCCGACGGTCGCGCCGGCCTACGCCCTGACGCGCTCCAATCTCGCGAAGAAGATGGGCCTTGGGCGCGCGGCGCAACCGAAGCGCGGCGGACGTAAAGCCGGCTCCCGCCGTTCGAACGACTGAGATCGCGAACGGTCCTGGCTGGGGTGAGCCAGGACCGGTCCGCTACTTGCCTTTGAAGGGGCGCGGCTTGCGCTTTTCCTTGAAGGCCAACGCGGCCTCATGGAAGTCTTCCGTGAGGTACAGCTTCATCGGCGCCATCTGGAACGCGGCTTCCCTCGTGTATTGCGCCAGAGTAAAGCGGCGGGTACGAACGGTGGCGCGCACCGACAGCGGCGGGTTGGACGCGACCTGCTGTGCCAACTCCCAGGCAGCTTCCATGACTTTGCCTTTGGGCACCAACCGGTTGATGACGTTGGCGGCGTGCGCTTCCTCGGCGGTGAAATAACGTCCGGTCAGTGCGATTTCGTCCCCAAAGGCGCCGGCATTGCGGAAATGGAACTGCGCCCAGTGCTTGGCCGCGCCCAGGCCGCGCGACGTTTCGGTCAATTGCAGCTTCGTCCCTTCCTCCGCCACGATCAGATCGCAATCCAGCATCATACCGAGGCCGAGACCCAGCACATAGCCGTGCACGGCGCAGATCACAGGCTTGTAGTTCACCGACTGGGTCAGCAGATCGCCGGAGTTGGCGCCATGGCCCTGCGGGCCACCGAGCCGCTCGAACTCCTCGCGCGAGCGTAGTTGCCGTTGCAGTACGTCGGCGCCGCTGCAGAAGGCGCGACCGCGACCGCACAGGATTGCCACCCAGGCGTCCGGGTCGGCGTCGAACCGGCGCATGGCCGCAATGAGCTGGCGCACCACCTCATCGCTGACGGCGTTCAGCTTCTCCGGCCGGTTCATCGCGATGGTCGCGATGTGGTCCTTACACTCGTATTCCACGTATTGGCGTTCTTCGTCGTCGGCCATCGTCTGTTCCCTCCCGCATCTTGCCGACGGGAATTTACCCGTTAGCGTGGGGGGACGCAAAAAACGGGGGAAACGGACGATGCCACTGCTCTGCGAAAAACGCGGCCAGATTGCCATCCTGACGCTCAGCCGGCCGGAGGCGCGCAACGCCTGGTGCGACGCGTATAATGAGGGCTTTATCGAGTGGCTGCCGAAGCTGGAGGCCGACAAGGACATCCGCTGTGTCATTCTGACCGGCGACTCCGCCGGGAACGCGTTCAGTGCCGGGGCGGATTTGAAGAACCCGATGACGCATGCGCACGCTTCCATGGCGGACTTCCTGGACGAACTGCCGGAGCGGCGGCGACGCAGCGCGATCGCGCTGGTCACCGATTTCTCCAAGCCCATCGTCGCGGCGGTGAACGGCTACGCGATCGGAATCGGGTGCATCGTGACCTATTGCTGCGACATGATCGTGGCGTCGGAGCGTGCGGAATGGCGCCTGCCGCAAAGCCGCCTTGGCATCATGCCGGCGCAGGGCGGCTCCGTCCGCGCCGCCCGCTGGATCGGCAAGGGCATGGCTGCTCGGCTGGCCTACGGCTTCCCGTTGCCGGCGGAGGAGGCGTATCGCATCGGCCTGGCACAATGGCTGGTGCCGCCGGACAAGCTGATGGACAAAGCGATGGAGGTCGCGCTGCATATCTGCGACCAACCACCGCTGGCAGTGCGGGTCACGAAGGAGTCGTTGCGGTCGGGGCTGGATAGCCCGCTGCCGGAGGCGGTTCTTGCCGACCTGTACCGATTCGCGGTGCTTGAGATGACGGAAGATCGCGCGGAGAGCCATCAGGCGTGGCGAGAACGGCGGAAGCCTGCGTTTAAGGGAAGGTAGCCCCAAACCGTCATCCTCGGGCTTGACCCGAGGATGACGTGAAGTGCACAAGGATGATAACGATCATGACCCTCCCCCTCTCCGACGTCACGGTCCTCGATTTCGGGCAAATTTTTCAAGGCTCCTACGCCACTGTTCTGATGGCCAAAGGCGGTGCCAACGTCATCAAGATCGAGCCGCCGGGGGGTGAGCCGCTGCGCAAGCGCACGCCGCCGGGTGCGAAGACCACGATGTCGTTCGCGATGCTGAACGCCAACAAGCGGGCGATCACGCTGAACCTGAAAACCGCACGCGGTCGGGAATTGCTGTTCGACATGGTAAAGCGCGCCGATGTCGTGCTGGAGAATTTCGGGCCGGGCGCGATGGACCGCCTGGGTGTGGGGTGGGAGGTCCTGCACGCTTTGAACCCTCGGTTGATTTACGCATCCGGCACTGGGTATGGGCTGAGTGGGCCGAGCCGCGATAATTTGGCGATGGATTTGACGGTGCAGGCAGCGAGCGGGATTATGAGCGTCACGGGATTTCCCGATGGGCCGCCTGTGCGCGCGGGTGTGACGGTCGCGGATTTCATGGGCGGGACGCATCTTTACGCGGGCATTCTGACGGCATTGTATGAACGCGATCGCTCCGGCCAGGGTCGGCTGGTAGAAATCGCGATGCAGGAGGCGGTTTATTACACCCTGGCCGGATCGCTGGAACAGTACAACCGCACCGGCCGTATTCCAGCGCGCAGCGGCAATGGCGGCAATGGCGCGATTTCGCCGTACGGCGTGTATCCGGCGAAGGATGGATTCGTTGCCATCCACACGGGGACCGAGGGGCATTGGCACAATATTCTGGATGCCGCGGGACGCGCTGATTTGAAGGACGAACCTCGGTTCCGAACCATGCACGACCGCTCCGCCTGCGCGGACGAAATCAATGCCATCGTCGCCGCCTGGACCGGCAGTTTAACCAAGAATGAGGCTGTGGCGCAGGCGCAAAGATTCCGCATTCCGCTGGCGCCGGTGCGCGACGTGAGCGAGGTGATGCATGATGAGCACATGCATGAGCGGGGTACGCTGGAATGGGTGGACCACCCCGACCTCGGCCATGTGGTGATGCCGACGACCCCGCTGAGGCTGCACGGGCTCGATGTGGCGGCGACGGCGCCAAGCCCGCGGGTCGGGCAGCATAACGATGAGGTTTACGGCCGGTGGCTGGGGTTGTCAGCGGCCGAGTTGGATTCATTACGGAATGATGGAGTAATTTGAACCATGCCGAACGCACCATTGACCGGATACACCATTCTGGACCTCACGCAGTTCTATCAGGGACCATACGCAACGTTCATGCTGGCCAAGGCTGGTGCGGACGTGATCAAGATCGAGCCTCCTGGCGGCGAAAGCCTGCGGCTCATGGCGCCGCCGGGCAAGGAAACATCCATGCCGGTGGCGATGCTGAACGCCAACAAGCGCGGCATCACGCTGAATTTGAAGTCCGATAAGGGCAAGGATATCCTGCGCAAGCTGGTATCGAAGGCCGATGCGCTGGTAGAGAATTACGCGCCGGGCGTGATGGACCGCCTGGGCGTCGGTTTCTCGGAGCTGCACGATATCAATCCTCGGATGGTCTATGCCTCGGCGACCGGGTTCGGGCTGTCGGGGCCGGACCGCGACAATCTGGCGATGGATTTTACCGTCCAGGCAGCCTCCGGCGTGATGAGCACCACCGGCTATGCCGACGGACCGCCGTTGCGAACGGGCGCGCCCTATGTGGATATTCTCGGTGGGGCACATCTTTACGCGGCGTTGATGACCGGGCTGCTGGAGCAGGCCCGCACCGGGGTTGGGCGTCTGGTCGAAGTCGCGATGGTGGAGGCGGTTTATCCGTGCCTCGCCACCGTGCTGGATCAGTACCACCGCGCCGGACGTAAGATCCCGGCGCGAACGGGCAACGCCTTCGCCAACCACAATCGCGCGCCGTACAACGTCTACAAAGCCGCGGACGGGTACGTGGCGATCATTCTGGTCACCGAGGGGCAATGGCAGAACCTCCTGCGCGCCATGGGACGGGAGGATTTAAAGGACGACCCTCGCTTCATCAACAACACCGCCCGCGTTGAGCATTACGCCGAGACCGAGGCGATCGTGAACGGCTGGACAAACGTGACCTCGCGCGCCGAGATCTTTGCTGCCACCAGCAAGGCTAAAGTGCCATGCGCACCGGTACGCGATATCGAGGAGGTGATGACCGATCCGCACATGCACGGGCGCGGCACGCTGGAGTGGGTCGATCATTACGACTACGAGTATCCCGTCGTGCTGCCGAATTCCGCGCTGCGGTTCCACGGAACAGACAAGATACCGACCACCGTCAGCCCGCATGTTGGGGAGCATAACCTCGCGATCTATGGCGAATGGCTGGGAATGTCGGAGGGCGATTTGGCAGGGCTTAAAGCCGAGGGGGTAATCTGACCATGAAACACGACCGCATCGGCCTGAAACACTACGACCACGTCGCCGTCATGACGTTGAACGATCCGAGCGTGCTGAACGCGCTGGGTTATTATCTGAAGCAGGATTTGACGGAAGCCTTGGACGTCGTCGATGCCTCCGATGCCCGTTGCCTGGTCATCACCGGCGCCGGACGGGCCTTCTGTTCCGGCGCCAATTTGAACGACCCGAACCGGCCGCCGCGCGACCGCGCCGCCGAATTGCGGGGCGAGGTCAAAAGCGACCTGGAAGCCTGGTACAATCCCACGCTCATCCGCCTGCGGAACATGGACATCCCGATCGTCACCGCCATCAATGGGATCGCCGCCGGTGCGGGCATGAGCCTGGCGCTGTGCGGCGACATCAAGATCGCGGCGAAATCGGCGTCATTCCTGCAAGCCTTCGCCCGCATCGGGTTGGTGCCGGATGCCGGGTCATCCTACATCCTGCCCCGCCTGATCGGCATGGCGCGCGCCATGGAATTGTCGCTGCTCGCCGAACGGCTGCCAGCCGAAACGGCGCTGCGATGGGGCATGATCAACCGGGTGGTGGACGACGCGGATTTGATGCCGAAGACGATGGAACTGGCGCAAGGCCTGGCGAACGGCCCCCGTTCCCTCGGCATGATCCGGCGGATGGTTTGGGACAGTCTGGACAACACGCTGGAACAGCAACTCGCCACCGAGGCCCAGATGCAGAAGCGTGCCGGAATGACCGAAGACCATGCCGAGGGCGTCGCGGCATTCCGGGAGAAGCGGCACGCTCGCTTCACTGGGCGTTAGAGCCGTCACACCCCGGGTCCGCACGTGAAACCCTGACGCCGGCTGCCGGGCGCGCCTTTGCAGCTACGACGGCGTTGAATGCAGCTAAAGTGGGCGGCGTATCCCTTCGGTGCGTTCGAATGTGATCGGATGTTGGGCCATGCGCCGCGCCGCGATGTTCAACGCGGCGTCCGGCAGTGTCGTTCCGATATGCAGCGCAAATCTCAGATCGTGCACGCCCTGATCGGTGTAGGTGTCGCGGCCATGGTCGATCGGCGGAGTGTCGCCGAGCCACGCCATCGGTGGGCTGCGCAGCAACGTCCATTGCCATGATCTGCCGTCCGCGCTCAGGCTGTAGGCGTCCTGGGTGATAAGCGCCATTTCGACATCCGCCTGGCTCAGCCGAGACCAACCCTGCACCGGATATTCGACCGGCGTGAGCGGGCGCTGGACAGTCCCACCGGGGACCGCGTCAATGCGGCGTACTGGCGTTGTGGCCAGGTCGATGCCAAGCTGAAGCAGCGTACGGCGTTCGTCGAAGTTGATCTCCAGGCGCATGAAGACCCGGGGATCGTCGCGCAACAGGCTGAGGGTCCAACGCAAGCGAGACGTGCCAAGCCGATGCTCCATGCAGACGCCCGCTCGTAGCGGGCCTGTTTCCTCGACCTCCCATGTGCCACCTGAGAGGGTGGCAGACAGGGATTCTGTCCAGCGGTCGGTGGCTGTTGACCAGGTGTCGGTGTTGTCGTGGCGCAGCTGCAAAGAAATACCTCGGGCCGACAGCAGGGGACGCCCGTCGAACGCCATACCGGTGATCCCCGTCGGACCAAGCCGCAGCGCAAGCTGTGAATTGGCCAGAAGCGTGGGAGAAACAGCAAGGTCGCAGCTGACGTCCTGGATTGGCGGCGGAGGCCCTTTGCGCACCAGCACGGTTGTGGCGGCACCAGGAGGAATGCACGTGCGGAACAGGAGACGGGGAACGCGGTGCGTCACATCCGGTTGAACCTGCTGGAATGGGACCGACAAACCGTCGATGGTCGAAAGAAACCGATCCTGCCAGAGCTCGAAATCCATCCAGGTTTCGCATTCCACGAAACCGTCATAAGGCACATCGTCAGTGTTGATCACAATGATCCGATGCTCGTGACTCGGCGGCAACGCGCGATGGGCCCAAAGGCGCGTGGCATCGAGTACCACTTCCTCGCCCATAACGCGGGCACGACCCTGCATGGCTCGGCAGCTGGCCCAGGCGGTCGGCGTCGCGGTTCCGGCGACTATGTCATGAAATCCCGTGAATAGCAGATCATTCCAGGCGGCATCGATTTTTGCCAGATGGCGGGATCGTTCCGCTGGATCGCTTGACAATGCAACAACCGCCCGCTCGGCCTGGTCCAGCAGATGCTCGCCATGGCGCTGAGCCCGCTTAATGTCGCCCATGGCGCTATAACAGCCAGGGAAACAGTGTTGCAGCTCACCCTCGACCAGTGGAAGAGACTGGTGGTACGGGGCTATCGCGTCGAAGAACGCCTGAGGGCTGGACAGGCGCAATTCAATGCCCGCGAATGCTGTCCGGTGCTCCAGGATCCAGTCGAGTTGTAACCTTGTCGGTCCACCACCGTGATCGCCGACGCCGTAAAAGCACATGGTGTGGCCAAGCGCGGGATCGGCCTGCGCCATAGCCTGCATAATGTGGGCTCGCAGGTCTGGAAGGCTGTAGGCATAGCTATCAACGATACGAAAGGCCGATATCTCGGCGCCAGCCGCGCCGCGCCAGCGGAAGGCGGCAAAGGGGATATCCATTTGGCTTGGGCCAGGGCGGCCGAGGACGTAGGCGGTGTAGCCGTATTCCGCGAGCAGATCGGGCATAAGCGCGGGATGACCGAAGCAGTCGACGTTGTAGCCGATGCGGGGTTGTACGGCGAAACGATCCTGGAAATACGCTTGGCCATGGCGAACCTGGCGACGCAACGCCATTTCGGTGGGCAGATTGAGGTCGGGTTGGATATAGGTCCCGCCGACGATGAACCAGCGCCCCTCAGCCACGAACCGTTGGATCCGCGTAAACAGATCGGGGCGGAGGCGTTCGGCCTGCTGATAGAGCCAGGCTTCGCCACACGTAAAAATGAAATCCGGATATTCGTCGCAGCGGTCAGCGGCGGCGGAGAGCGTGGCCAACGCCTCATCGACGCCGGCCTGCCAGCCCCAGAGCCAGACAGGGTCGATATGGGCATTGCCGATCATGTGCACGACGGTCATTGGGACTGGTCCTCGTGGATTCGGCAGGATCGAACACCGAGCTGTGCCGTGCATCAGCCGGCTGGTCTGGGGCTCCTGTCAACCCCAACGCATGCTACGCGTACGCGGCACACGATATGTCCGCTTCGTTCTTACTCTGCGTGGTGCCGGCGGACGATCCGGTGCCGTTGGAGACCACTCGCGGCCTGACCTGAAGAGAAGCGGCGGGGAGGCTCGCCAATCCGCTGCCAATCTGTGTTAGACCCCGCGCCATGTCAGCCGGAACGCTTAGCCTCGTTTTCAGCCGCCGCTTCTCGATGGGCCACCGCCTGGTCGCGGCGGGCAGGGCAATCGCTTGAATTGAGGGGGGGTATCTTCCGGCGCGGCTGAAAGTTCGATTCGTAGGGAGCCTCATGAATGGAGGGCTTCCCATGGCGACCCCGGTCAGCGGCACTCTTTTGGATCACTTCGCCGCTCTGCGCGA
>CAIYDT010000252.1 GCA_903924985.1 uncultured Acetobacteraceae bacterium
TCCTGGAGCATGCCGCGCTGCAATGCGGGTTCTGCACCCCCGGCCTGATCGTCGCCACCAAGGCGCTGCTGGATGTGAACCCCAACCCGACCGAGACCGAAACCCGGTATTGGCTGGCCGGCAATCTTTGCCGCTGCACGGGCTACGACAAGGTTATCCGCGCCGTCATGGATGCAGCCGCCGTCATGCGAGGGGAGACTGTCTAAATGAATTACATCTCCAGCGACCTGAAGGTCGTCGGAACCCGCCCCATCCGTCCAGATGGGGTGGATAAGGTTACGGGCCGCGCGGTATTCGCCGCCGACACCCGAGCCGCTGGCATGCTGTGGGGCAAGATCAAGCGCTCCCCGCATGCGCATGCGCGCATCGTGTCGATCGACACCAGCAAGGCGGAAGCTTTGCCGGGCGTGCATGCCGTCGTCACCTCGGCCGACTTCCCGATCATCGCCAACGAAGAGGCGTTCGTTGGCGAAGGCCCGATGAACTTCCGCGACTTGTCGTTGAATATCATGGCGCGTGGCAAGGTGCTGTATGAGGGCCATGCCCTCGCGGCCGTCGCCGCGGCCACGCCGGCGATCGCCGACGCGGCGCTGGACCTGATCGACGTCAAGTATGAGGTGCTGCCGCACGTCATAGACGTCGACGACGCGATGAAGGACGGCGCCCCGGTCCTGCATGACGACATGTTCACCGCCGGGGTGAACCCGACGCCGACCAAGCCGTCCAATATCGCGAAGGTCGTGACTTTCAAGAAAGGCGACATCGCCGCCGGCTTCAAGGATGCCGAGGTCATCTTCGAGGGCAGCTACACCACCAAACCGGTGCATCAGGCCTATATCGAGCCGCACGCCTGCCTCGCGACCTATAACGCCGACGGGCAGGTCACGATCCACGCCTCCAGCCAGGGTCATTTCATGATCCGAGCCTATACGGCGAAGCTGCTTGGGATCGACATGGCGAACATCCGTGTCAATCCGGCGGAAATCGGCGGCGGCTTCGGCGGCAAGACGCTGATCTATTTGGAGCCGGTGGCCGTTGCCCTGTCGCGCAAGGCGGGCAAGTCGGTGAAGATGCAGATGACGCGGGAGGAAGTGTTCCGCGGTTCAGGCCCGACCTCCGGTGCGTCCGTCACCGTTAAGCTCGGTGCCAAAAAGGACGGCACCATCGTCGCCGCCCAGCAGGTGCTGAAGTTCCAGGCGGGTGCCTTCGCCGGATCGCCGATCGGGCCGGGCGCCATGTGCGGCCTCGCGATGTACGACATCCCGAACATCGATGTGCTGGGCTACGACGTGGTGTCCAATCGCCCGAAGGTCGCGGCCTACCGCGCCCCCGGTGCGCCGATCAGCTCCTTCGCGGTGGAATGCGCCGTGGACGATCTGGCTCGCAAACTGGGCATGGATCCGCTGGCGCTGCGTGAAAAGAACGCGGCGGTCAACGGCACCAAGACCCATTACGGCCCGACCCACACCAACATCGGCTTCACGCAGGTGTTGGAAGCGACCAAAGCCCACCCGCACTGGAAGGCCCCGCTGGCCGAGGGTCACGGGCGCGGTCTCGCCGTGGGCTTCTGGTTCAACATCGGCGGCGAGTCCTCCGCGACCGTGCACATCAATGAAGATGGCACCGTCATGGTGGCGACCGGCAGCCCGGACATCGGCGGTTCGCGTGCCTCCATGGGCATGATGGCGGCGGAAGTGTTGGGCGTTCCGGTCTCCAAGGTACGTGCCATCGTGGCCGACACGGCGTCCATCGGCTTCACCTTCCTGACCGGCGGGTCGCGCGTGACCTTCGCCACCGGCATGGCGGTGACGCAGGCGACCGAAAAGGTCGTGGAGCAGCTGAAGGCCCGCGCGGCCCAGACCTGGGACATCCCGGTCGATGCGGTGGAATGGAAAGACGGACAGGCAGTTCCCGCCGGCACCAACGCCGGCGCGTTCGAACCGCTGGATCTGGCCGCCATCGCCTCGAAGCAAGGCCGGACCGGCGGTCCGATCAGCGCGGAAGTGTCGGTCAACGCCCAGGGCGCGGGTGCTGGCTTCGGCGCGCATATCTGCGACGTGGCGGTGGACAAGGAAACCGGGCACGTCACGATCGTTCGGTACACGGCGGTCCAGGACGTCGGCAAGGCCATCCATCCCGGCTACGTCGAAGGCCAGATCCAGGGCGGTGCCGCGCAAGGCATCGGCTGGGCGCTGAACGAGGAATACATCTACAACGACAAGGGCTTGATGGAGAATCCGGGCTTCCTGGATTATCGCTGCCCGGTCGCCTCCGACCTGCCGATGATTGAAGCCGTGCTGGTCGAAGTGCCGAACCCCCGCCATCCCTTCGGGGCGCGCGGTGTGGGCGAAGTGCCGATCATTCCTCCGATGGCAGCGATTTCCAACGCCATCAAGGGTGCCATCGGGCTCCGCATGCCTGACCTTCCCATGTCGCCCCCGAAGATCCGGGCGGCGCTCGACGCCGCCGGCTAAGTGCCTAAGGTTGTCCTCTCCTCGGGCTCCGCTTCCCTCGGTTTGACCGGTGGAATCACGGAGTTCGAGGTGGAGGCGACCAGCTTCCGCCGCCTGATCCTGGAATTGGAAAAGCGTTTTCCAGGTCTGGGAACCCAAATTGAGGAAAGTATGGCCGTCGCGATCGACGGCGAGATTTTTCAGGATGCCTATGGGGCCGAGCTGCGGCCGGGTAGCGAGATCGTGCTGATTCCTAAAATTGGCGGCGGTTAGTTCGGCCCCGCCACACCGGGCATAACTGCAACTGTCTACACGCAGCGCGTATCGCTAAAACGTGTAGTGCCGGGCGATTGTGCGCACGCCGAATATCCGCGAAGTTGACTATCCCGAAATCACGCGGACTAAGGTTTGACCAGTGGCAATTTTAGGTCATGTCGACGAGGTGTCAAGAGACCAGGCGTGCGGATGCAGGGCAATCGCATTTCAGAAGAGCGCCAAAAGACGGGTGAGATAGGCGTCGTTCCAACCGGCTCGCTTGAACTTGCCTCGCAAGGAGCCTTTTGATCCTTCTTTCTGCATTGCGTTGATAGCCATGTGACGAAGAA
>CAIYDT010000253.1 GCA_903924985.1 uncultured Acetobacteraceae bacterium
CGGGTGGTGCCCCGCCCCCTCAATCCGTCATCCTCGGGCGTGACCCGAGGACCGCCGCCCGCACCCTGCCGCGAACGACCCCCGGGACAATCGGCGGTCAAACGCCAGGGCATCGGCATCGCCCCACGTTGCATGGACATCTGTGCGGTTTGAGTGGTGCCCCGCCCCCTCAATCCGTCATCCTCGGGCGTGGCCCGAGGACCCCCGCCCGCACCCCGCCGCGAACGACCCCCGGGACAATCGGTGTTCAAACGCCGGGGCATCGGCATCGCCCCACGTTGCATGGACGTCTGTGCGGTTTGAGTGGTGCCCCTGTCAAACGACATTGAAAACTGGTCCACCGGCGACACCGAATTCTGGGCCCCCTTGTTGCAACGATCCCCTTGTTTCGCCCCCGGCGGAGACTTGTCCAGGTAGTCCGTCGGTTGCTCGCGCGCGGAGCGAAGCGCTCTCAAGCGGCAAGCGGAGCGGAGCGCGCGAGCGGTCTGTGGACTCCCTGGACAAGCCGGCCTCATGGCGCGTTGTCCGAGGGTGCGCCGCAACTACCGGACTCCGTGTGGTGTCGTGCAACCCCATCAGCATCGCAGTGCCTTGAAACAGCGGCGCCTTCCGATCCAACCCCGTCGCGGGAATAACCGGCCCCGAGGTCAGGCAGGTCGACCATTTCAGGGCGGACACCGGCGTGGGAGGGGCATGCTGGCTCCCAGCGACCGTCGGCCAGGCCATGGTGATGGATCGGGCCGCGATGGTCGCGGCGACAGGGGAACGGCGGAGACAAGCCGCGGCATGAAGTTCGTTCATTTTATGTTCTTATCATGCCACACGCCATCGAGGCAAGACTTTCGTGAGAGCAATGCGGCAAACGGACACCCCCCGCACGCGCCCCCTAAGCCCCCGCACCGGCCGGCGGCCTTCGGCGGACCTTCCTTGGCATTGACCGGTGGCACGCTCTCTCACCGCCACCCACGACCTTGTTCAGGCCAACACCGCAGTTAATGCTTAGAGCATTTTCCGATCATGTTGACACTTCCCCCTGGTGGGTGAGGTCGTTCTGGCATTCCTGGCTGGAAAATTCATCCAGCAGCTTACCAATCCCGTCCCAGAGACCCTCGACGGTCCGTTCCTTGGCCTTTTGTCCGAGGCTAAACGCTGTACTGAATTCAGCCTGATTTGTTGTCGGCACGCTGCCCGATCAAAATTGGGACATACACGACCAGGAATAAAGCGAAGCCCACGACCCATAAGACCGCCGCGATAATGAGGGGGGTCAGCGCATCGCTGCTCCATACCGGCCCGAACACGCGTGCCAGCATCGCCAGAAGCAGCGTAACATAGGCCCCCACCGTGGCAGGAGCAGCGACCAAGGCACGCCCGGTGTGTCCGAGTGCTACGCGGGTCATCATCGCGACGATCATCAGTGACAACACCCCCGCTGTCTGTACATGCAGCCAGTTCGTCGCCCAGGCCGCACCGGTCAGCAGCCATACCGCCTTGATGCCCAACGCCAGCGGCAGCAGACCGTACGCGAGATGAAGGACCCACAAAATGGGTTGGCCGATTGTGCGCAACCCGAACCAACGCGACAGGCGTATCGCCAGCAGGATGGCTGCCACAACAGCGACGCCGCCCGCCACTTCGGTGCCGGGCATCATCAGATCTACGATTGCGACCGCCAGTAGGGCGACCATTGCCGCGCGATCCACGCCCGGGAGGGGCTTTGGTTCCACGGGCTGGGCAGCCTTGCGCAGCGCATTCAGCGTGAACGACGGGATCACCCGGCCGCCGAGCAACCCGACGAGCAACATCGCAACATTGGCGGCCAGCATCTGGCCGGTTGCCCAGGTCTCCGGATTCCACCAACCCGCGGCATCGCCCAGCATCAGAAGGTCCCCGACCCAGAAGGCCAGGATTATCGCGGGCGGCAGGAAAAGCCGCTTCATACCTGCTTTGATCAGCGCCGGAAGAACCAGCAGAAGCGCGGCCGGCAGGGCGGCAAGCGCCAGCGGGGCGGCAAGGCCGATCGGCATGGGCGAGCCGGGCAGCAGCGCCAGCCGGGCCGCGGCGAACAGGACGACCAGGCCCATCAGCCGCGGCCCCGCATAGCTGCGTTGGCCGGTCCAGTTCGGAACCGCGGTCGTCAGGAACCCGATCATCGCCGCACCGACAAAACCCGTCAGCAATTCATGGGCGTGCCACCGTACCAGCGGCAACGGACCATCGGGCATGTCAACTCCGGTGAGAGACAAAACCCAAAGTCCGACGCCGATAGGTGCCCAGAGTCCCGCCAAAAGAAAGAAGGGCCGGAAGCCATTGGAGAAAAGCGCCATGTTCCCCTTCCTCCGGGTTGATATTGGAACCCTGGGGCTCATTGCATTGTTGTCCCAGGCGACATCTGCTCATCCGATGGCATTGATACATCCACGGACCTGTCTCTCCGAAGCGGCGGCCATATTGAACAGCCTGAGGATGGTCGCCGGTTGTGCCGGTTCCAGGGCGTCGAGATCGATCTCGCACGCCAAGCTACCCGCATAGCTCCGCCAACTCTCAAGATTTCGCCGGGGCACGCCGACCAGGACAGGTACGCCCTGCTCCACGGCCTGCACGATCAGGTCGCGAAAGCCCCCACCTTTTACCTCAGTCTTCCCAAATTTATTGAGAATCAGAAGGTCCACCGTGTTCTCCAAGGCCTCTGCGACGATTTGCATCGCTCTTAGCAACTCGCCCACCACCAAATGGCAGCCGCGCGCCTGGGGGCCGCGGTCCTGGGAGATGACGATTGTCTCTCCTCCAGAGAGGCTTTCGAGAACCATCTCGCAGTGCCCGCGGCCGGCTCGGGCGATGTCCTTTTGGACGACGCCGGCCAACCGCAGCCCCTCGGCCTCAAGGCTCCGTACCAAGCAGCGCAACGTCCGATCGGCCGACGAACTGTTTGTGTAAACAAGCGCGGTGATGGGGTTCATGGTATCAAAGGTGGGGGAATGCGCGGGCAAGAAGAGCCTGTAGGGCGACAACGCCCGGCCGCGGCGAATTCGCCATCTTGCCGACCAGATCCAACCAGACATCGTCGCTGGCATGATCGATGAGGTGCCGGACAGTCGATGCGACGAAGGTCCCGGGACCGACGCCAGCCGTGGCAGCCGCGCTTTTGACCCTTTCGAGCAAGGCTTTGTCGCCGATGGCGGCAAGGACCTCCTCCGCCGCACTGGGATTGGTCAAGCCGCCCAGAATGTTGCCCAGCATCGCCGTGGCCTACTGAACGAGCGGTGATGAGGCGCCGGTCATGTCGAAGCCGCTGATCCGGGCTTGCCCGGCCAACAGCGCGATATACTGTGCCGCCGCGCGGCGCGATGCGTATGCCTCCAGATAGGAAGCAATGCGTTCGTGGACCTGTTCGAATGGTAGCGTGGTTCCCGCGACCTTCCGGTCCAGACGAAGAATATGAACGCCGTAACGTGTGCGGACGACGGTCGGGCAAATTTCGCCAGGTTCAAGAGACCGCAGGGCCATCTCGAACTCGGGTGTCGTGTCGCCTTCAGTGACCTGCCCGAGCCGGCCGCCATCCGCCGCGGATGGGCAATCGGACAGTGCGCGGGCGATACTTTCGAAGCGGTCGGGAGCCTGCCGCACCTCCGCCAGTACGGCCTCGGCGCGCTCGACGGCACGATCATAGGCGGTTGGATCGTTCTGAACGGCTTTAAACAGAATATGCACCGGTTCATAAAGATCCGGGCTCCGGAACCGTTCGAGGTTGGACTGGTAGTACCGGAAGCAGTCCTCCTCGCGGGCTGTTGGCGTTTTGACCTCCGCCTCGAGCAGCATTCGGATGGACGCTTCCTCCTCCGTTTCCCGTAAGCTGTTCTCGCTGCGTGGCTCGGCGACAATCCCGAGTGCCCGGGCACGTTGGGACAGGAGTTGGCGTACGACCAAGGCGCGTGTTGCCGCTTCCCAGGCGGATACCGGCGACCCACCCCGATGGTTCTGAACCTCCCGAGCGATGTCGGCGCTGGCGATGACCGCCTCGTTAACGACCACAATGGTCGGCGCCGACGATCTCATGGTGTCGATGCGCATGGCTTAATTGTCCCCCTTGGCATTCGGCTGAATGGTCACGGGGCGGGTTGTGCGCACCACCTGGTAACCTTTGCGGCCGAGATACCAGACCGGCGCGCTCCAGACGTGTACCAACCTGGTGAACGGGAAGACGAGGAACATCGTCATGCCGAGCAGCAGATGGCATTTGAAGATCGGATGGACGTCCGCGATCAGGACCGAGGCGCCGGGATTGAGTGTGACAATGCCCTGTGCCCACCCCATGAATTTCAGCATTTCATGGCCGTCGAGATGGTTCGCCGAGACAAAGATGGTGCCCAGCCCGAGCGTCAGCTGCGCCCACAGCAACAACAGTATCCCGGTATCGGCACCGCTGGAGGTATTACGGATGCGAGGGTCGTACAGCCGCCGGTGCGCCAGCAGCGCGATGCCGATCCAGCAGGCCACACCAGCCACGCCACCAACCCCCATTGCCAGAAGCTGCTTGAAGGTGTGGCTGATACCAAGCGTGTCGAACACGACAACCGGGGTCAGCAGACCAACCAGATGGCCACCGAAAATGGCCAAAATGCCGACGTGAAAGAGGTTCGATCCCCACATCATCTGCTTGCGCCGCAGCAGCTGGCTGGAACCGGTTCGCCAGGTATATTGCGAATGATCGAAGCGCAGCAGGCTGCCGAGCAGGAACACGGTCAGTGCGACGTAGGGATACCAGCCAAAAAAGGCGTTATTCAGCCAGGCGTTCATGATCTCAATTCCTTAGGCTGCCGCGGCTTGTCGTGCGTCTCGCTGTCCTGCCCGGATTTGGGTGCGCAACCGGTCCGTACCGCAGGCGTCGATTGCTTCGCCTGGACCAAACCGCACGGCGGCCTCTTCCCAGGCGGCGTCCATGGCTTCGAGGTCGTCGGGATCCTCCTCGGGGATATCCGACATCGCCACAGCCGGCGCGGCCGCGATATCCGCGAGCGCCGCCATCACCGCCATGTAACCGGTGTTGCGGGCGGCAAGGCGATCGGTCAGCGCGCGCAGGATGCCGGCGGGTTCGGTCAACATCGACCGAGCCTCCTGGTCCGGCAGGAGCGATAGGAATTCCAGGAACAGGGGCAGGAAATCCGGCAACTCGTCGGCTGCCATTTCGAGTCCGTGGCTTTCATAGAGCGCGATCAGGTCGGCCATCGCCTGTCCACGATCACGGCTTTCGCCGTGCACATGTTCGAACAGATGCAACGAGAGTGTCCGGCTGCGGTCGAATAGCGCGAAGTAGCGGGCCTGTAGCTCATAGATGTCGGTACTCGATACCTCGTTCAGGAAAACGCGGACCGCCGCCAGCTGGGGGCCTGCGATAATGCCCTCTTCCGCCAGCACCGTGGCGATCTCACCGGTGGCGGCCTGCAATGCCTCGGTGGGATAGGACAGCAGGGCGGCCAGCGCCCGATATGTGCGGGCCATTATTCCACCTCCATCGGGGTCTTGGTTCTCGGCTTGGCACCCGCGAACAGGTCGAAGCCGGTCTTGCTGGTGCCGCAGCCTTCGCCGAAGGAGAAGCCGCAGGACCCGCGCAGTTCGAAGGTATCCTCGCCGGTTTCGCGGTGCGCCGTCGGAATGACGAAGCGATCCTCGTAATTGGCGATGGCCATCAACTGATACATGTCCTCGATATCGCTGCCGGACAGGCCCACATGCGCCGCGATGCCGTCGTCGATGACCCCGTCAACCGTCTTCGACCGCATATAGGCCCGCATGGCCAGCATGCGCTGCAGCGCGAGATGGATGGGCCCGGTGCGCCCGGCTGTCAGCAGGTTCGCCAGATATTCCATCGGGATACGCAAGGATTCCACATCCGGCATACCACCGACCTCGCCAAGAGCACCTTTGGCCGCGGCCGCCTGGATTGGCGACAATGGCGGCACGTACCAGACCATCGGCAAGGTGCGGTATTCCGGATGGAGCGGGAAGGCAATCTTCCAATCCATAGCCATTTTCCACACCGGCGAATGCCTGGCCGCTTCGAGCCATGCCTCGGAAATCCCATCGGCACGCGCCTGCGCCTGCACCGCGGGATCGGATGGATCGAGGAAAACCTTCAACTGCGCCTCGTAGAGGTCCTCGATGTTCGGTGTGGACGCCGCTTCCTGAATGCGATCGGCGTCATACAGCACCACGCCGAGATACCGGATGCGCCCGACACAGGTTTCCGAACACACGGTCGGCAGGCCCGCCTCGATGCGCGGGAAGCAGAAGGTGCATTTTTCCGATTTGCCGGACGACCAGTTGTAATAAACCTTCTTGTAGGGGCAGGCGGACACGCACATGCGCCAGCCCCGGCACTTATCCTGATCGATCAGAACAATGCCGTCTTCCTCCCGCTTGTAGATGGCGCCGGATGGGCATGCCGCGACGCAGGTGGGGTTGAGGCAATGCTCACACAGGCGCGGCAGATACATCATGAAGGTGTTTTCGAACTGCCCGTAAATGTCCTTCTGCACATTTTCGAAGTTCGAGTCCTGAGACCGGCCCTTGAATTCTCCGCCCAGGATTTCCTCCCAGTTCGGGCCCCACTTGATCTTCTCCATGCGCTCGCCGCTGATCAGCGAACGCGGGCGGGCCGTCGGCATGACCTTGCCGTCCGGTGCCGTCTGCAAGTGGGCGTAATCGAAGGTGAACGGTTCGTAGTAGTCGTCGATCTCCGGCAGGTCGGGGTTGGCGAAGATACTGGCCAGGACGCGCCATTTCGCGCCGATACGCGGCTCGATGGATCCGTTTGCCTTCCGCTTCCAGCCGCCTTTCCAGCGCTTCTGGTTCTCCCAATCCTTGGGGTAGCCCACGCCGGGTTTCGTCTCGACGTTATTGAACCAAGCGTATTCGACGCCTTCGCGGCTGGTCCAGACGTTCTTGCAGGTGACGGAGCAAGTATGGCACCCGATACACTTATCGAGGTTCAGCACCATTCCGATTTGCGCTCGGATTTTCATGCCACGGTCTCCTTCTGCATGGTGGGCGCGGTGCCATCCATCCAATCGACCTTGTTCATGCGCCGGATCACGATGAACTCATCCCGGTTACTGCCGACGGTGCCGTAATAGTTGAAGCCGTAGGACTGCTGCGCGTAACCGCCGATCATATGGGTCGGTTTCAACACGGCCCGGGTCACGGAGTTGTGGATGCCGCCGCGCTGTCCCGTCACCTCGCTGCCCGGCACGTTCACGATCTTCTCCTGCGCATGGTACATCATGACCATGCCGGGATTGACCCGCTGCGACACAACCGCGCGTGCGACCAAAGCGCCATTGGTGTTGTAGGCTTCGATCCAGTCGTTATCGACGATGCCGACCTTCTTGGCGTCGGTCTCGCTGATCCACACGCAAGGTCCACCCCGGCTGAGGGTGAGCATCAACAGGTTATCGGTGTAAGTACTGTGGATGCCCCATTTCTGGTGCGGCGTAATGAAGTTCAGCACGATCTCGGGGTTGCCGTTGCCATGCTGTCCCTGGATTTTCGCCGTGGCCTTGGTGTCGACCGGCGGCCGCCAGGTGACCAGGCCTTCACCGAAGGCTCGCATCCACAGATGGTCCTGATAAAGCTGCTGGCGTCCGGTCAACGTCCGCCACGGTATCAGTTCGTGAACGTTGGTATATCCCGCGTTGTAGCAAACCTTGTCGCTCTCGATGCCCGACCAGGTGGGCGAGGAGATGATCTTTCGCGGTTGCGCGATAACGTCGCGGAAGCGGATTTTTTCGTCCTCTTTCGGTCGTGCCAGATGGGTATGGTCGAGGCCGGTCTTGCGGCCCAACGCCTCCCAGGCCTTGACCGCCACCTCACCGTTCGTTTCGGGTGCCAGGCTCAGAATGGCCTCGATGGCGTGAATGTCGGTCTCCAGGCGCGGCTGGCCGGCAGCAGTTTTGCCATTCAGTGCCCGCAGGAATTCGACCTCGTGATCGGTATTCCAGCCGATGCCCTTACCACCGTTGCCCACCTTCTCCAGGAGAGGTCCGATCGAGGTGAACTGCGCGTAGAGACCAGGATAATCGCGCTGGACGACCGTCACTGCCGGCATGGTGCGTCCCGGGATGGGCGTCGTGCCGTCGCGCTTCCAGTCGCTGACGTCGTATGGCTGCGCGATCTCGCCGGCGGTATCATGCAGCACCGGTGTCAGAACAACGTCGGTCTCCTGGCCAAGCACTTCCGGCGCTATCTCGGAGAATTTCCGCGCGATGTCCTTGTAGATTTGCCAGTCGGTCCGAGCCTCCCAGGCGGGATCCACCGCCGCGGTCAGCGGATGGATGAAGGGATGCATGTCGGATGTGTTGAGGTCGTTTTTCTCGTACCAGGTCGCGGTCGGCAACACGATGTCGGAGTACACGCAGGTCGTGGACATGCGGAAATCCAGCGTCACCAGCAGATCCAGCTTACCTTCCGGCGCCTTGTCGTGCCACGCCACTTCCCGCGGCTTTTCGCGCCCTTCGCTGCCGAGGTCCTTGCCCAGCAGGCCATTGCTTGTACCAAGTAGGTGCTTCAGGAAATACTCATGACCCTTGCCGGACGAGCCAAGCAGGTTCGAACGCCAAACGAACATATTGCGTGGCCAATTGGCCGGATCGTCGGGATCGTGGCACGATAGTTCGAGCTCGCCCGACTGAACCGCTTTGGCGACGTAATCCTTCGGTTCGAGCCCGGCGGCTTTCGCCTGCGCCGCGATGGTCAGAGGATTCTGCTTCAGTTGCGGCGCGGATGGCAGCCATCCCATGCGCTCCGCACGCACGTTGTAATCGATCAGGCTGCCGCTCCAATCTCCGTCCGGCGCTGTTGGCGACAGGATCTCTGCCACGTCGAGCGTCTCGTAACGCCACTGGTCGGTGTGGGCATAGAAGAAGGAGGTGCTGTTCTGATGGCGCGGCGGCCTTATCCAATCCAGACCGAACGCGATCGGTGCCCAGCCCGTCTGGGGCCGCAATTTCTCCTGGCCGACATAATGCGACCAACCGCCGCCGGATTGTCCGATACAGCCGCAGAACACCAGCATGTTGATGATACCGCGATAGGCCATGTCCATGTGGTACCAATGGTTCAGCCCGGCACCCAGGATAACCATGGATCGGCCATTGGTCTTTTCCGCATTGGTGGCGAACTCCCTGGCCACGTGGATGATATGCTCGCGCGGCACTCCGGTGATGTTTTCGGCCCAGGCGGGGGTGAACGGCCCGTCCTCATCGTAATCGGTGGCGACGTTGTCGCCGCCTAATCCACGGTCGAGGCCGTAATTGGCGCACATCAGGTCGAACACCGTGGTGACCAAGGTATCGCCGTCTTTAAGCGCCAGGCTGCGAACCGGGACGTTCCTTGTCAGCACATCGGCATGATCCGTCGCCTTGAAGCCGTTGGTGGCCAGTCCGCCGAAATAAGGGAAGTTGACCGCCGCCGTCGGATTGTCGCCAGCCAGTGTCAGCTTGAGTGCAACCTCGCGCCCACTGCTTTCCTTGGCCTCCAGATTCCACTTTCCGTCCTGCCCCCAGCGGAACCCGACCGATCCTAACGGCACAACCGGCTGGCCGTTTTCATCGAATGCCATGGTTTTCCAGGCGGCATTGTTGGTCTCGCCGAGATTGTCGGCGAAGTCCTCCGCTCGCAGCTGGCGCTCCGGCACGTAGCCATCGCCTTGGCGCACCAGACGGACCAGCATCGGCAGGTCCGTGTACCGGCGGGCATAATCGTCGAAATAGGGAACGGTACGGTTCAGGTAGTATTCGCGCAGGATCACATGACCGATGGCCAATGCCAGCGCGGCATCGGTGCCTTGCTTCGGGTGCAGCCACAGATCCGCGAACTTGGTGGCCTCGGCGTAATCGGGGGAGACCACGACGCTCTTGGTCCCTTTGTAACGCACCTCGGTATAGAAATGCGCATCCGGGGTGCGCGTCTGCGGGACGTTGGAACCCCAGATCATCAGGTAACCGGCGTTATACCAGTCGGCGCTCTCCGGGACGTCGGTCTGCTCGCCCCAGGTCATCGGGCTGGCCGGGGGAAGATCGCAATACCAGTCGTAGAAGCTCATGCAGACGCCGCCGAGCAAGGACAGGTAGCGGGAACCGGCGGCGTAGGAGACCATCGACATGGCCGGGATGGGCGAGAAGCCAATGACGCGGTCCGGGCCATGCTTCTTGACCGTATAGGCGTTGGCGGAAGCGATGATCTCG
This sequence comes from uncultured Acetobacteraceae bacterium, assembly GCA_903924985.1. GTDB lineage: Bacteria > Pseudomonadota > Alphaproteobacteria > Acetobacterales > Acetobacteraceae > Rhodopila. Next base: position 10,242 of record CAIYDT010000253.1, read on the forward strand.
TTCACCTCAGCCCACGTGGCGCGGATCAGGCCCCCGAGGCCGCGCTTGCTGGTATAGCTGGCGCGTTTGGCCGGGTCCTCGACGATGGATGCCCAGGCAGCGACCGGGGTTAAAGTGGCCCGCGCCTCGCGCCACAGTTTGAGCAGGTGACCACGGACCAGCGGATGCTTCACACGATTGGCGGAATATAGGTACCAAGAGTAGCTGGCGCCCCGCGCGCAACCGCGTGGTTCATGATTGGGCAGATCGGGGCGGGTGCGCGGATAGTCGGTCTGCTGCGTCTCCCAGGTGACGATGCCGCCCTTGACGTAAATCTTCCAGGAACAGGAACCGGTGCAGTTCACCCCGTGAGTCGAGCGCACGATTTTATCGTGCTGCCAGCGCTTCCTATAGCCGTCCTCCCAGCCCCGAGGTTCATTGGTGACGATGCCGTGACCGTCGGAAAACGTGCCGACCTGCTTCTTGAAGAAGGTCAGCCGGTCCAGAAAGTGGCTCATCATGGGTTCCCGTCAATTGGCACGAATCTAGCTGTCCCATGCCGGTGGATCGTTGGGTCGACGATATCCGAGGCCGACATGCGTTACATTGACCTAGATCAATGCATCGGCGTGATTCATCGCCTTGGATAACGTGACTTAGATCACATTTACAACAGGGGGCCTGGCCCAGTGGCGTTAGGCGTATCGCGCGAAGAAGATGAAAACGCTCCACCGTTGTTGGCACGCGCGGCGCTTGGTCTCGCACCGTGGCTCCGCGGGGTATCGGATGAGATGCTCGATTGGCTCGCCGCACAGGCGATATTCCACCGCGTACCCGCCGGAAGCCTGTTGTTCGAGCAGGCAGAAATCCCAAGCTTCGCCATTTTTCTGGCCGCGGGCAGCGTGGAGCTTCTCGGGACTCGCGGGAAGGAAGAAGCGCTCATCGAAATCGTGCGAGCACCCGACTTTCTGCTGCCAGCGGCTGTGCTGTGCCATCAGCCCTATTTGCTTCGTGCCCGTATCCTGGATGAGGCCCATTTGGTCATGGTTCAGGCGGAGACGCTTCGGCGCGCGGTTGTGTCGGACCACGCGCTCTGCCTTGCGCTTCTCGCCTGTCAGGCCGCGCAGTTCCGGCGCCAGGTCAAGCAAGCCAAGAACGTGAGACTGCGTTCCGCCGAAGAACGTGTCGGTTGCTATCTCCTGCGTTTGGCCATGGAAGCCCGGCCGCATGAGCCGATGAAGCTGCCGCTGGAAAAGCGTTTGATTGCATCGCAACTCCAAATGACACGAGAGACGTTTTCCCGTACATTGGCCGCGATCGCCCGGCACGGAATCCGCGTGGACGGCGACCTCGTGACCATTGAGGACCAGACAGCCGCGCGTCAGCGGTTCCAGCTGGATCCGCTGATCGACGGCATTGAAATGATCGATCCGCTGTCACGCGAGAGGGCTTCGCCATGACGGCGGCACGCAACAGGCGCATTAACGAAGAGGTGCGGACATGACGAGTATGACGGTCAATCCTTCCGACCAAAGGCGTGCCCTCTGGTTGTCCACCTTCGCGTTCACCGTTTGCTTCGCGGTGTGGACGATTTTCGCGATCATCGGCATTCAGATCAAGAAGGATCTGGGGCTTAGCGATACGCAGTTCGGCCTTCTTGTTGGCACACCGATCCTGACCGGATCGTTGATCCGCCTTATTCTCGGCATCTGGTCGGATCAGTACGGCGGCCGCGTCGTCTTTGTTCTGACCATGCTATCGGCCGCGGTTATGACCGCGCTTTTGACGTACGCGTACGATTATCCAACCTATTTGCTCGCTGCCCTGGGCGTCGGCATCTCGGGCGGATCGTTCTCCGTCGGCATCGCGTATGTGGCGCGATGGTTCCCGATAGAGCGGCAGGGCACCGCGCTTGGCATCTTCGGCGCCGGCAACGTGGGTGCGGCGGTCACCAAATTCGCGGCACCGACCGTAATGGTCACATACGGTTGGCACATGGTCGCGTTCGTGTGGGCCGGCGTGCTCGCGGTAACGGCAATCCTGTTTTTTCTGCTGACAAAGGACGACCCGGACCTCGAGCGGCGTCGCGCTTCAGGCCAAAAACCTGAATCCGTGGCAGCGATGCTGGAGCCGCTGAAGAATGTCCAGGTGTGGCGCTTCTCGCTGTATTATTTCTTCGTCTTTGGCGGCTTTGTCGCACTGGCATTGTGGCTGCCGCGCTATCTGATCGGCGTCTATGGGCTCGACATCACAACGGCCGGTATGATTGGTGCGCTGTATTCGCTGCCGGCTTCCCTTTTCCGCCCCTATGGCGGCCACCTGTCCGACAAGTACGGCGCGCGGCGAATCATGTACTGGACTTTCATTGGCGCCGTCATTTGCACGTTCATCCTGTCCTATCCACCGACGCAATATGTGATGGAAGGGATTCGTGGTCCTGTTGCGTTCTCGACCCGGTTGAGCATCACCGGCTTCATTGTGGTCGCCTTTGTCCTTGGCTTTTTCATGAGCCTCGGCAAGGCGGCGGTCTATAAGCATATTCCGGTGTATTACCCGGGGCGTGTCGGCGCGGTTGGTGGCGTGGTTGGGCTGGTCGGCGGCCTGGGTGGTTTCGTGTTACCCATCGCGTTCGGCGCACTCAACGACCTGACCGGCGTCTGGCAGAGCTGTTTCTGGCTGATGTTTGCCATCGTATCGGTGTCGTTGGTGTGGATGCATCTGACGATCCGGACCATGGAGCGTACGGCACAGGAGGCGGGTGTTGCCATGCGCACCTTGCCCGAGTTGCCCGAAATGCAACCAATCCACGGACCGGCGCAACAGGGCGCGCTGGCGGGGGCCGGTGCTATCCAGGACTGGCGCCCCGAGGATCAGACATTCTGGGAGAGTTCCGGGCGCGCGATTGCCCAGCGCAATCTGTGGATCTCGGTCCCGTGCCTGTTGCTGTCGTTCGCGGTCTGGATGGTATGGTCTGTGGTAGTCGCCAAGCTTCCAGCGGTGGGCTTCGCATTCACCAACGAGCAATTGTTCTGGCTGGCTTCGATGCCCGGATTGTCGGGGGCCACGCTCCGGGTCTTCTACTCGTTCATGCCCGCGATCTTCGGCGGCCGGTTGTGGACAACACTGACGACGTGGTCGCTGGCTATTCCGGCCGTTGGCATGGGCTTCGCGGTGCAAAATCCCGAAACACCCTATTGGATCTTCCTCACGCTCGCACTGCTGTGCGGGTTGGGCGGCGGCAACTTCGCATCGTCGATGGCGAACATCTCCTTTTTCTTTCCCAAGGCGCAAAAGGGCAATGCGCTCGCCATCAACGCCGGCCTCGGCAATCTGGGCGTCAGCGTGGTGCAGTTCATCGTGCCGCTGGCGGTCACCGCGGGTGTGTTCGGATGGCTCGGCGGCGCGCCGCAATCCGCCGTTCAAGGGGGTGTCAGGACGACCTTGTGGTTGCAGAACGCTGGATTTGTGTTCGTGCCATTCATCGTCGTCAGCGCTTTCGCGGCGTGGTTTGGGATGGATGACATCGCCACCATGAAAGCATCCTTCTCCGATCAGTCGATAATCTTCCGGCGCGCCCACAACTGGGTCATGTGCTGGCTGTATACGGGCACATTCGGATCCTTCATCGGGTTCTCCGCCGCCTTTCCCTTGTTGAGCAAGATTCTCTTTCCCGAGGTGAATGCGCTGCAATACGCGTTCCTCGGGCCGCTGGTGGGCGCGCTGGCGCGAGCAGGCGCCGGCAAGCCATGCGACCGGATTGGCGGCGGGCGGATCACGATCTGGGTGTTCGCCGCCATGAGCCTCGGCACGGTGGGAATCCTGTACGCAATCAGTATGCATGGCAGCTCCAGCGCGTTCCCCGTGTTCTTCGCGAGCTTCCTGTTCCTGTTCGCCGCGACCGGGGTCGGCAACGCATCCACGTTCCAGATGATCCCCGCGATCATGCGAAAGGAAGTCGCGAGACTGGAGCCCGGCATGAACGCCGCGGACCTCATCAGACAGTCCGACAAGGAATCCGCCGCGATCATCGGCTTTACATCCGCCGTCGCGGCGTACGGCGCGTTCTTCATCCCGAAAAGCTTCGGCACCTCGATCGCCATGACCGGCGGGGCGGAGTGGGCGCTCTACCTGTTCCTGGCATTCTATGTGAGTTGCATCGCCATGACGTGGTGGTTCTACACGCGCCGCGGCGGGCTGCTGTTCGACGTTGAGCACAAGCAGCCGGACGGTTAGCCACCCGTTCCAGCGACGGGCGAACAACACCTTTGCCACCGGTTCGGATCACTTTCGGCCCGGTGGCGCTTGGCCTTGCGGCCGGGTTTTCCCTCAAAGTGGCTGAGGACGGGCACGCCACGACGATGCGGCACCTGCGACGGATCGGGCTACCGTGCATCGGCTTGCCTTGTTCGCTCCCATTCAGGGGCCCATTCAGGGGCCCATTCAGGGTGTTGCCGATCTCTCAGAACGCTGGGATGATCGGAGTCGGCGGGATTGGCTTGGCCATCGTGCGGGCGTTCTTCATCCAGGAAACCGGTTCGGCGACACTGGCCCACGAGATACCCCTGGCCGACCCGCTCCCGTTGGTTCCAGCTTATGGAAATGTCCGATGACTATCTTCGCCAGAGACATGACGCCAACGGTCGACCTCATCCGACAACGGGGCGCCGGCCCGGTTCGAACCCAGCGTCCGGTCTATGTCGACCTGCTTCCCCCCTGCAACGTCGCCTGCCCCGCAGGGGAGAACATCCAGGCATGGCTGGCGCTGGCGCAAGCGGGGAAATTCAAAGCCGCCTGGGAAGCGCTCATTCGCGATAATCCAATGCCGGCGGTGCATGGGCGGGTCTGCTACCATCCATGCGAAACTGGTTGCAATCGCAAGGACCTGGATAGCGCGGTTAGCATTCACGCCGTCGAGCGGTTCCTTGGCGACCAGGCAACCGAACAAGGCTGGGCCATCCCGACCGGTCATCCCCCCACAGGCAAGCGTGTGCTTGTTGTTGGCGCCGGACCGAGCGGGTTATCGGCCGCCTATCACCTCACCCGCCTCGGTCATGCGGTCGAGATCCATGAAGCCGGCCCCTTGCCCGGCGGCATGCTGCATTTCGGCATCCCCGCCTACCGTTTGCCGCGGGAGGACCTGATGAAGGAGATTCGCCGGATCGAGGCATTCGGCGTGAAGATCGTCCTCAATCGCATGGTCACGGACCTGCTCGCCGAACAGCAAGCGGGTGGCTTCGACGCCGTGTTCGTGGCGATCGGTGCCGGCGTCGGGCGTCATGTCGATATCCCGGCGCGCGATGCCGTCAAGGTTCTGGATGCCGTTACACTGTTGCGCGATGTGGACAGCGGCACGGCCCCGCTGCTGGGTCGCCGGGTGGTGGTCTACGGCGGCGGCAACACTGCCATGGATGCGGCCCGCACCGTACGTCGGCTCGGCGCCGAGGAGGCAATGATCGTCTACCGCCGCGACAGGTCTCATATGCCGGCTCTCGACTTCGAAGCTGACGAGGCACTCGCCGAAGGCGTAAAGATCAAATGGCTGACCTCCATCGCCTCCATCGATGGCGCCGATATCAAGGTCGAGGTTATGCGGATCGATGAGCACGGCAAGGCGCAGGCTACCGGTCAGTTCGAGGCCCTTAAGGCCGACGCCGTCGTGCTCGCGCTGGGGCAGGTGTCAGACAGCGAATTTCTGACCAAAATTCCGGAGGTCGCTGTTAAACCCGACGGCACCGTGGAGGTCGGTCCAAATATGATGACCGGGCGGCCGGGTGTTTTCGCCGGCGGCGATTTGGTACCAGGTGCGCGTTCGGTGACCATTGCCACTGGCCATGGCAAGAAAGCAGCACTGCACATCGACGCATGGCTGAGGGGCCATGAACTCGTTCGCCCGGAAAAGCATCCGGTCATCGAATTCGCCGGCCTCAACCTGCCGATCTACGCCGACGCCGAACGCTCGGTGCAGTCTGAATTGCCGGTCGACGCGCGTGTCGCGGGTTTCGAGGAGGTTGTGGGTGGTCTTAGCGAAACGGAGGCCCTGCACGAGGCCAAACGTTGCCTGTCCTGCGGCAATTGCTTCGAGTGCGACAATTGTTTCGCTGCCTGCCCGGAGGATGCGATTTTAAAACTCGGCCCCACCAAAGGCTATAAGATCATGCACGATCTTTGCACGGGCTGCATGGTTTGCGTGGAGCAGTGTCCATGCCACGCCATGGAAATGGTGCCCGAGCTTGAGGGGGCACGGTTATGAGCCGGGCCGTACGCACTACGATGGACGGCAACACCGCCGTCGCACACGTCGCCTACCGGGTGAATGAGGTTTGCGCGATCTACCCAATCACGCCGTCCTCTACGATGGCCGAGCTGGCCGACCAGTGGGCGGCGGAGGGTGTGCCGAACATATGGGGAAACATTCCCGTTGTGCAGGAAATGCAGAGCGAGGGCGGTGCCGCCGGCGCCGTACATGGCGCACTGCAATCGGGCGCGATGACGACGACGTTTACGTCTTCGCAGGGCCTGATGTTGATGGTGCCCAACCTGTTCAAGATCGCGGGGGAACTGAACGCGACTGTGTTTCATGTGGCGGCGCGATCGCTCGCGACCTCGGCTTTGTCGATTTTTGGCGACCATTCCGACGTCATGACATGCCGTATGACCGGGTTCGCGCTGCTCGCGTCGGCGAATGTGCAGGAAGCGCACGACGCCGCCCTGATCGCGGAGGCGGCGACGCTGGAAGCCCGGGTGCCGTTCATCCACTTCTTCGACGGGTTCCGCACCTCGCATGAGCTGAACACGCTCGATTTGATCGACGACGACACGATGCGGGCGATGATTTCCAACGATTTGGTTCGCGCCCATCGCGGCCGAGGACTGAGTCCCGAACACCCGTTCATTCGCGGGGTGGCGCAAAACCCAGACACGTTCTTCCAGACCCGGGAGGCGGTCAGCCCCTATTACGCCGCCGTGCCAAGCATCCTGGATGCGGCGATGGCACGCTTCGCGGCGTTGACCGGGCGGCAATATCGCCTGTTCGAATACGAGGGCGCGCCCGACGCCGAACGCGTGCTGATCCTGATGGGATCAGGCGCGGAGACCGCGCGTGAGACGGTCAAGGCGCTGGTGGCGAAGGGCGAAAAAGTCGGCGTGGTGCAGGTGCGGCTGTTTCGTCCGTTCTCGGCCGAGCATTTACTGGCCGCGCTGCCGGCGTCGGTCGCATCCATCGCGGTGCTGGAGCAGACCAAAGAACCCGGTGGCGCCGGGGAGCCGTTGTACCTGGATGTTATCGCGACGCTGGCTCAAGGCCTCGGTGCCGGCGCGCGCGCGTCGATGCCGCGTGTGATCGGCGGCCGTTACGGGCTGTCGTCGAAGGATTTCACGCCGGCCATGGCCAAAGCGGCGCTGGATGAACTGAAACCCGACGCCAACGGTCATTTTGCGGGGCGCAACAGCTTCACACTGGGCATCCGCGATGACGTGTCGCATAGTGGTTTGCCGGTCGATCCCGGCTTTTCCATCGAGGCCGACACCACCACCCGCGCGGTGTTCTACGGCCTGGGCGCCGACGGCACGGTGGGCGCCAACAAGAACAGTGTGAAAATCATTGCCGAAGACGCCGGGCGCTATGCCCAGGGGTATTTCGTCTATGACTCCCATAAATCCGGCGCCCAGACCGTTTCGCATTTACGGTTCGGTCCCGACCCCATCAGGGCGCCTTATTTGATCGCCTCCGCGGGCTTCGTGGCGTGCCATCAGTTCGGGTTCCTCGAACGGCAGGATTTGCTGCGGGTGGCGGCGCCGGGCGGGGTGTTCCTGCTGAACAGCCCCTACGGCAAGAACAAGACCTGGGACGCGCTGCCGCGTTCCGTGCAGCAGGAAATCATCGACAAACGCCTGCGGCTGTTCGTCATCGATGCGTCCAAGGTGGCACGGGATGTTGGCCTCGGTGTCCGAACCAACACGGTGCTGCAAACCTGCTTCTTCGCCATCTCCGGCGTGCTGCCGCGCGACGCGGCGATCGAGCACATCAAGGCCGCGATCAAACAGACTTACAGCCGCCTGGGCGAAGTCACGGTCAAGAAGAATTTCGCCGCCGTGGACGGCACGCTGGCGCAATTGTTCGAGGTCGCGGTGCCGAAAACCGCAACCAATCCGTACGACCTGCCGCCCATCGTCGCCGCCAGCGCCCCGGACTTCGTGAAGCACGTCACCGCCCCCATGCTGGCTGGGCGTGGCGACGACATTCCGGTCAGCCTGATGCCGCCCGACGGCACGTTCCCCTCCGGCACCAGCGCCTACGAGAAGCGCAACATCGCCGAGGCGGTGCCAGTGTGGGAGGCGGATCTTTGCATCCAGTGCGGGCAATGCAGCTTCGTCTGCCCGCATAGCGTCATCCGCTCCCGCACCTACAACGAATCGGCCTTGGCCGGCGCGCCCGCCACCTTCAAATCCGCCCCGGTCAACGCCCGTGGTTTCCCCGAGGCTCGGTTTACACTGCAATTCTACGTGGAGGACTGCACCGGTTGCGGCCTGTGCATCGAGGCGTGTCCCGCCCTCAGTCCCCGGGAACCCGACAAGAAGGCCATCAACCTTGCCGACAAAGCGCCGATACTGGAAACCGAACGCGCCAGCATGGCCTTCTTCGAAACGCTGCCGGTCAACGACCGAGCGCGGGTGGATTTCGCCAATGTGCGGGGTGTGCAGTATCTGGAGCCACTGTTCGAGTTCTCCGGCGCGTGCGGCGGATGCGGGGAGACACCATATCTGAAGCTGTTGTCGCAATTGTTCGGCGACCGCGCGCAAATCGCCAACGCGACCGGGTGCTCGTCGATTTACGGCGGCAGCCTGCCTGTCACGCCCTGGACGAAGAACCATGAAGGCCGCGGGCCCGCCTGGTCGAACTCCCTGTTCGAGGATAATGCGGAGTTTGGCCTTGGTTTCCGCCTCGCCGCCGACAAGCATTTGGCCATGGCACATGCTTTGTTAACCCGTTTGACGCCGGTCGTCGGTGCCGCCCTGGTGAAAGACATTCTGAACGCCCCGCAAATCCAGGAATTCGAGCTGCGGGCGCAACGCATCCGAGTGGCGGAACTGAAGACCCGGCTGTTGAAAGTCGATACCGAAGACGCGCGGGACCTCCTGTCGGTCATCGACCATTTGGTAAGGCGCAGTATCTGGATCGTCGGCGGCGACGGCTGGGCGTACGACATCGGTTACGGCGGGCTGGACCACGTGCTGGCCAGTGGGCGTAACGTCAACGTGCTGGTACTGAACACCGAGGTCTATTCAAACACCGGCGGCCAGGCGTCCAAGGCAACCCCTCTGGGGGCCATAGCGAAGTTCGCTGCCGCCGGCAAACGGATGCCGCGCAAGGACCTGGCGCTGCTCGCGACCGCCTATGGCAATGTCTACGTCGCGCAGGTCGCGATGGGCGCCAACCCGCAACAAACGCTCGATGCTTTCCGGGAAGCGGAGGCCTACGACGGCCCGTCCCTGATCATCGCCTACAGCCAATGCATCGCGCATGGCATCGACATGCGCTTCGGTATGAAGCAGCAGGATCTTGCGGTTGCCTGCGGTCACTGGCCGCTGTTCCGCTTCAACCCGACTATGCAAACCGTAGGCCGTAGCCCGTTCCAACTCGACAGCCCGCGACCCACCATCCCGTTCAAGGATTATGCCTACAACGAGGTCCGTTATGCCTCTCTGGCCCGGATAAACCCCGAAGACGCAGCGTCGTTGTTGATCCAGGCGCAGGCTGGGGTGGTAGCAAAATACCGCAAATACGAGGAACTCGCGGCCCTCGATGGCGGCCAATTCCATCCGGGCGCCATAACCGCTGTGGTAGGAGACATTTGATGGATCTCTCGACCCGCTATATGGGCCTGGCTCTCAAGAACCCGCTGGTAGCGTCCGCGTCGCCGCTGACCGGCAATCTGGACAGTATCCGTCAGCTTGAGGACGCTGGTGCCGCGGCCATCGTGATGCCGTCGCTGTTCCAGGAGGAGATCGAGGCGGGGGAAGCACGCTACCACGCGTTGACCACCGCCTATGACGATAGCTGGCCCGAAGCCGCCACGAACTTTCCGGTGATGACCGCGGAGAAGCTCGCTCCCCACCACTATTTGGACCTCGTCCGGCGGGCAAGCGCCGCGACATCCATCCCGGTCATTGCCAGCCTGAACGGTATCACCGATGACGGCTGGATCGATTATGCCAAGTGGATCGAGCAGGCCGGGGCGCAAGGTCTGGAACTGAACGTCTACTTCATTCCGGCCGACATCGCGATGACCGGTCATGAGGTGGAACAGCGCTATCTGGATATCCTGCGAGCCGTGCGGGCGGCGGTGTCCATTCCCGTTTCGGTCAAGCTCAGCCCGTATTTCAGTTCCATCGGGCATATGGCCGTCGCGCTGCAGGAGGCCGGAGCCGACGGGCTTGTGTTGTTTAACCGCTTCTATCAACCCGATTTCGATATCGTTAACCTGAAGGTCGTGACCGACTTGAGGTTAAGCGAACCAAACGAAATACGCCTGCCGTTGCTCTGGCTGGCGGTGCTGGCCGGGCGCGTAAAGGCTTCCCTGGCCGCGGCCACCGGTGTGACAACGCCCGACGAGATCGTGAAATATCTACTGGCCGGCGCGGACGTGGTGATGACGACCTCATCGCTGCTGCGGCAAGGCGTTGGGCATATCGCTGTCCTGCTCGCTGGCCTGGAAGCATGGTTGAGCGCGCGGGAGTTCGCCTCGGTCGGACAAATGCGGGGGATCATGAGCCAGCGCAAGATCAAGGACCCCCAGGCGTTCGAGCGGACGAACTACCTGAAGATATTGCAGGGATATCGGGTCGATTATACCAACCGGCGTGGATAGAGACTCTCCGCACGATACCCCAACGTCATTACGTTCATCCGCAGCCACCGCGATGCAGGCTTCCGGCTTGCCGTCGGTAGAAATTCCGCGCACCATGCCTCCGAGGTGAGGCCGATGAGGCGGCCATATGAAATCTGGGGTTGCCTCCGTCCCGCCTGGCTTTCACCGTCCGAGACCACCTTTTCAGCTGGGAACCACACACGCACCATGAGCCCGTCGGACGCCGCGTGGCGACAATTGATCTCCGCATTGCACGCCTCCGGCCGCAAGGCCTCACTCGCAATCACCGGGGGCGGCAGTGGGGCGATTGGCGAGTTGCTGCGTGTTCCCGGCGGCTCCCGGCTGCTGATCGAGGCGCAGGTTCCCTACGACGAGCAGGCACTCGCGACGTTCCTCGGCTTCGCACCGGCACAGGCGTCCAGTTCCGACACCGCGATCGCGATGGCCCGAAGCGCACAGGCTCGCGCGGCTGGGCTGGTGCCGGCCGGCACCGATCTGGTGGGCCTCGGCGCGACGGCGGCACTGGTGAGCGATCGCCCGCGTAAAGGCGAGCATCGATTTCACATCGCATGCGCCAATTCTGCCGGCATCGCGCACTGCACCGGCGTGATGGCCAAGGGCCGGCGCGATCGCGCCGCTGAAGAAGACCTCGTTTCGCGTGCGATCGTCCTGTGGCTGGCCCACGCATGCGGGATCGCGGCACCGTCGCCACGCAGCCTGCTCGATGCGGATGAACATTTTGCGGAAACGGCCGTCGCGGCCACGGATACGATCGATCAGCTCCTGGCAGGCGAGTTCGATCGCATCACCGTCCAGCCCGATGGCCAGATGATGCTGTCAGCACGGCGTCCCCTTGTGCTGTTACCAGGTTCTTTCAACCCGGTGCATGAGGGACATATGTCGCTGGCGCGGGTCGCCGAAGAGCTCAGGCAGCAGCCCGCTTCGTTCGAAATCTCAGTCACCAACGTCGACAAGCCGCCGCTGGCGGGCGAAACGGTGCGACACCGGATCGCGCAATTCACCTGGAAATCGCCGGTTGAGCTCACGAGAGCGCCCACCTTCCTGGAAAAATCGCGCTTGTTTCCGAGTACCACGTTTGTGATCGGCGCGGATACAGCGGAACGACTGGTCGCGCCGAGATATTATGGCGATGACGAGGATCGGATGCACATCGCGCTGGAGGAGATCGCCAATGCCGGGGGTAGCTTTCTGGTGGCCGTGCGCATCGACGCGGTGGGGCGCGTACGCGCGCTGAACGACATCCCCGTGCCGCGGCGCTATGCCGATCTTTTCACCGAAATCCCTGAGTACCGTTTTCGCTTTGACTCCTCCTCGTCCGAGATTCGCGCTCGGGGACGTAATGTTGGTAATCCATAGCAAGCCCCATGACGTTGAGAGGCATAGCACCAGAGACAGAACGACTATTGTCCGATGATCGCCAACAAAAATGTCGCCATTCACCCGTCATGCAGATGGCAGGCGGCGAAATGGCTGGGCGCGATTTCCCGCAAGACGGGTTCCACCGTCGAGCAACGAGATATCGCGAAGGGGCAGCGGGTGTGAAAGCCGCAGCCGTTAGGCGGCTGCATGGGGGACGGAACCTCACCAGACAGCACGATCTCCTCCTCCGCCCGATCCGGATGCGGCGGCAGAACGGCCGAGAACAAGGCTTTCGTGTAGGGATGCGCGACCTTTGCGAACAGTGATTGGGAGGGGGCGTATTCGACGATCTTGCCAAGGTACATCACGGCGGTCCGGTCGGTCATATGGCGGACCGTAGCCAGATCGTGCGCGACCAGCAGGTAGGCCACACCGTCACGGCCCTGGATGTCCTTCAGCAGATTCATCATCTGTGCCCGAATAGATACGTCCAGCGCGGACACCGGCTCATCCAACACGATCAGCCTGGGCCGCGAGGCCAGGGCACTGGCGAGTGCGATGCGCTGGCGCTGCCCGCCGCTGAACTCGTGCGGATACTGGTTGGCGTGATCGGCCCGCAGCCCGACCTGATCCAGCAACTCCCGCACCCGTTGCGCGATCACGTCGCGGGTGCCCCAACCGGTGACGATCAATGATTCGGCGATGGTGCGACCGGCCGTCATGCGCGGGTTGAGCGATGACCAAGGGTCCTGAAACACCGCCTGCACCTGGGCGCGATAGGTGCGTAGCGCCTCCCCTCGTAGGCCATGGATCGGCTGGCCGAGCAGCAGGATTTCCCCGCTGGTGGGGTCTTCCAGGTTGAGAATGAGGCGGGACGTGGTCGTCTTGCCGCAGCCGGACTCGCCGACCAATCCCAGCGTCTCCCCAGCGGCGATGGTGAACGATACGTCGTCGACCGCTTTGACCTGCCCGAGCGGTTTGGCGAATAATACGCCTTTGGCGACGTTGTAGTGCTTGCGTAGGTGTGTGACCCGCAGAAGGGGATTGCTGCTCATGCCGGCGTCAGTCGCCAGCAATCGGCGGTATGATCCGGACCTGTGACGAAACTATCGGGGTATGCCTCCCGACAGCGTTGTTCCACAAGCGGGCAGCGCGGGGCGAAGCGGCAACCCGCTGGTAGGTCCGCCAGAGATGGCGGCTGGCCCTCGATCGTGTGCAACCGGCCAATCGGACCGGTCATTTTCGGAACGGAAGCGATCAGCGCTTGCGTGTAGGGATGCGACGGATTGTCGAACACATCGCGCACTGCCCCGCATTCCACGATGCGCCCGGCGTACATCACCGCCACCCGGTCGCACATGCGCGCCACCACCCCGAAATCGTGGGTGATGAACAGGATCGCCATCTGGGTTTCCCGTCGCAACCGCTGCAATAGCTTGAGGTATTGCAACTGGATCGTGACATCCAGCGCGGTGGTCGGCTCGTCCGCGATCAGCACGCCGGGGTGCCCGCTCATGGCGATGGCACCGACGACCCGCTGCTTCATGCCGCCGCTCATCTGATGCGGATATTGGCTCATCCGTTGCTCGGGGGCGGCAATATCGACGCGGCGCAAAGCCGCGATCGCCGTCCGCATGACCTCATCGCCGCGGCCCCCGATTGCCTCGCGCAATTGCTCGCCGATGGTGAACACCGGATTGAGCGAGGTTTGCGGGTCCTGCAAAATCATCGAAATCGCCCGGCCACGGATGCGACGCATCTCCCGCGGCGTCTTGGTCAACAGGTTCTCGCCGTTCAGCCAAACCTCGCCCTGGACGGTGCGCGCGCCGCCGCGGGGCAGCAAACGCATGATGGACAGCGCCGTCAGGCTCTTGCCGCAGCCGGACTCACCGACCAGGCCCAGAATTTCCCCTTGGCGCAGGGAGAAACTGACGCCATCGACTGCTTTCAGGACGCCCCGCCGCGGAAAAAAATGCGTGTGCAGGTCGCGGACGTCGAGGACGATCTCGGTCATAGTTGACGCAGCCTGGGGTCGATCCGGTCGCGCAGCCAATCACCAAACAAGTTGACCGACAGCACCAGCAGGGTGATCGCGACACCCGGAACGATGGAAACCCACCAGGCATCGGCGATGCGCCCACGCCCTTCGGAGATCATCAGCCCCCAGGTCGGGGTTGGCGGCGGGATGCCGGCACCGAGGAAGCTCAGGGACGCTTCTGCGATGATGACGACGCCGATATTGAGCGTGACCAGCACCATGAAGGTGTTCATGACGTTAGGCAGAATATGCGTCAGCATGATACGCGCCGAGGAGCAGCCGCGCACCTTGGCGAGCGCCACGAAATCCCGTTGTTTCAATGCCAGCACTTCCCCCCGTATGACGCGGGCGAAGCTGGCCCATAACAGCAGGCTGATGGCGATCACCAAAGTGCCGAGCCCCTGGCCCATGGTGACCGAAAGCAGCAATGCCAGCAGGATGGCGGGAAACGTAAAAGCGGCATCGACCAGACGCATTAGCAGGCTGTCTACAAAACCGCCGACATAGCCGGCAACGATCCCGATCAGCAGTCCGACACCGCCGCCGGCCGTTAAGGCGAGAAACGCGACGATCAGGCTGACCCTGGCGCCGAAGATCAGCCGGCTGAGAATGTCGCGCCCAAAAGCATCAGTACCGAGCAGGTATTTCAGACTGCCGCCCTCCACCCAGAAAGGCGGCTGCAGCTTGTCGCGTAGGGTCTGATCGATGGGCGAGAAGGGAGCCAGCAACGGCGCGAATACCGCCATGCAGATCATGGCGCCAATGATGCAAATAGGAATCCAGGGGGCGCGTCGCATGGTGTTTTTCTATGTCAGCCGAATACGCGGGTCGACATAGGCGTACAGAATGTCCACCCCCAGATTGACCGACAGGATCAGCACCGATTTCAGGATGACGATCGCTTGCAGCAGCGGGAAATCGCGGAAAATTACCGCCTCGTACGTCAGGCGACCGATCCCCGGCCAGGCGAACACGGTTTCTGTCACGATCGCACCGGTGATCAGATTGCCGACGAACACGCCCCACAGGCTCAGCACCGGGATCAGCGCGTTGCGCAGGCAGTGCTTCCAGATCACCACTATTTCGCTCAATCCCTTGATACGGGCGAGTTTGACGAACTCGCTGTCCATCACCTCCAGCATGCTGGATCGCACCAGCCGCATGAAGCCGGCGACCAGGAAGGCGGCCAAGGTGATCACCGGCAGGACGTAATGTTCCGGCCCGCCCATCCGACCCGACGGCAGCCATCCCAACGTTACGCTGAACACAAAAATCAGCAGAATCCCCAGCCAGAAGCTGGGCAACGCCACGCCCAGCACCGCAATGGTGCCGGCGGCGCGGTCGATGACATTGCCGCGGTTGAGCGCCGCCAGCACACCCAGCGGAATTCCCACCAGCATGGCGAGCAGCAGTGCCCAGGGAATGATGGCCAGCGTGTTCGGCAGGCGGGAGAAAAACGCCTCGGTCGCCGGCTGGCGCATGCGGATGGACATGCCGAGGTCGCCGTGCAGCGCATTGCCGACGAAGATAAAGAATTGCCGATACAACGGACCATCCAACCCGAGCGCCTGGATCATGGCGAGGCGGTCTTCCTGAGTGGCATCTTCCGGGAGCAGCAGATCCGCCGGATTGCCCGTCAGGCGACCGAGGAAAAACACGATCGTTGCGACCAGACAGACCAGCACGATGCCTTGCAACAGTCTGTGGGCGATGTAGCGTTGCACGGTGTGCCTTTATTTCTTCCAGGGTGCTTCGTCGGGCCGAGGAATGCGTTCGAAGACGTCGCCCAATTCGTGCCGTCCAGGAATGGCGGCGAATTGCCCGACCAGACGCTTGTTGATCGCGTAGTAGCCCATGCCCTCGATGATCGGTACGGCCGTCCAGGTGTCGGCCACCAATTCCACCATGCGGTCGCTAAGCGCCGTACGTTTTGCCGGATCGCGTTCGGCCAATAGCTCTTTGTAGATGGCGTCGAACGCCTGACAGGTTGCATCGCAGGTGGTCTTGTCGCCGATCAGATGCTGCTCACTATCGGCGGCGAAGGAGGATTCATAGCGCCACGGCATGTCCGGCCGGCCAGCGGTGCGGTACATCGACGCGCCCCCCGCCAGATGCGCCTGATCGCCGCGGACGAGCGGCGCGAAAGAGCCCCACTCGTAGTGCTTCAACTTTACCCGCACGCCGATCTTGGTCCACATGTCGGCGATCGCGGTGCCGATATCCACCATGAACTGGGTACCGGGCAGAGCGGTGTTGGCGAAATTCAGCTCGAATCCGTTGGGGTAGCCTTCCTCGGCCAGGATTTTCTTCGCCTGCGCCGGGTCGTAGCGATATGCCTCGGCCGACCATTTCGTCCACCGATCCACGCTGAAATATTCTGTATATCCGAACGCGTCGAAGGGAAGCGGCATGCGGGCCTTGCCGTTCATCACATGGTCGATGATCTGTTGCCGATCGATCGCTAACGACAGCGCCTGGCGCACGCGCTTATTGGCGATGGGGCTGTCCTTGAACGCGGGGCGATAAGACCCCCAGAATTGATACATAGCCTGCATCGTGCCCGGTACCGACAACACCTCCAGCCCGCCTCGGGTGGCGCTCAGCATTGTCTCCGGTCCGATCGAGGCGATCGCCGCCTCCCCAGTGCGCACCATGGCCACGCGGGTGCTGTCCTCCGGCACCAGCAAAATATGGAGCGATTTGAAATGCGGCGTGCCGCGCCAGTGTGGGGTGCCGGTTGCCTCGAACTCGATCCGGTCGCCGGGCACACTGCGCACGAAGCGCCAGGGACCGCTGCCGATCGGTTTGCGGCGGAACTCATCCTCCCCGACCTTCTCGATGTAGTTCTTCGGCATCACCGTTCCCTCGGTCGCCACCGCTCGGCTGAGCGACGCCGGGAGGCCAATTTGCGGGCTAACCGTGTTCACTCGAAGCGTGAGGTCGTCGATAACGTCAATGCTTTTTATAGTCCGGCGTAAGGTCGCGGCGGAGGAGGCCATGGAATTGGGCGCCATCTGCCGTTGCAGGCTGAACTTCACGTCTTGTGCGGTCAGGGCATCGCCGTTGTGGAAGGTTTGACCGGGGCGCAAACGGAAGGTCCAGGACAGGCCATCGTCGGCAAGGTCCCACCGCTCCGCCACGCCGGGGCCGGTGCCACCCTTGTCGAGATCGAAGCCCACTAACGAGTCATACATTGGCGCCTGATAGATTGCGTTGCCCGGACGAGCCTCCAGGATCGGGTCCATGGTTTGGGCGCTGAGGGATTCGACGGCGAAGATCAGCGTGCCCTTCTGGGGCTGTGCCGCGAGCGGAGCCCCGCCGAGTACCGAAACTAACGATGCAACGGCGGCATATCGCGGGAACCATGAATATTTCATGCTTACACTCACGCCGAGATGGTGGCCGGTCCAGCCAACGGGATCGCTCCCATCACTCAACACCTGACGACCGGTCGTGGCAACCCAACGTTCGCTCGCCGCTATCTGACGTTACACGCACCGTCACCTCCGCCGCACCCCCGACAACCGCAAAATCACCGCACCCTCCCCCGTCCGGCTCGGTATCCGGTCCACCTTCATCGTCCAGGCCAGTCGAGCGGCCGAGACCTCCGCCTCAAACCCCGCACCCTTGTGAAACAAGCAGCACCCGCCCTCCGCCAACATCGGCACGGCCGACGCCAACAGGACCGGCAACGCCGAGACGCCGCGCGCGGTAATCAGCGGGACCGGGGGCACCCTCGAGTCTTCCACCCGCATCGCCTGCACCGCCGCCGGCGCGCCCGTCACCCGGATCGCCTCCCGCAAGAACGCGGCCTTCTGCTTGTTGGACTCAAACAAATCCACATGCACGCCCGATGCGATCGCGATAATCAACCCCGGAAACCCGGCGCCCGACCCGATATCGATCGCGCGCGTCACGCCCGGACCGATCAGCGGCACCGCCTGCAACGAGTCCTCCACATGCCGCGCCCAGAGGTCATGAATGTCTTGCCGGCTGACCAGACCCTTGAATGCATTCCAGTTCGTCAGCAGCGTGTGCAGCGCGTTCAGCTTCTCCGCGACGTCGGAGCCCATCATCCGTCCACCCCCAAATGCCGGTGCATCATCGCCTGATCGGCCTGCAAGCCGGCGGGGGCGCCGCTGTACACGACCGATCCCTTCACCAACACAACCACCCGGTCCGCCAGCGACAGCACGGCGGACACCGTCTTGTCCACCACCAGGATCGCCACCCCGGCGTCCCGCACCAGCCGGATGGTATGCCAGATCTCGTCGCGGATCAGCGGTGCCAACCCCTCGGTCGCCTCATCCAAAATCAGCAGCCGAGGATTGGTCATCAGCGCGCGCCCGATTGCCAGCATCTGCTGCTCCCCACCAGACAAATGGTTGCCGCGATGCGCCATGCGTTCGGCCAGCCGAGGGAACAGGGACAACACACGCTCCTCACTCCAAACCCCGCCCGGCCGAGCGGCCAGTCGCAGGTTCTCCCGCACGGACAGGCTGGCGAAAATACCCCGCCCCTCCGGCACAGTCGCAACGCCCGCTCGGGCGCGCCTGAACGGCGGTAGGGCCGAGGCATCAGCCCCGTCCAACAGAACAACCCCCTCGCGGACTGGCAGCAACCCGAGCAGCGTGCGGATCAGGGTCGTCTTGCCCATGCCGTTGCGGCCCATGAGGCCGATGACTTCCCCTGAACGGATAGCTATCTGGATATCGTGCAGTACCAAACTGGTACCATACCCAGCCGCCAACCCCCGCGTCTCCAGGATTGGCGTCATGCCACGCTGTGCCCCAGGTACGCATCACGCACAACGGCCGAGGCCCGAATGTCCCCCGGTGACCCGTGTGCCAGCACACACCCGTCGACCATCACCGTGATGATGTCCGCGACCGCGAACACGACATCCATATCGTGCTCCACCAGCAGCACCGCGTACTCCCGAGCAAGATCGCGCATCAAGGCAACCAATGGCGCGGCATCCTCGGCACCCGAACCGGCCAACGGCTCGTCCAGCAGCAGCACCCGAGGCTGCCCCGCCAACGCAACCGCGATTTCCAGTTGCCGCAGTTGCCCATGGCTAAGGGTCCGTGCCTCACCGGTCGCAGCCAAACCCACCCGCCGCAAAGCCCCCCGAGCCGCATCGATCGGCGCCAACGCCCGATCCGCCCGCCGCAACAACGCCCGTTTCGGCACCAAAGCAGCTTGAGCCGCTAATCGCACATTCTCCAACACCGTCATATCCAGCATCAGATTCGTCCGCTGAAACGTACGCCCGATCCCCGCATGCGCTCGGCGGGCGACGCTCAAACCGGTGACATCGGCGCCACCCAACCAAATCGTCCCCTCGGTGGGCGGCAATTCCCCGGCCAGCAAGTTGACCAGCGTGCTCTTGCCAGCCCCATTCGGCCCAATGACCGCATGCAGTTCCCCGACGCGCAGTGCGAGTGAAAGATCGGCCACGGCCAGCAGGCCGCCGAAACGGCGAGACAGACCTTTGGCCTCCAGCACCGCGCTCATCGCCAAATGCCCGCCAACCCACGGCGCAACAGCAATACAGCCGCCAGGATAACCGCACCCTCCACCAGCCGCTGCCGCTCGGTGATCAGCGGCCCCAGTTCCTCCAAAAGCGTCAACGCAAACGCCCCCAGGATGGGCCCATGCAGAGCCCCAATGCCACCGAGCAGTACCATGAGCAGAGCCTCGGCCGAGCGGTGCCAGCCCAACAGGTCCGGGCTGACGAAGGCATCCGTCAGCGCGGCCATGTGGCCGGCCACGCCAGCCAAAGCGCCAGCCAGCACGAAGGCCGCCAATTTCAGGCGTTGGACATCGTGACCCATGGCCCGCATGCGGTGTTCATTCGCGCGTATCCCCAGCAGAGCATGCCCGAACAACGTGCGCATCAGCACCCACAACCCGGCATACATTGCCACCAGCACGGACAGGTTCAGCAGCAGGAACACGACCGGGCGCTGGACCTTGGTCACCTCCCAGATCAGGCTGGGCCGCTGGATGAACACCCCGTCCAGCCCGCCGCCCAGCGGCGTGTCGTGGAACAGGAAGAACAGCATTTGCCCGAACGCCAGCGTGGTCATCAGGAAGAAAAAGCCCGAGGTCCGCAGCGCCAGAGCCCCGATGCCCAGCGCCGCCCCTCCCGCCGCCAGCGCGGCGACCGGCAGCGACAACAGCACCGACGCCGAACCAAGCAAGTACACAGCATAAGCACCCAGCCCGAAGAACCCCGCGTGCGCCAAGCTGACCAGCCCAATCCCGCCGACCAGCAACTGCAGGCTCAGCGCGAACATCGCCGCGATCAGCGCGGTCGACGCCAACTGCATATGGTACGGGCTGGCCCAAAACGGCATGGACGCCACCGCCAACCCCGCCAGCGCGAGCAGCATATTCCCCCGGCCGGACGCGCTGGTCATCCCCGAGCGAACAGCCCGGCCGGGCGGATCAGCAACACCAGCGCCATCATTCCGCACACCGCGATGCCAGCCAGTTGCGGCACGTACGCCTTACCCAACGTATCGATCATCCCCACCAGCAGCGCCGCCCAGAACGCCCCGGCGATGGAGCCCAGTCCGCCGATCACCACCACCACGAACGACAGGATCAGGAACCCATCCCCCATATTGGGGTAGACCGACTGCAAAGGGGCGGCCAACGCTCCGGCCAGCATCGCCAGAGCCGTCCCCGCCGCGAACACCAACATATGGATGCGCCTTGCATCCAGTCCCAGCAGACCCACCATCTCCGGATTCTCCGCGGACGCTCGGATACCGGCCCCGACGTTCGTGTGTTCCACGAACAGCACCATCAGGCCGGCGACCAGCAGGCACACCGCCAGCACCGCCAGCCGATACGCCGAGTAAGCGAAGCCGCCCACGATGGGGACCGAGAAATCGAACAGCGCCGGCACCGCGACGCTGTGGAATTGGTTGTCGGTCAGGATGGAACGCGCTTCCTCGAACAGCAGGATGAGGGCGAAGGTCAGCAGCACCTGATCCAAATGCTCCCGGTCGCGGAAACGGCGGAACAGCGCGGTTTCCAGCAAGGCGCCGAACAGCAATCCGCCCAGGACGGCCGCCGGCGGCGCCAGCCAGAAGCTGCCGGTGACACCCGCCACGACGTAGGCCAAATAAGCCCCGATCATGAACAGGCTGCCATGGGCGAGGTTGATCACCCCCATGACCCCGAAAATCAGCGTCAGCCCGCTGCTGATCAGAAACAGCAGCAGGCCATATTGCAACCCATTTAGCAGTTGCGCGAGGAGGGTGGTCACGGGGCACCCTCTCTGCACGTCAGCATCTCACGCCGCCATCTTGCACCCGGTTCCCGGGTCTGCCAGCGCCTCGGCCGCCGTGCCGATCACCTTGTTCTCTCCGTTCCTGGCTTCCCGCAGCCAAATCGTCTGAATGGGGTTGTGCGAGGCCGACAACGTGAACGCCCCACGAGGGCTATCGATCTTGGTAGCCAAGATACCCGCCGCCAAAGCCTTGGTCGCCGCCGCGTCGCCCTTCGTCGCCGCCAGACCCGCCGCCAGCATCTGGCCGGCGTCGTAGCCATGCACGGCGTACACGTCCGCGGCGCGGTTGGTCGCCTTATGGAAGGCTTCCCGGAACCACTTGTTCTTGGCGTTGTCCAACCCGTCGCCGTAGTGCAGCGCGGTCTGGATGCCCTCGGCCGCGGCGCCCTGAGGCTTCAGCACACCCTCGGTCAGGAATCCCGACCCACATAACGGGATTTTGTCCCGCAACCCGGCAGCCGCGTAGTCCTTGACGAACTGGACGGCCCCGCCGCCGGCGAAGAAGGACCCAACTGCCTCCACCCCCAGCCCCGGCAGCTGCGCCAGGATTGGTTGAAAATTGGTTTCCGGGAACGGTAGCGTCAGCACCTGAATCATCTCTGCCCCGCCGGATTTCAGGCCGTCGCGGAAGCCGTCCGCGGACTCCTTGCCAGCCGCATAGTCCCAGGTGACCCAGGCCGCCTTCTTCACACCCCTCGCCGCCAGCACTTTTCCCATCCCGTACGCCGGCTGCCAGTTGCTGAACGAGGACCGGAACACCAACGGCGAACACAAATCGCGTGTCGCCGCCACGTTCCCGGCGTTGGGGATGATCAGAGGGACTTCTTTCTCTCGCGCCGCCTGCACCAGGGCCATCACCACGCCTGAGTGTACCGTGCCCACCAGCACGTCGACATTGTCGCGGCCCAGCAGGCGGTTGACGTTGGCGGGCGCCTTAGCGGGATCGGACTCGTCGTCCAGCCGCACCACCGTCACGGCCCGCCCGCCGAATTTGCCGCCATTTTCCGCGAGGCACAGCTCGAACGCCGCCGCGATGTTCTCGCCCAGTGCCGCGAACGTGCCGGAGAACGGCAGCATCAACCCAATTTTCAGCGGGGCACCTTGGGCGATGGCCGGGCGGGCCAGCGCACCCGCCGCCAATGCTCCACCCAGAATTTTACGGCGCGATACATGGCTCATTGATTGTTCCCATCCCGCATTTCGTTGTCAGGCCCCATATCGCATGTTAGCCGAAGCACCAGCAACAGGATCGACACGCATGCTCCCTGCCAATCCCGCCGACCGACGTTTCGAGGACTACCCGGTCGGCACCGTATTCGAATTCGGCTCCGTGACCCTGACCCAGGACGAGATCGTCGCCTTCGCCCGCCAGTTCGATCCGCAGGACATGCACACCGATCCGGCGCTGGCGACCGCGGGTCCCCATGGGGGCATCATCGCCAGCGGCTGGCAAACGATGGGCGTGATGATGCGGATGTTCACGGATCACTATCTGCCAAAGAACGGCCTCGCCTCCCCGGGCGTCGATGAGGTCCGCTGGCCCCGACCCGTCCGCCCCGGCGACACGCTGCGGGTGCGGGTGACGGTCACCGATGCCCGCCGCTCCCGCTCCAAACCCGACCGCGGTCTGGTGAACGCCTTCGTGGAGGTATTGAACCAACGCGACGAGCCAGTCCTGACCGTCAAACCGATCAACATGATCCGCACCCGCACGCCGCTGCCGGCGTCCGGCGATGCCTGACCACCCCCGCCTCGACTGCCTGAAATGCCCCAGCCTGTGCTGCCGCATGGCCGGCTATGTGCGCGTCGGCCGCGACGACATCCGACGCCTGGCCAAACACTTAGGCATGACCGTTACGGCGTTCGAGGCGAAGCACATCATGGAAGTCACCCGCAAGGGTGAGACGCGCATCAAGCAGGGCTTCAAAACCTGCCAGTTCCTGACCCCCGACCGCCTCTGCGGCGTCTATGAGGCCCGGCCCAACGACTGCCGCGGCTACGTCTGCTGGAACCAGGAGGACGAAACCGTCTACGACTACGCCGCCTTCCTTCAGACTCCGGTCGAGAAGCTGCGGGATCGGGAGAAGGACGTGAAGAAGTAAGGGGCTAATTGGCAGAAAACACGCCCGCTCCCCTTGCGGGCGGGGTTAGGGGGAGAGGGAGCAATATTTCGATTTTCCTCCCCCACCCCACAAAAAAAGCCCGCCTCTTAACGGTTTGTTAACTCCTTTGCGTCACTCTGTCCTCGCGCCCGAAGCGAGGCACCAGGGATCGACTGACGCAGATGACCGGCAAAACGCTACAACCCGGCCCAAACAGGCCATGACGCCCCTGCTGGAGGGGCTGAGAGCGTTGGGCCCCGCCCGCCTCGCCGCCATGGGCGCCGTCGCGGTCGGGCTCCTCGCGCTGCTTGGTGTGCTGATTCTGCGCAGCGGCGGGGGCGGCAGCCAAATGGCACTGCTGTATGCCGATCTGGACCTGCGGGATTCCTCCCAGATCGTCGATCAGCTTAACAAGAAACACATCTCCTACCGGCTGTTGGCCAACGGCTCGCAAATCCTGGTGCCGGCCGATCAGGTTGCCGATGCTCGGCTGTCCCTCGCGCGCGACGGCCTGCCCTCCGGCGGGTCGGTTGGTTACGAACTGTTCGATCGCGGCGACGGCCTCGCCTTCACCGAATTCCAGCAAAAAATCAATGAAACCCGAGCGCTCGAGGGAGAGATCGGCCGAACGATCAAGGCGATGCGGGGGATCAGGCAGGTGCGGGTGCATCTGGTGCTGCCGCACCGGGAACCCTTCGCCCGCGACCGCCAGGACGCCCAGGCCAGCGTCATGCTGACCATGGCCGGCGCCCAGCGCCTGGACCGGGAGGGGGTGCAGGCGATCCTGAACCTCGTCGCCGCCGCCGTGCCGGGCTTGACCCCGCGCAACATCGCGTTGGTCGACTCCCGCGGCGACCTGCTGGCCCGCGCCGGTCAACCGGTCGGGCAGACCGCGGAATCGGCCTCCGCCGACGAAGTCCGCCGCGCCACCGAACTGCGCCTGTCGCGCGCGGTGGAGGAAATGTTGGAACGCAGCCTCGGTCCCGGGCGGGTGCGAGCGGAGGCGGCCGTGCGCATGAACTACGACCGGGTGAACGAGACGAAGGAAAGCTACGACCCGGACGGGCAGGTCACCCGCAGCTCCCAGACCGTGACCTCCAACAGCAAGACCACGGAGCAGAACGGCACCGTGTCGGTACAGAACAACCTGCCGAACGCCGATGCGGGCGCCCAGGGCGCGGGCACCCAGGAAGGCAAGCAGGAGGAAACCACCAACTACGAGATCGGCAAGACCGTCCGCACGTTGATCCGTGAGCAGCCACAGATCGAGCGCATCAGCTTGGCGGTCATGGTCGAAGGCACGACCGACGCCAGCAAGGCCTGGCAACCGATGGCGACCGAGGACCTGGCCCGCATCACGACCCTGGTCAAAAGCACCATCGGCTTCGACGAAAAGCGCGGCGACGTGGTGAACGTCGTCAGCATGCGGTTCGCCCAGGCGGAATCCGCAGCGCCGGAAACAACGGGACTCTGGGGCATCAAGCTGGAAAAAACCGAGCTAATGAACCTGACGCAGACCGCGCTGATCGGGATCGTCGGGTTGCTCGCGCTGCTGCTGGTGCTGCGTCCGATGGTCAAGGGCATCACGGCGCTGGCCCCCGCGACCGCCGGGGCTTTGGGTGCGCCTGTGGAGGCTGGCGGACTGCCGCATGGCGCCGCTTCATCCCCCAACAATCTGCTGCTGAATGGCCCAACGGAGGACGAAAGCATGGTGGATATCGCCCAAATCGAAGGCCAGATACGAGCCTCGTCGCTGCGAAAACTCTCCGAAATGGTGGAAAAACATCCCAGCGCATCCTTGAACATTCTTCGCGGCTGGATGGCGCGCGACAATGCCTGAGTTCAAATCCGACGATATACGCAACATGAAAGGGTCGGAGCGCGCCGCCATCATGATGCTGGCGATGGGCGAGGAACATTGTACCCGCCTGTTCGGTATGATGCACGAGGACGAGATCAAGGACATCTCCTCCGCCATGGCGCAGCTTGGCAATATTCGTTCCGACATGGTCGAGAAGGTGTGCGGCGAATTCATGGAGGGCATGGGTGCGACCGGCGCCTTGAACGGCAGCTACGAAACGACCGAAAGCCTGCTCATGAAGGCCCTGCCACGCGACCGGGCTGCGCAGATAATGGAGGAAATCCGCGGCCCGGCCGGCCGCACCATGTGGGACAAACTGGGCAATGTCAGCGAGGACGTGCTGGCGAATTATCTGAAAAACGAATACCCGCAGACCGTCGCCGTTGTGTTGTCCAAGGTTAAACCGGAACATTCGGCCCGCGTGCTGACCTTACTGCCGGACTCCTTCGCGATGGAAGTCGTGATGCGAATGCTCCGCATGGAAACCGTGCAGAAAGAAGTGCTGGATGGCGTCGAAAAAACCCTGCGCGCCGAATTCATGTCCAACCTCGCCCGCAGCGCCCGCCGCGACGCGCACGAATTGATGGCGGATATCTTCAACAATCTCGACCGCCAGGCCGAAACCCGCTTCCTGACTGGGCTGGAGGAACGCAACCGCGACGCGTCCGAACGTATCAAGTCGCTGATGTTTACCTTCGACGACCTGCAGCGCCTGTCGGGCCCATCCGTCCAGATCCTGCTGCGGTCCATCGAAAAGGACAAGCTGCCGATCGCGCTGAAAGGCGCGGCCGACAAGCTCAAGGACCTGTTCTTCTCCAACCTGTCGGAACGCGCCACGAAAATGCTGCGTGACGACATGGAAAGCCTCGGCCCGGTCAAGCTGCGCGACGTGGATGAGGCGCAAGCCGGCATCGTGCTGCTGGCGAAAGAACTGGCGGCACAGGGTCAGATCGAGATCTCGGCCGGCAAGGATGAGGAGGTGATCTACTGATGACCCGGGACACCCCCACGGGAAATCTGATCTTCGGCGAAGATTTCGACCGCCCGCAACCAGCAAAACCTCCACCCGATCCCAAACCCGTCGAGCCGGTCTACAGCGCTGCCGACTTGCAAATGGCTCGCGCGGAGGCGCTGCGGGATGGCCACGCGGCGGGTTTGGCCGAGGCGGATGGCGTCACCGCCACCCTCGCCCGCCATGCCTTGCTCACCATCGCCGAACGCCTCGACACCGCTCGGTCCGAGGCCAACACCATCGCCGAAGAAGCCGCCGAAGAGGTCGCGCGCCTTCTGATGGACGCCTTCGCCACCGCTTTCCCCGCTTTGTGCGTCCGTCACGCGGAGGCGGAATTGCGTGCCATCGTGCGCTCCGTGCTGCCGCGATTGCAGGAAGAACCGGCGATCACCGTGCGCGCCAGCCCGCACCTAACCCAGGCCTTGACCGAGGAAATCGCCGCCATCGACCCCGAATTGCTGGATCGTGTCCGCGTCATCCCCACCGACGCGGTGCCCGCCGGCGACCTCCGCATCGCCTGGCGGGCCGGCAGCGCCCGCCGCGATACCGCCGGCTTGTGGGCCGAAATCGAAAACGTCCTGGCGCCGGCTGGGTTGCTGAGTCCGGTCAACCACGCGCGCGACAGAGTAAAGGAGCCAGAAAATGTCGAATGACATGGAACTCACCGAATTGACCGAACCGATGGAGCCCACCGGGCCGCGTTCCGCGCGGGAGCTGGAGGCGGTGTACGACATCCCCGTCACCCTCTCCGCCGTGCTGGGGAAAACCACAATGCAGGTGAGCCAGCTCCTGAAACTCGGCCGCGGCGCGGTCGTCGAACTCGACCGCAAACTCGGCGAAGCTATCGACATCTACGTCAACAACCGCCTCGTCGCGCGCGGGGAGGTCGTGATGGTCGACGACAATCGCCTCGGGGTGACCATGACGGAAATCGTGAAAGCCGATCGAGCGCAATCATGAAGGTGCTGATAATAGGGTCGCTGGCGGGCGACCTCGGGCAGGCGGCCCGCATCGCCATCGCCCGGGGGGCCAAGCTGGATCAGGCGGATAATGCCGATCAAGCCTTACCTAAACTCAGGGCGGACGCCCGTCTGGACCTTGTGCTGTGCGACCTCTCTCAGGACGTGGGCGCGGTCGTGCGGGCACTGGCCAGGGAACGTATCGCAGTGCCGGTCGTGGCATGCGGCACCAATGTCGACCCCGACGCCGCGGTGCGCGCCATCCAAGCCGGCGCGCGGGAATTCCTGCCGCTACCGCCTGACCCCGACCTGATCGCCGCGATCCTGGAGGCCGCCTCAGGCGAAAGCCACGCCCTGATCGTCAACGACCCCGTCATGGCCGCCGCGGTCCGGCGGGCCGAACAGGTGGCGAAATCGGAAGCGTCGGTGCTGATCTCCGGCGAGTCCGGCACCGGCAAGGAGGTGCTGGCCCGCCACATCCACCGCCGCTCTCGTCGGGTGCAAGGCCCATTCGTAGCCCTGAACTGTGCCGCGATCCCGGAGAACCTGCTGGAATCCGAGCTGTTTGGCCACGAGAAAGGCGCGTTCTCCGGCGCCATGGCGCGCCGCATCGGTAAATTCGAGGCCGCGCAGGGCGGCACCCTCCTGCTGGACGAAATCAGCGAGATGGACGTGCGCCTGCAAGCCAAGCTGCTGCGTGCGCTCCAGGAGCGCGAAATCGACCGATTGGGCGGCGACGCCCCGGTGAAGATCAATGTTCGCATCCTTGCCACCACCAACCGCGATTTGCTCGCCGATGCTCGGCAGGGGCGGTTCCGCGAGGACCTGTATTTCCGCCTGAATGTTGTTTCGCTTGCTGTACCAAGCTTGCGCGAACGCCCCGGCGACATTGCTGCTTTATCGGACCATTTCGCCCGCAAATACGCCGACGTGAACGGGCTGCCGTATCGCCCCATTTCCCAGGCGGCATTGCTACGCCTGACCTCCCACCCGTGGCGCGGCAACGTGCGCGAGCTGGAAAACACCATCCATCGCGCCGTGCTGCTGGCGGAAGGATCGCAAATCGGCGTCGAGGCTGTCGAGCTCGGGCCGCCCGCCACGGCGACGACGGCAACCTCGCAGCCGGGCGGCATCGCGGGCCTGGTCGGCCGTCGCATGGATGAGGTCGAACGCGATCTGATCATCGAAACCGTCAGCCGCACGCTGGGGAACCGCACCCATGCGGCAACGATCCTCGGGATTTCGATCCGGGCGTTACGGAACAAACTGAAGGATTACACCGCGCAAGGCATGCCGGTGCCGCCGCCGCCGTCCTCCATCGCGGCCTGAATTCATGGCCGGAGCCGCTTCGTTCGCCGAAATGCTGCCGGGGTTCACCGCCGGGGTGCGCCGTTACGCGCCCGGCAGCGATATCGGTTTGGCGCTGGGCGTGGTGGCGTTGCTATCGGTGCTCGTGGTGCCGTTGCCCACGGTCTTGCTGGACATGGGCCTGGCACTGTCGATCACCGCCGCAGTGCTGGTGTTAATGGTGGCGCTGTTCCTGCGCCGCCCCCTCGATTTCACCAGTTTTCCGACCTTGCTGCTGCTGACGACGCTGTTGCGGCTGTCGCTGAACGTCGCCACGACGCGGTTGATCCTGTCGCATGGCAATGAGGGCCTGAACGCCGCCGGCCACGTGGTGGCCGCCTTCGGCGGCTTCCTGATGGGCGGCGACGTGGTGATCGGGCTGATTGTGTTCTCCATCCTGCTGGTGGTGAACTTCATGGTCATCACCAAAGGCTCCGGCCGCATCGCGGAGGTCGCCGCGCGCTTCAGCTTGGACGCCATGCCCGGCAAGCAGATGGCGATCGACGCGGATCTGTCGGCCGGTTTGATCGACGAAAAGGTGGCCCGCCGCCGGCGCAAGGACCTGGAGGAGGAAAGCGGCTTTTACGGCGCCATGGACGGTGCCGCGAAATTCGTGCGCGGCGACGCCATCGCGGCGTTGTTAATCACGGTCATCAATATCATCGGGGGCCTGGCGATCGGCGTCATCCGCCACGGCATGCCCTTCGCCGAGGCCGCGGCGACCTTCACTACTTTGACGGCCGGCGACGGGCTGGTGTCGCAAATCCCCTCCCTGCTGGTGTCCACCGCCGCCGGCATCGTGGTGACGAAAGGCGGCACCGAGGGGTCCGCCGACGTTGCCATGATGCGCCAATTAGGCGGCAACCCGAAGCCGCTGGCCATGGCCTCCGGTGCCGCCGTGGTACTGGCGCTGATGCCGGGCCTCCCGATGCTGCCATTCCTGGCTATCGCCGGTTTGGCGGGGGGCGGCGCCTGGCTGCGGCACAAACATCCCGAACTCGCTGGCGAAATCCCAGACCCGATCGCGATCCCCTCGGAGCCGCCGATCGCCGACGCCCTGCGCATTGACATGATCCGGCTGGAACTCGGTTACGGCCTGTTATCGCTGGCCGGCGGCGACACACCGCGGCTGACGGAGCAAATCAAAGGCCTGCGCCGCGCCATCGCCGGGGAAATGGGCTTCGTGCTGCCGCCGGTGCGCATCCAGGACAACATGCAGCTACCCGCCAACGAATACGTGGTCCGCATCAAGGAAATCGAGGCCGGCAAAGGCGAACTGCGTCCTACCAAGCTTTTGGCCATGGACCCGAGCGGCGCGACCCCGGCCCTGGCGGGCGAGGAAACCCGCGAGCCCTCCTTCGGTCTCCCGGCCCTGTGGATCGAGCCGGAACTGAAAGAGGAGGCGATGTTCCGCGGCTGCACCGTGGTCGATCCGCCCAGCGTGCTGACCACCCATCTAACCGAACTGGTGCGGGAAAATGTCGCCGAACTCTTGTCCCACGCCGAAACCCAGAAGTTGCTCGACGAACTGCCACGCGAGCAGCAGAAACTTGTTGCGGACCTCATCCCCTCCCAGATCACCGTCGGCGGTATTCAACGCGTGTTGCAGACGCTGTTGAGCGAGCGCGTGTCAGTCCGCGATCTCTCAACCATTCTGGAAGGTGTCCAGGAGGCCTGCGGTGCCACGGTGAGAGCGGTGCCCGCGATCGTGGCGCATGTGCGCATTCGGTTGGCACGACAGATCAGCGACTCCCACGTCGGCCCGCAAGGATTCATGCCGTTGATCACCCTGTCGCCGGAGTGGGAAGCCGCGTTTCTGGAGGCCCTGACCGGCCCGCCGGAAGACCGCCAATTGGCGATGGCACCCAGCAAATTGCAGGCCTTTATGCATGCGTTGCGCACCGCGTTCGATACCGCCGCGGCAGCCGGGGAGGCACCGGTGTTGCTGACAAGCGGCAGCATCCGCGGGCACGTGCGAGCGATCGTCGAACGTTTCCGACCCGGCACGCCGGTGCTGTCACAAATGGAGATCTTCCCGAAGGTTCGCATACGGACGGTCGGGACGGTATGAGCGGCGTCTCCCCATCTCCCCCTTCCGTCATCCTCGGGCTTGACCCGAGGACCGCCAACGCCACCGGCCGCGCAGACGGCGGTCCTCGGGTCAAGCCCGAGGATGACGAAAAGCAGGTGTA
>CAIYDT010000254.1 GCA_903924985.1 uncultured Acetobacteraceae bacterium
AGCACCTTGATGCACATCACCTTGCGAGCGCCGGAATTGTCGGCGACTTCGAGGTGGGACTCGGACTGGATCATGCCGCGACTCCTTCAGCCGCTGTGTCGGCGGCCAACGGCGTGCCGTTGCGTTCGATCACCAGCCAGGTCTTGCGCTTGCTGATCGGGCGGCATTCCTCAATGCGGACCAGGTCGCCGATCTTGCAGGTGTTGTCTTCGTCATGCGCCGCGTACTTCTTCGAACGGCGAATGAACTTCTTGTACAGCGGGTGCATGATGCGACGATCGACGAGAACCGTGATGGTCTTGTCCATCTTGTCGCTAGTCACTCGCCCGGTCAGGACGCGCCTTGGCATCGCCGAGCTCCTTAAGACTGTGGGGCGGAAGAAGCTTGCTTCTCCGCCATGATTGTTTTCACACGCGCGATCTCGCGGCGGACCTGCTTGACCCGCCCGATGCCTTCGTTTTGTCCCGCCGCGCGCTGGAACCGCAGATTGAACTGCTCCTTGCGCAGACCGAGCAGCAGCTCGGACAGCTCGTCCGGGGTTTTGGTCCGAACGTCGGAAACCTTGTTCTGAACGTTACCAGCCATATCAGGCGTCTCCGATACGGGCGATGAACTTGGTCTTGATCGGCAGCTTGGCCGCGCCCAGCGTCAGGGCGGTCTTCGCCAACTCGGCGGGCACGCCGTCGATCTCGAACATGATGCGGCCAGGGGCGACGCGCGCCACCCAGAACTCCGGCGACCCCTTGCCGGAGCCCATGCGGACTTCGGCCGGCTTGGTTGACACCGGGACATCCGGGAAGATCCGAATCCACACACGGCCAGCACGACGCATGGCGCGCGTGATGGCACGACGGGCGGACTCGATCTGGCGCGCGGTGATGCGCTCCGGCTCAAGGGCCTTCAGCCCGTAAGACCCGAAATTCAACGCGGTCCCGCCTTTGGACGCGCCGTGAATCCGGCCTTTGTGCTGCTTACGATATTTAGTGCGTTTGGGGGACAGCATCGTCCGTCTACCTCTGAGGAGCCTGTTCCGCGGCGCGCCGGTCTTGCGCCATCGGATCGTGCTGCAGGATTTCGCCCTTAAACACCCAGACTTTCACGCCGCAGGTGCCGTAGGTCGTCTTGGCGGTCGCCACGCCATAATCGATATCGGCCCGCAAGGTGTGCAACGGCACACGGCCTTCGCGATACCACTCGACACGCGCGATTTCGGCACCGCCGAGGCGGCCGCCGCAATTGATCCGGATGCCCTGGGCACCCAGACGCATCGCTGACTGCACGGCGCGCTTCATGGCGCGACGGAAGGCCACCCGACGCTCGAGCTGCTGAGCGATGTTCTCGGCGACCAATGTCGCATCGATTTCCGGCTTGCGGATTTCGACGATGTTCAGCGACACCTCGGCCTTGGCCATCTTCGAAAGGTCCTTCTTCAGAACCTCGATGTCCTGGCCTTTCTTGCCGATCACCACGCCCGGACGGGCGGCATAAATGGTCACGCGGGGCTTCTTCGCCGGGCGTTCGATCACCACGCGGGACACGCCGGCGCCGTGCAGCTTCTTGCGCAGATGCGCCCGCAGCGCCGTGTCAGCGTGCAGCAGCGTAGCATAGTCCTTGCCGGCGTACCATCGGCTGTCCCAGGTGCGGTTGATGCCGAGGCGCAGACCGATCGGGTTGACTTTGTGACCCATGTTATGCGGCCTCTCCAGTGATGTCGGCTTCCTGCGCCCGTTCGGCGACCACGATCTTCAAATGGCTGAACCACTTCTCGATGCGGGCGGCGCGACCGCGGCCACGCGCATGGAAACGGCGCATCACCACGGAGCGGCCAACCTCGGCGCGGGAGACGACCAAGCGGTCGACGTCGAGCTGATGGTTGTTTTCTGCATTGGCGATGGCACTTTCCAGCGCCTTCTTCACCTGTTGCGCGATCCGGCGTTTGCTGAAGGTCAGCGTTGCGACGGCTTTCTGCGCGGGCAGATTGCGGATCATCCCAGCGACCAAATTCAGCTTGCGAGGGCTGATACGCAGGTTGCTGACGATGGCCTGTGCCTCGGTATCCGCGAGTGCGCGCGGTGTGTTCGGCTTGCTCATGTCAGCCCCGCTTCGCCTTTTTGTCGGCCGAATGCCCGGTAAAGGTCCGGGTCGGCGAGAACTCGCCAAACTTGTGGCCGACCATGTTTTCGTTAACCTGCACGGGCAGGAACTTGTGGCCGTTGTAGACACCGAACGTCAGGCCGACGAACTGCGGCATGATAGTCGAGCGGCGCGACCAGATCTTGATGATCTCGTTGCGGCCCGACGCCCGCGAGGCCTCGGCTTTGTTCATCAGGTACCCGTCGACGAACGGACCCTTCCAGACGGAACGCGCCATCTTATTTGCCCTTATTGCGGCGGCGGATGATCAAGCTGTCCGTCCGCTTGTTGGTGCGCGTCTTGTAGCCCTTCGTCGGCAGACCCCATGGCGTAACCGGATGCCGGCCACCGGAGGAGCGGCCTTCGCCACCGCCGTGCGGATGGTCGACCGGGTTCATGACGACACCACGATTGTGCGGGCGGAAGCCCAACCAGCGCATACG
>CAIYDT010000255.1 GCA_903924985.1 uncultured Acetobacteraceae bacterium
CAAAAGGCTCCTTGCGAGGCAAGTTCAAGCGAGCCGGTTGGAACGACGCCTATCTCCCCCGTCTTTTGGCGCTCTTCTGAAATGCGATTGCCCTGGCCCGGCCCGCCCACCCTGTCCTCCGCGCACGATAACCGGCTACAATCCCCTCGAATGCCCCAACGGAGGACCCCATGCCCGATACTACCGCCTTCCGCGCCGCCAGCCACAATTGGCGCCTCTACTGCGGCCAGCAGGCCATCGAGCAGGGCCTGAAGGAATCCGTGGTACGCGTCCGTGCGAAGCGGGCCTTCGTGGTCTGCTCCCGCTCCGTCAACCGCCGCACTGACACTGTCCGGCGCATCGAGGCGGCGCTGGGAGACCTCTATGCCGGGGTGTACGACGGGATCGAGAAGGACTCGACCTACGCCTCGGTGCTCGCGGCCAAGGAGGCGGCAACCGAAGCCGGGGCCGATCTGCTGATCGCGGTCGGCGGCGGCAGCGTCATGGTCGCGACCCGCGTCGTGGCGATCTACATGGCGGAAGCGGGCAGTCCCTTCGAGATCATGACCCAGTATCCGGAGGGCAAACCGGCCTACAGCCCGCGGCTGCTCGCGCCGAAGCCGCCGGTCATCAACATCCCGACCACGCCGACCAGCGCGATGAACCGGTCCGGCGCCGGCCTGAAGAACCCGGACCTGGACCACCGGATGGAGTATTTCGACCCCAAGACACGACCGGGGGCCATCTTCATCGATGAAGCGGCCTTGCTGACCGCGCCACGGGAGCTGATCCGCTCGACGGCCACAACGGGGTTCGCCGGCCTTGTCGGTGCGATGGCGCAAACCGAGATCAATCCGCTGGCGGAGGCCAGCCGGAACCACGCCTTCAGGCTGGTGCACCGCGCCTATCCGCGTTTGATCGACGAACCCGACAGCGCGTCTCCGCGCGTCGATTTCTGCATCGCCGCCCTTTTGTCGAACCGAGCCGAGGACGACGGGTTCCGGCGGCCTCGGGGCGGAACCTTTTCCGGCGACTACGCGGTCTCGACAGCATTGCATGTGCGCTATCCGCATGTCGGACAGGGTGAGTCGACCTCCGTCGTACACGCGACGAAAATACGACTATCCGAGAAAATCGACCCCCGGTCCGCTCGGCAGGTCGCGGAAGCGCTCGAGGTTTGGCACAGCAATATGGACACGCGCCAAGCGGCGCTCGCCGTGGCGGATTTGCTGGACGACCTCTATACGCGCGTTGGGGTGCCGACCCGACTGCGCCAACTCGATATCCCGCGCGACGACCTGCGCGCCATCGCCAATGAGACGGTGAAGAACTTCAACGCCAACGCCGGGATGCGGTCCGAGGCGGAGCAAATCGAGGACGCAGTGCGGCTACTGGAGGCCGCTTACTGATGGAAATCTGGGGCCTGACCGCGGGCCTCGTGCCCGGCAAGGCCACGACCGTTTAGAATGATCCCAACGAGGGTCCCCTCTCGGCGCGGTGGGATTAAAACAACAAACGACAGGAGAAACCCCATGATATCCCGCAGACAAAGCCTGGCTCTGGCCGGCGCCGCCGCCCTCGCCAACAACAACGCGTCAGCCGCCCCGGCGACGGCCCCCACTGTCAAAACCCTCGTAAACTTCAAAATCCCGCCCGGCGCCTGCGACTGCCACGTGCACGTCTTCCCGGACCCAGCCAAATTCCCGTTCTGGAGCAGCCGAGGCTACACCCCGCCCATCGCCACCGCCGCCGATCTGCTGGCCTTGCAGCACGCGTTGCACATGGACCGGGTGGTGATCGTCACCCCCAGCGTCTACGGCACCGACAACAGAGCGACGCTGGACGGCATAAAGCAGCTTGGCTTCGCCCGGGCGCGCGGCGTCGCGGTGATCGGCCCCGACACCACCAAGGCCCAGATGGCCGCGATGGACAAAGCCGGGGTGCGCGGCATCCGTGTCAACCTGGAGTCCAACGGCGTCACCGATCCCGCCGCGGCGGCGAAGAATCTGGAAGCCGCCATCGCGCAGCTGGCTGGCACAAAATGGCACATGCAAATGTATGCGCGCCTGTCGGTCATCGCCGCACTCGCCGACCGGATCGCCAAAATGCCGATGCACCCGGTATTCGACCACTTCGCCGGCGCCAAGGCCGATCAGGGCGTGAACCAGCAGGGCTTCGATCTGGTGCTGGCGATGGTACGCTCGGGCAAGGCCTACGTGAAGATTTCCGGGGCTTACCGCGCCTCCACCGCCGCGCCGGATTTTGCCAACGTGGCGCCGCTGGCCAAAGCGCTGATCGCCGCCAATCCTGACCGCATCATCTGGGGCAGCGACTGGCCGCATCCTGGTCCGGCGGCTAAAACCCCCATGGACATCAACACGCCGTTCCCCGTGGACGACGGGCGGGTCCTGAACCTGCTGGCCGAGTGGGAGCCCAACCCCACTATCCGTCAGAAGATTCTGGTGACCAACCCCGCCCGTCTGTACGGGTTCTGACCAACAAGGAAACGCCCCATGGCTCGCGTACCGTACCTCGAAGTCGCCGACCTCTCAGACGAGAACAAAGACCTGCTCAAGCGTCCGATCTGGCTGACCAAGGCCCTGGTGAACTCGCCCAACGCGGCGCGCGCCATGTCCCCGATCGGGCAATACATCCGCTACGGCAGCAAGCTCGATCCGCGGCTGCGCGAACTGGCGATCCTGCAAGTCGGCTGGCTCGCCAAATCCCCCTACGAATGGTCGCACCACGTTAAACTCGGCCTCGGATTCGGCGTCAGCGAGGCCGACGTGCAGGCGCTGATCGACGACACCGATGGCAAGTCCACCACGCTGGACGAGACGACCAAACTGGTGCTGAAGGCCGCGCGGGAGATGACCACCGGCGGCGAGATGACCGAGACCACCTTCCAGTCCATCCAGAAAGCCTGGGGCAACGAGCTGGCGGTGGATCTGACGCTCACGATCGGGTTCTACAACGCGGTCGTCCGCATCCTCGGCACTCTGAAAATCGACGTCGAGCCGGAATATCAGCCGTACTTGGATAAGTTCCCGCTTCGCACCTAGCCCGCTCTCGGCACCAACATGGACGCTCTGACCGCTTTCGGCCTGTTCGCGGTCACCGCCATGCTGGTGTGTTACGCGCTGGAGGATCGCGCCCGCTGGTTCATTCTGGCATTCGCGGCCTCCTGCGCGTTGGGCTCCATCTACGGCTTCCTGCAAGGCGCCTGGCCGTTCGGACTGGTCGAGTCCATCTGGGCAGCCGTTGCGCTTAAGCGATGGTCCAAGCGGCCCTAATCCGAGCGACCCGCCCGATCGATCTTGATCAGCTTGCCGGGCGGCGGACGGAACCGAGCAATCCAACTGATCCCGCCTCCCTCCTGACGCCGGTCGCACAGAAGCTTGAGTTGGACGAGGTCCTTCCCATCATGAAGAGCACAAGGTCCATAAAACGGAACACCGGATGTCCACGCGGTGGCAGCGATATCGACATGCAAAGATGGCATCGGTTGCTCCTGACAGCGTTCTGTCAGTAGTCTTTGCGCCCGATTTACCGGCGTGGGACAGATTCATGCGTCGCGCCGGCCGGCTGTTCGACATCATCCAGGCCCTGAGAACCGCCAAGGGACCCACCACCGCCGCCGCTCTGGCGGAGCGGCTGGAGGTGACCGTTCGCACCATCTACCGCGACGTCGCGACTCTTCAGGCGCGCCGGGTACCGATCGAGGGCCGCATCCTGATGGATCGCTGGCTTGCGTCGCGCGACGAGCGAACCCCTGGCGATTGGTATCCGCCTACCGTCACCCTATATCCGAACGACCGAAACAAACGCAGGAGCGTGCCGTGAAGATCGGGGTGCCGAAGGAAATCAAGACCCACGAGTACCGGGTCGGCCTGACCCCCGCCGGGGCGCGCGAACTGGTGTTGCACGGCCATACGGTCCTGATGGAGCAAAACGCCGGCGCCGGTATCGGCTGCGGCGACGACGTCTACCGAGCGGCGGGCGCCACCATTTTGGCGGCGGCTGAGGAGGTGTTCGCCCAGGCCGACATGATCGTGAAGGTGAAGGAGCCCCAGCCCCAGGAAATAACCCGCCTGCGCCGTGGCCAGATCCTGTTCACCTACCTCCATTTGGCCGCCGACAAGACGCAGACCGAGGGCCTGATCCACTCAGGCGCCACCTGCATCGCCTACGAGACCGTCACCGACGCCTACGGCACCCTGCCGCTGTTGGCCCCCATGAGCGAGGTCGCCGGCCGCATGGCCGTTCAGGTCGGCGCCCACTGCCTCGAACGCGAACAAGGCGGCGCCGGCATCCTGCTCGGCGGCGTTCCTGGCGTGCCGCCCGCGAAAGTGGTGGTGCTGGGCGGCGGCGTCGCCGGCACCAACGCCGCCCGCATGGCGGTGGGGCTGGAGGCGTCCGTCACCATCGTCGACCGCTCCCTGCGACGCCTGAACGAACTGGACCTGCAATTCGGTGCTCGGGCCACCACCCTGTTCGCCACCGCCGAGGCGATCGAGCACGCGGCATTGGCGGCCGACCTGGTGATCGGCGCCGTGCTGGTTCCCGGTGCGGCGGCGCCGCGGCTACTGACGCGGGAGATGGTGCGGCGGATGCGGCCTGGGTCGGTGATCGTGGACATCTCGATCGACCAAGGCGGCTGCTTCGAAACCTCCCGCCCAACGACGCACGCCGCGCCCACATATGTCGAGGAAGGCGTCGTCCACTACTGCGTCACCAACATGCCCGGCGCGGTCGCTCGGACGTCCACCTTCGCCCTGACCAACGCAACGCTGCCCTTCGTGCTGGCGCTGGCGGAAAAAGGGGCGCAGGGCGCGCTGCTGGCCGACCCGCATTTGAGCAACGGCCTGAACATCCACGCCGGTCAGGTGACGCACATGGCCGTCGCGCAAGCGCTCGGTCTTCGTCACACGCCGGCGACGGACGCCCTGCTGGGCCGCTCACAAATGGCCGGCACGGCGGGTCCTAGAAAGGCACCGGACACCAAACGCCGTCATGGTCGGGCCTGACGGAGGATTGACCGTGGCAGGCGACGGGTAACGGGCCGATAGAGACCCGCCCCTTATTGCGCCGAGCTGCTCCGCGGCATGATCAGCCCAACCTGCCGGCGAGGATGCTTCGGGGCCTCGGCCACTTCCTCATACCGGCGCACCGTTGTCTGCCGTAGATCGCGCGGCGCGGGGTTCAGCTCTGCCACTTGCTCGGCCGGCGCGCGCCGGTTGGCCTCGATCGTGCCGGTATCCGGACGGTCGTAAATGAACCCATAGGTCGGGTACACCGACCCGAAATTCCCACCACGGCCCAGACCGACGCGCACCGCCGACCAGTCGTTGTTCTCCGACACGTCCACCACCGGGATCGCCTCGGACACGCCGCCGCGCCCGCCGCCGTTCGGCCAGTTGGCGTGATCGATCAGAACTTCCCGCTCATTCACGACCCGAGCGATCACCGCGACATGGCCCATGCGCATGCGGCCGTTGGCACGGAACGCCAGCACGCTGCCGGCCTCCGGCGTGGCGCCGCGGGCGTAGATCCCCGCCGCGTTGCCCCACCACTGCCAAGCGTTGCCCGAGACAACGATGCCGGACTCCATCCGAGCGAATGGGACGCAGGAGATGCCGTAGGACCGAGTCACCCGGACCTTCGAAGGCGTATGTGATGAATTTGCCACAGTGTGCGGTTTTGTCACACCGAGGGCTTGCACCTTGGCAGCCTGATGATGCACTGTTTGCGCGGACGATGTTTCGGCATACGCCGATTGCATGAGAAAGGGGCCGGCCAATAGAAAGGTTGCCCCTGCTAGAGTGATTTTCGTGCCGGATTTCTTCTGCCGCATAAGCCTTACCCCCGGTGGTCGCCCCAGACCTGAGTGCCGGTAGCAGCAGGGTTGCAAAGCTGACAACCCTTGCCGTGCACGAAGAATGCTGGCCGAGCGCGATTTTCTCGGATGCCCCTGTGGACAAGTCCTAAAATGGGGAACTTCGTCCTAATCCACCCAATTGTGATCGAAATGGGGCAGCCCGAATCGTCTTTGCGTGATCGGGCTCACAGATTCGCGTCCCATAGGGCATTCCGTGCTACGAAATGGCCCGCACAAACGGGATGAGGAACGGGCCATGCCGGCTGAAAAGGGACGGATTATACGCATAGGCCACATCCAGGTGGCCAATCACCTGCCCTTCATGCTGATCGCCGGCCCATGCCAGATCGAATCGCGCGGCCACGCGCTGGAGATGGCCGACGCGCTGAAAGGTATTTCTGAGCGCACCGGCGTTCCGGTTGTCTACAAATCCAGCTTCGATAAGGCCAACCGCACAAGCGCGACCGCCGCTCGGGGTGTCGGCATGGCGGAAGGCTTGGCCATCCTGGCCGAAGTCCGCGAGCGCACCGGCATGCCGGTCCTCACCGACGTTCATACGGCGGCGCAGTGCGCCCCGGCCGCCGAGGCGGTGGACGTGCTGCAAATCCCCGCCTTCCTATGCCGGCAGACCGACCTGCTGCTGGCCGCCGGCGCCACCCGCAAGCCAATCAACGTGAAGAAGGGCCAGTTCCTCGCGCCGTGGGACATGAAGAACGTCGCCGCCAAGATCGCCAGCACCGGCAACACCAACATCATGCTGTGCGAGCGCGGCGCGAGCTTCGGCTACAACACGTTGGTCAGCGACATGCGCTCCCTCCCGATCATGGCGGAGACCGGCTACCCCGTGGTGTTCGACGCCACCCATTCGGTGCAGCAGCCGGGCGGCCAGGGCACGTCGTCCGGCGGGGAGCGGCGGTTCGCCCCCATCCTGGCCCGAGCGGCATTGGCGGTCGGCGTGGCGGCGGTGTTCATCGAGACGCATCAGGATCCGGACAGCGCCCCCAGCGACGGCCCCAACATGATCCCGATCGACCAGATGGAGGCGCTGGTGACCCGCCTCGCCGCCTTCGACCGCCTGTCCAAAGGACTCTGACCCTGATGGATCGCGGTTTGGTCAAAACGGCACTCGGACACATCCACTACCGGACGGCCGGATCGGGCCCGGCGGTGATGCTGTTCCACATCAACCAGCAGTCCTCCGCGTTGATGGTGGAGCTGATCGAGGCGTTGTCGCCCCGCTTCCGCGTGGTGGCGATGGACTATCCCAGCCACGGCCACTCCGATCCCATGCCAGGCCAACCGGATTACAATGACTATGTCGGTTGCGCCGTCGCGGTGATGGACGCCCTGGGGATCGGACGGGCATCAGTGATGGGCGAGGCGGTTGGCGCCGGCGTCGCCGTCCACTTCGCCAACACCCACCCGGATCGCACCCACAAGGTCGTCCCGATCAACTGCCCCTTCTCCCCCGAACGCGGCCGCACGCACGTGCATGTGCGGGAGCTGCAAAGCGGCCTCCGCCCCGAGGATGAGTCCGGATGGCCTGTCACCCGCACCGTGG
Organism: uncultured Acetobacteraceae bacterium; assembly: GCA_903924985.1. Taxonomy (GTDB): domain Bacteria; phylum Pseudomonadota; class Alphaproteobacteria; order Acetobacterales; family Acetobacteraceae; genus Rhodopila. Next base: position 7,419 of record CAIYDT010000255.1, read on the forward strand.
CGTTCATGCAAACGGTCGATCCCGGCCATGCCCCGATGAATCCCAGCCAATCCTGGATGGACCGCATCAACACCGCCCGCATGGAGGTCGGCCGCAACGGCTGGCAGGCGGTTACCGCTTTGGCCAACTACGACCTCGACGACGGCCTGCGCCGCCTGACCCACCCCACGCTGATCCTGCTGGGCGAGCATTTCCACTACGCCGGGTTTGCCAGCGAAATGACTGCCAGAGCCAAAAACGCTCGGGCCGACATCATTCCCGGCGCGCGGTTCTGCATGAGCTGGGAAAAGGCGGCAGACATCGCCGAACGGGCCGGACCGTTCCTGACAGGACGGGATTGAACAGGATCCACGCCTACCGGCGAAGAAAATTGGCGCCCCGCGGGGTGTTGCGGCACATGGCTGGGCACCAGACGATGCCTTCGCCGAACCCTGGGTGGGATCCGGTGCGGCGGGCGGCGAAGTCAGTTCGGTCTTGCGGCGGCACGCTCCGATACCGCTGACCGCCGCTCCAAAATTGTGCCGAGGGGCGCGGCCGGTATCGGGGCGGGAGGCCCGCTATTTAATGCTTGTGCTGCCCCTGGGGAGGCGCGTAATGCTGCGGTGCAGCATAACACACCAGGAGACGACACCTGATGAAGCGTGCCACCGCCTTCGGCCTGAGCGTCGAAACCGTCTTGTTCGAATTCGTCAACACCGAAGCGCTGCCTGGCACGGGAATCCAACCTGACGCTTTCTGGCAGGGCTTCGCCGCCCTGCTCACCGATCTGGCACCTCGGTGCGCGGCCCTGCTGGCCAAGCGCGACGACCTCCAGTCTCAGATCGATGCCTGGCACTTGGCGCACAGGGGGAAACCGCTCGTCTCGGCCGAGTATCTGGGATTCCTCCGAGGCATTGGGTACCTGGTGGATGAGCCCGCCGACTTCGCGGTCAGCACCGAGAATGTGGACCCGGAGATCGCCTCCTTGGCCGGTCCGCAGCTCGTGGTGCCCGTCACCAACGCCCGCTACGCCCTGAACGCCGCCAACGCGCGCTGGGGCAGCCTGTACGACGCCCTTTATGGCACCGACGCCATCCCCGAGGACAACGATGCCAGCCGGGGCAGCGGCTTCAACAAGGTGCGCGGCGATCTGGTGGTCGCGCGCGCGAGCGTTCCTGAACGACGCCGCGCCGCTGATCGTTGGCGGTCATGCCGACGCGGCGGGCTACACGATCGTCGACGGTGCCCTCTCCGTCGCCCTGAAAGACGGCGGCAAGACTGGTTTGAAGAATGCTTCCCAGTGCGTCGGCTACCGGGGTGAGGCCGCCTCCCCCTCCGCCATTCTGTTGCGCCACAACGGATTACACGCGGAAATCGTGATCGACCGGGGGCGCTTCATCGGCAAGGACGATCCGGCGGGGGTGGCGGATGTGCTGCTGGAAGCCGCCCTGACCACGATACAGGACTGCGAAGACTCCATCAGCGCCGTCGATGCCGAAGACAAGGTCCTCGCCTACCGCAACTGGCTCGGCCTCATGAACGGCGATTTGGCAGATACGTTCGAGAAGGGCGGGTGGACAATGACCCGCAAGCTGAACGAGGACCGGCAGTATGTGAAACCGACCGGCGGCTCGCTCTGGCTGTCCGGCCGCAGCCTCATGCTGATCCGCAACGTCGGTCACCATATGTATACCGACGCCGTACTGGACGCGGCCGGCACCGAAACGCCCGAGGGCTTCCTGGACGCTTTGGTGACGTCGCTGATCGCGATGCACGACCTGAAGAGCAAGGGGCCGATCAAGAACAGCCGCGCCGGGTCCGTCTATATCGTGAAGCCCAAGATGCACGGGCCGGACGAAGTCGCGCTGACCAACGACCTGTTCGGTCGGGTCGAGGGCATTCTGGGTCTGGCGCCCGCGACCCTGAAAATGGGCATCATGGATGAGGAACGGCGCACGTCGGCCAACCTGAAAGCCTGCATCGGCGCGGCGGCGCAACGGGTGGTGTTCATCAACACCGGCTTTCTCGACCGCACCGGCGACGAGATGCACACGTCGATGGAAGCCGGCCCGATGATCCGCAAGAACGACATGCGGAACACCGCCTGGATCAAAGCCTACGAGGACCAGAACGTCGACATCGGCCTGCAATGCGGCCTGCTCGGACGCGCCCAGATCGGCAAAGGCATGTGGGCCGCGCCGGACCGGATGGCCGACATGCTGGCGCAGAAAATCGGCCACCCCCGGGCCGGAGCGAGCACCGCCTGGGTCCCCTCCCCCACCGCCGCGACGTTGCACGCGCTGCATTATCATATGGTGGATGTGGCCGCCCGGCAGAGGGAACTGGTGTCGCGGGTTAGGGCGCCGCTGACCGACCTGCTGACCATCCCGGTCGCGGAGGGGGCGAACTGGTCGCCCGACGACGTTCAGCAGGAGCTGGACAACAACTGCCAGGGCATCCTGGGCTACGTGGTGCGCTGGATCGACCAGGGGATTGGCTGCTCCAAGGTGCCGGACATCCACAATATCGGCCTGATGGAGGATCGCGCGACGCTGCGCATCTCCGCCCAGCACGTCGCCAACTGGCTGCATCACGGGGTGACGAACGAGGCGCAGGTGATGGAGACGCTGAAGCGCATGGCCCAGGTGGTGGACCGTCAGAACGCGGGGGACGCTTTGTATAAGCCGATGGCACCGGGGTTCGACGGAGTGGCCTTCAAGGCCGCGTGCGATCTGGTGTTCGATGGGCGGGTGCAGCCGAATGGGTATACTGAGTTCGTGCTGCATCGGCGAAGAAGGGAAGCGAAGGCCGCTTAAACCGACCTCGGTTGACGGTGACTCCTCGGCCTCTCCCCCGCGTCATGGCAGGCCCCCGTGGCTGCCATGACGGGAAAGAGAGACCGTGGCAGTGGGTTCATTCCAGCGGCAGCCGGCGTGTCACTATCCGCGCCCGTGGTATTACGTAGGGCGGCCCTGCGTGCCATAGTCGGGGTACAGAAACAGGAGGAAGCACGATGCGCCGGATATTGTGGCTGCTGGGGCTGGGCTGGGGCTGTGCGCACTGCCAGCGCGCGCCGAAACCAACGAGGTGCGGATCGCGCAGCAAACCAGCATCGCGTTCCTGCAATTCAACGTCATGAAGCACCAGGGGCTGATCGAGAAACACGCCGCCGCGCTCGGCGTCCCCGGCGTCAAGGTCACCTTCGCCACGTTCAACGGACCCGACGCGATGAACGACGCCCTGCTGTCGGGCGCGGTCGATATCGTTTCCGGCGGGCCGCCGGGATTGCTGGTGGTGTGGGCCAAGACCTGGGGCACGTCGCAGGAAGTGCGCGGCGTCGCGGCCATGTCCCAACTTTACTGGTTGCTGAACACCCGCAACCCCAATGTGCACCACATCCGCGATTTCACCGCCACCGACCGCATCGCCATGCCGGCGGTGAAGGTCGCGGCGCAGTCGGTGCTGCTGGAGATGGCGGCGGCGCGCGAGTGGGGGGACGCCGCCTATGAGCGGCTGGACCCGTTGACGATCGCCATGGCCCCCTCCGATGCCACCGCGGGCCTGCTGTCGGGCGGCGGGGCGTTCAACAGCGCCTTCACCGTGCCGCCGTTCCAGGAGATGCAGCTGAAGGACCCCGCCATCCACACCGTTCTGGACTCCAAGGAGCTGCTCGGCCCCTCATCGACCAGCTACGCCTGGGCGTCGAAGAAATTCCATGACGCCAACCCCAAGATTTACTTGGCGGTGGTGAACGCGATGAAGGAGGCTTCGGACTTCATCATGGCGCATAAGAAGGAAACGGTGGCGTACTATCTGGAGGATACGCGCGCGAAGGTGGACGGGGACCTGATTTTGCAAATCCTGAATGAACCCACGAATATCTACAGCGTCACCCCGCTGGCGTCCGCGAAATGGGCGGATTTCCTCTACCGGGTCGGGCGCAGCAAGGTCGCCGCCAAATCGTGGAAGGACTTGTTCTGGCAAGAGGTGTGGGATTTGCCGGGGAATTGAACTGTCATCTTTCCCATTGACTTGACCAATCGCAGTGGTTTCAGGTGCAAATCGGGGGCATGTCATGGAATTCTGGAAGCAGGTTTACAATCCGACGGGCAGCGCGGCGCTGTCGACGCTGATGGCGGCGCTGCCGGTCATCACGCTGCTGGTGCTGATCGCATCAGGAAAGGTGCAAGCCTATGTCGCAGCGCTGATCGCCCTGGCTGTCGGGCTGGCCGTCACGGTGTTCGTCTTCACCATGCCCGCCGGCCTCGCGATCCGAGCGGCGGTATTTGGCGCGGTGACCGGGTTCTTTCCGATCGGATGGATTATCCTGAACGTCATCTTCCTCTATCGCCTGACGGTGGAGAAGGGCTGGTTCCGGATTCTCCAGCAGTCGATCGGCGGGATTACCCCCGACCGACGGCTGCAACTTCTGCTGATCGCTTTTTCGTTCGGTGCGTTCTTCGAGGGCGCCTCGGGCTTCGGCACGCCGGTCGCGGTAACCGGGGCGATCCTGATGGGGCTGGGGTTCTCTCCGCTGGCCGCCGCCGGGCTGTCGCTGATCGCCAATACCGCGCCGGTTGCCTATGGCGCGCTGGGCACGCCGATCCAAGGGTTGGCGTCGGTGACCGGTCTCGATCCTTACGTGCTGGGTGCGATGGTGGGGCGGCAGTTGCCGTTCTTCTCCTTGATCGTGCCGTTCTGGCTGATCTGGGCGTTCGCGGGCTATCGCGGGATGAAGCAGATTTGGCCGGCAATCCTGGTCTGTGGTGTGTCCTTCGCGGTGCCGCAGTACCTGATTTCCAACTACGTGAACCCGTGGATCGTCGATATCGGCGCGTCGCTTGTTTCCATGGGCTGCCTGGTGGGCTTCCTGCGATTCTGGCAGCCGGCGGAAATCTGGCATTCGCCGGCCCTGCGGGTGCGCGACGAGTCAATGGGGACCGCGCCGGCGGCGCTGCCGGCGATCGCTGAGGCCAGCCCAGCGCAGATCCGGCAGTCCTGGGTACCCTGGATCGTGCTGTCCGCCGTGGTGGCCGTCTGGGGCATGCAAGCGTTCAAGGATCTGGTCAACCCGATCTTCACCTGGAACTATGCGGTGCCAGGGCTGCACAACATGATCCAGAAAGTGCCGCCCGTCGTCGCGAAACCGGCGACCGAGGGTGCGGTCTTCGCCTTCACCTTCCTGTCCTACACCGGCACCGGCATCCTGATCGCCTCGGTCATCGCCGGCGGCATCATGAAGTTTTCGCCCATGCGGCTGGTCAAAGCGTATGGCGAGACGTTGTGGGTGGTGCGCTACTCGTTGCTGACCATCATGGCGATGCTGGCGATCGGCACGTTGACCCGGTATTCCGGTGTCGACGCGACCCTCGGGCTGGCGTTCGCGACGACGGGGGTGCTGTATCCGTTCTTCGGCACGCTGCTGGGCTGGCTGGGTGTGGCGCTGACGGGCTCCGACACCGCGTCGAACGTGCTGTTCGGCGGGCTGCAGAAAGTGACGGCCGAACAATTGGGGTTGTCGCCGGTGCTGATGGGGGCGGCGAACTCGGCCGGTGGCGTGATGGGCAAGATGATCGATGCGCAGTCGATCGTCGTGGCCTCGACCGCGACCAATTGGTTCGGGCATGAGGGGACGATCCTGCGGTTCGTGTTCTGGCACTCGATCGCGCTGGCATGCCTGGTTGGGTGTTTGGTGATGCTGCAGGCTTACGTTTGGCCGTTCACCGCGATGGTGCTGCGGTAGGGGGCGGTCGGCGCTGGCGGCGGTTACTCCGCCGCCATTGCCACCGGCCGCGCTGCCAGCCCCCCCAGCAGCGTTGACCGCCGCACCGCCGCCTTCGCGCGGTTGGCGTCCTTGACCGGCCCGAAGCCGCGGATGGTGTCCGGCAGCGACGCCAGACCGACCGCCGCGTCCAGCACCTCCGGCCGCAACACCGCGACCGCCGCCCGCAAATCCCCAATATATTGCTCGATCAACGCCCGTTCCGCCTGCCGTTCGGCTTGCCGACCGAACAGGTCCAGCGCGGTGCCCCTGACCAACCGGCCGTGCTTCAGGACACGGAACAGCGGCAAAGCGATCCAGCCGGGCACCGCGATCTTGCGCCGCCGGCCCGTCGCCGGGTCCATCCGCGTAATCAGCGGCGGGGACATGTGGAACACCGGCTTGTCGCCGTAGGACGCCAACAGGTGCAAGCGTGCAACCTCGTACTCATCTTTATAGGCCATGAGGCGATACAGCCCCTCGGCGGCGGCGCGGGCGAACTTTCCCGCACGGCCGAACGCGGCGGTTTCGCCCTCGACAACCTCCCGCATCACCGCACGATACCGCTCCGCGTAGACCGCGTTCTGGTACTCCACCAGCCGCGCGGCTCGGTCCGCGATCAGGGCATCCAGCGACAGCGGCGCGGCTTCCACCGCATGCGACAGCACTTTCCCGATCAGGTCGGGCTGGTCCGCCAGAATGCGGCCCCAGAGGAACGCGCGCTTGTTCACGCCCACCGCCGCGCCGTTCAGCTCAATGGCGCGCAAGATCGCGGCCTCGCCCACCGGCACCAGACCGCGCTGCCACGCCAAACCCAACAGCAATGTGTTCATGGCCTGGGCGTTGCCGAACAATTTCTCGGCCAGGCCCACGCCGTGCAGCCAGACGGACCGGCCGGCGTCGGTGACCTTCTCGATGGTGCGGCGGTGCAGCATCGCGTCGATCGACAGCAGGGCGTCGCGCTTGAAGTCGGCCGTGGCGGCGAGGTCCAAATTGCCGATCACCACGGATGTCCGAGCATTCCGCTCCAGCACGCCCGCACCGCAGGACACGGCCAGATCGGCGGCCAGCATCAGGTCGGCGCCGCCGAGCGGGATGCGCACCACGTCGAGATCGGCCTCGTTGGCGGCGATTTGGACATGCGCCACCACCGCGCCGTTCTTTTGCGCCATGCCGGTGAAGTCCAAAGTCTTGACGGCCCGTCCTTCGATATGCGCCGCCATGGCCAGGATGGCGCCGGAGGTGACGATGCCCCCTCCCCCGATCCCGGCGAACAGGCCGCGCCAGACGCCCAAGGACGGCAGCGTTGGCTCTGGCAAGCGGGCGGCGAATTCGGCCTCGCGCGCCTGCCAGGTCATATCGGCTTCCGGCGCGCTCGGCGGCCCCGGTAGGGTGACAAAACTCGGGCAAAAACCCTTTAGACAGGACAGGTCTACGTTGCAGCTTGTCGGGTTGATGCGGCGTTTGCGGCCGAGGTCGGTCTCTACCGGCTCGATGGCGATGCAGCCGGATTGGGTGGAGCAATCGCCGCAATTCTCGCAGACGGATTCGTTGATGACGACATGCTGGGTGGCATTGGCCATGGAGCCGCGCTTGCGGCGGCGGCGCTTCTCGGTGGCGCAGACCTGATCGTAGATCAGGACCGAGGTGCCCTTGTATTCCCGCAATTCCCGCTGCACCGCGTCCAGTTCCTCCCGGGTGTGTCGGGTAGTTCCAGGCGGCAACTGCCCGATTCCGGGGAGCCGGTCGGCATCGTCCGCGACGACGGCAATCCGGGAAATTCCCTCGGCGGCGATCTGCGCCGCCAGCATGGGCACGGTGGGAGAGCCCTCGGCCGGCTGGCCGCCGGTCATGGCGACCGCGTCGTTGAACAGCAGCTTGTAGGTCATGCGGGTTTTCGCCGCCGCCGCCTGCCTGATCGCCATCAGGCCGGAGTGCATGTAGGTCCCGTCGCCGATATTGGCGAACATGTGGTCCATGTCGGTGAAGCTGGACAGGCCGACGAAGGGTGCGCCCTCCCCGCCCATATGGGTGAAGGTGCGGGTCTGGTCGCTGTCGTCCTGCGCCATGAAGTGGCAGCCGATGCCGGCGCTGGCGAAGCTGCCGTCGGGGAGTTTGGTGGACGTCGCGTGCGGGCAGCCGGCGCAGAAGGCGGGAATGCGGCGCAGCAGGCCGTCGGGGCGTTGGATGGCCTCGGGCGGCGAAAGGCTGGGGATGTTGATGCCCTGCCCGCCCAGGAATTTTCCCAGACCGCCCGCGATGGATTCCGGGGACAGCTCCATCAGCGGCGACAGCAGTTTTTCGCCATTTGGCAGAGTCTTGCCGCTGATTTCCGGGCGTTCGTCGATCGGCAGGTTGTAGAGCGCGTCGCGGATCTGGGATTCGACGAAGTTGCGTTTTTCCTCGATCACCAGGATGGCGCGCTTGCCGTGGGCGAACGCGCGGAAGCTTTCAGTTTCCAGGGGCCAGGTCATGGCGATCTTGTACAGCGCGAGCTGCGGGTGGTTGTCCAAGCCCAGGCGCTTCAGCGCGTGCAACGTGTCGTCGTGGGTTTTGCCGATGGTGACCAGGCCGATGGGCGCGTCCGCGGCGCCGAAAATGAGCTTGTCCAGCCGATTGGCCCGCGCCCAGGCCTGCACCGCCGGCAGACGCTCATCCATCAGCCGGCGTTCGAGTTCGGCCCGTTCGGCCGGGAAGCGCATGGTGTGGTCGTAGTTCAGCCCGTGCGGCGGCAGCGGGAAGTCGGGGGTGACGAAGGTGCGGCCGGAATGGACGATAGCGGTGGCGGCCTGCTCCATGGTCTCGGCGGTAGTTTTCATCGCGACCCACAAGCCTGTAAAGCGGGACATCGCCCAGCCGGCCAGCCCGAGGTCGATCACGTCCTGCACCGAACCGGGGTTCAGCACCGGCATGCAGACGTTCTGAAACACGTATTCGGTCTGATGCGGGTAGGTGGAGGAATGCGCCCCGTGGTCGTCGCCCGCGATCGCCAACACGCCGCCGTGGCGATGGGTGCCCGCCATGTTGGCGCAGTGGAACGCGTCGCCCGACCGGTCCACGCCCGGCCCTTTGCCGTACCACATGCCGTAGACGCCATCGACCCGCTTGCCGGGGAACGCGTCCACCTGCTGCGTGCCCATCAGCATGGTGGCGGCGAGGTCCTCGTTCACCCCCGGCTCGAACCGGATGTCGTTTGCCTGCATGAGCTTTTCCTGGAGCCACAGCTCCCGGTCGAGCATGCCGAGCGGGGAACCGCGGTAGCCGGAGACCAAAGCGGCGGTGTTGAGGCCGGCGGACTGGTCCAGCACCCGCTGTTCGAGCAGCAGGCGCATCAGCGCCTGAATGCCGGTCAGCAGCACCGGCTGGTCGTGGTCGCTGAAGCGCGAAGCCAGCGTGATCGTGCGGCCCAGACCGATGTCCATTGTGTGCGTCCTTTATGCGGCCCCTCGGGTGGAGGCGTTATAGCATAGGTTCGCTCGGTGCGGACGCCCCCATGCGTCCGGACTGGGCCTCCCAATTCTGCCAACTCGCGCGGCCGATGAGTGTTATGATTGACGTAACGCCCTCGCTGCCCTATAGAACGGCATGATCGGCAGCTTCCGGGACAAGCGCACTCTGGCGGTATCGGAGGGAAAGATGCCGAAAGGCTTTCCAACCCAGATCGCCGAGACGGCCCGCCGTAAACTCCGCATGCTGGATGGTGCCCGATCCACGGACGATCTGCTTGTACCACCCGCCAATCGCCTGGAACAACTGACGGGTGGAAGGGCCGGCCAATATAGCATCAGGATCAACGATCAATGGCGCATCTGCTTCGTTTGGCGCGACGGTGCCCCGCATGAGGTTGAAATTGTCGATTATCACTAGGAGCATACGTCATGTTCAGGCGTGAGGACCTCGCCCACATCGACCTGTCGGATGTCACCACCGGGGAAACACTTCCCAACGTCACCCCCGGTGAAATTCTGAAGCTGGAGTTCATGGAACCGCTTGGCCTGACCGCGCGCGGACTGGCACGCGACATGGGCGTGCCGCCCAACCGGATCACCGGCATTCTTAACAACACCAGATCCATCACAGCGCTCACGGCGCTGCTGCTGGGGCGCCGGTTTGGCACCTCCGCCGAATTCTGGATGCACCTGCAAACGGCATACGATCTTGAGGAAGCGCGCCGATTCACCCAAGTGGCCGCGTGAAAATGGGCGGGCCAGGCCTGTTCCTCGGTCTCGCCCCTGGCGGCAAAGGCAGCTTCAGCGTTGCGACCTTGCTCGGCGACACGTTTAAGGCCGCGACAGTCGATAACTTGGCTAAGGCGCTGGAGTGGCTGCGGATCAACATCCGACCATAACATCCGAAACCAGTTTTCCCGCGACCGGCACGCCGGCTTTCCCGTCTGGGGGTTCCCGTCTGGGGGTTCCCGTCTGGAGGTTCCCGTCTGGAGGTTCCCGTCTGGGGGGTGCCAGCTTCCGGCGCGCGTGCTACAAAGCCCCCGGCCCGCGATCGCGCCCGGCCGTTCCCCCGGCACCAGCAGGGGCCTTCGACCGGCGCCAGGCTGGGCTTGCCAGCAAGGGGGAACACGTCGTGCAACTCGACCGCGAATCGCTCATCCAGGCCTATCGCACCATGGCGACCATCCGCCGATTCGAGGAGCGGGTGCAGGACGAATTCTCCAAGGGCGGCATACCCGGTTTCGTCCATTTGTACGCCGGGCAGGAGGCCTCGGCCGTCGGCATCTGCACCCATCTGGGGCCACGGGACTACATCTCCAGCACCCATCGCGGCCACGGCCACTCCATCGCCAAGGGCTGCGACGTGCCGGGCATGATGGCGGAGCTGTTCGGCAAACGGACGGGATTATGCGGCGGCAAGGGCGGCTCGATGCACATCGCCGACCTCGATCAGGGCATGCTGGGGGCCAACGGCATCGTCGGCGGCGGCCCGCCGCTGGTGGTCGGTGCTGCCCTGTCCGCCAAAACCCTCGGCAACGGCGGCGTAGCGGCAGCCTTCATCGGCGACGGCGCGTCCAACCAGGGCACCACGTTCGAGGCGATGAACCTCGCGGTCGTGCTCCAGGTTCCCGCCATTTTCGTGTTCGAGAACAACGGCTACGGCGAATACACCGGCGCATCCTACTCGGTCGGCAGCCGCGACATCGCGGGTCGGGCCGCCGGGTTCGGGATGCCGGCAACCAAAGTCAGCGGCGACGACTTCTTCGCCGTGCATGAGGCGATGCGCGAAGCGGTGGAACGCGCACGCGGTGGCGGCGGACCCAGCGCGATCGAGGTCGATACCTGCCGGTTCTACGGCCACCACTCCGGCGACGCGCAGCTCTATCGCGGCAAGGACGAGGTCCGTCGGCTGCGGGAGGAAAGGGATTGCCTCAAGCACTTCCGCCGCCGCGTGGGGGAGGCCGGGTTGCTGGAAACGGCCGAACTGGACGCTGTTGATTCCGAAGTTGCCGACCTCATCGACAGCTCCGTCGTCGCTGCGCAGGCCGCCGAGATACCTGACCCCGGCGCCCTGCTGACCGACGTTTACGTGTCGTATTGAAGGGGACCGCGTCATGACCGAAAAAACCATTCGCCAGGCGCTGCACGAAGCCCTGGAACAGGAAATGCGCAGGGACCCCCGCGTGGTAATCATTGGGGAGGACGTGTCGGGCGGCGCCGGCACCGAAGGCGGCCGCGATGCCGCCGGCGGCGTGCTGGGCGTCACCAAAGGCCTCATCAAGGAATTCGGGGAGGCTCGGGTGATCGACACGCCGATCACCGAATCCGCGATCATGGGCGCCGCCGCGGGTGCCGCCATCAGCGGGCTGCGGCCGGTGGCGGAGCTGATGTTCTCCGACTTCCTGGGCGTCTGCTTCGACCAGATCTTTAACCAAGCCGCGAAATTCCGTTACATGTTCGGCGGCAAGGCGCGCACGCCGTTGGTCATCCGCACCATGATCGGGGCTGGCCGCAGCGCGGCGGCGCAGCACTCGCAAAGTCCCTACCACATCTTCACCAGCGTGCCCGGCCTTAAGGTGGTCGTGCCGTCGAACGCCTATGACGCCAAGGGATTGCTGATCCAGGCCATTCGCGACGACGACCCGGTCATCTTCTGCGAGCACAAGCTGATGTACGACCTCAAAACCGAGGTCCCGGATGAGGCGTACACGATCCCCTTCGGGGAGGCGAACATCGTGCGCGACGGCGGCGACGTAACCATCGTCGCGCTGGCCCGCATGGTGCACTACTCCCTGCAAGCCGCCGAAACACTGGCGGCGGAAGGCATCGAGTGCGAGATTATCGATCCGCGCACCACCTCCCCGCTGGACGAAGACACCATCCTGGAGAGCGTGGAACGCACCGGCCGCCTGGTGGTGGTGGATGAGGCGACCCCGCGTTGCAGCATGGCCACCGACATCGCGGCCCTGGTCGCCGATCGCGCGTTCGGAGCCTTGAAGGCCCCAATCCGGCGGGTGACCGCACCGCACACCCCGGTGCCCTTCGCACCGTCACTGGAAAAACTCTACATCCCCGACCCCGACCGAATCGCCGCCGCGGTGCGCGCCGTCTACGCCTACCGCCGGTGACCGAACCATGAGCACAACCCTGACCGCGATCACGATGCCGAAATGGGGCCTGACGATGACCGAGGGCAAGGTCGTCGGCTGGTCCCGCCAGCCAGGTGCGGCGTTCGCCCCCGGCGACGAACTGCTGGAGATCGAGACGTCCAAGATCACCAACGTCATGGAAGCCGAAGCCGCCGGAACCCTGCTCCGCATCGTGGCCAAGGAGGGCGCCACCCTGCCGATCGGCGCGCTGCTGGCGGTGACCGGGCCGGCGGATGCATCCGAGGCGGACATCGACACCTTCGTGTCCGGCTTCGTCGTCGAGGAATCGTCGGAGGTCGAGGACGCCGGCGCTGCCCCGCCCTCCCCTCGGGACATCGACGTGGACGGCAAGAAGCTGCGCTACCTGGAGCTTGGCGGCGGCGACGCGACGCCCGTGCTGCTGCTGCACGGGTTTGGCTCCGACCTGAACAGCTGGCTGTTCACCCAGCCGGCGCTGACCGAGGGGCGGCGTGTCGTGGCGCTTGACCTGCCGGGACATGGCGGTTCCAGCCGCGACGTGGGCGCCGGCGACGTGGGCGCGATGACCGATGCGGTCGAGGGCTTCATGACGGTGCTGGACCTGGGTCCGGCGCACATCGTCGGACATTCGATGGGCGGCGCCATCGCCGCATCCCTGGCGGAGCGGCGGCCGGATCTGGTGGCCTCGCTGACGCTGATCGCGCCGGCCGGTCTCGGACCAGACATCAACGCGGCGTTTATCGACGGATTCGTGACGGCATCGCGGCGCAAGGATGCCGCCGACGTGCTGCGCCTGCTGGTGCACGATCCGGCGTTGGTCAGCCGCTCCATGATCGAGGACGTCCTGCGCTTCAAACGCCTGGATGGCGTGACGGCGGCACTGGAGGCGATCGCGCATGCCTGGTTCCCCGCCGGGCGGCAAAGCTTCGCCATGAAGGCAGTACCCGTGCCAGTGCTGGTCATCTGGGGGCGCGAGGACCGGATCGTCCCGGCCGCCCATGCCGCCGCCGCCCCGCCCGGTTCGGAGGTCCACATCCTGGAAGGCGCGGGCCACCTGCCGCATATGGAGAAATCCGCGGAGACGAACCGGCTGATCCGGCGCTTTATCGGGGGCTGACCGAACGGACCCTCGCCGAACCCCTTCCGATACGGCAAGATATCAGCAGTACGGGAGGAGTACCCATGACCGACGATATCCGCGTCGAGCCGCATGACGGCTGGCGCAAGATCCTTCTCAACGCGCCCGCTCGGCTCAACGCCGTGAACGCGGGGATGCTGACCCGGCTGCTGGTGGCGCTGGACGCGGCTGAGGCGGATCCAGCCTGCCGAGCGCTGCTGTTGACGGGGGAAGGGCGCGGGTTTTGCGCGGGGCAGGAGTTGGGGCCGGATGTGACGCCTGGTCCGAACGGGCCGCCGGATTTGGAGGCTCTCGCCGGCACCTATCATCATGAGGTCGTGCGCCGGCTGCGGGCCTCCCGGCTGCCGGTGGTGTGCGCGGTGAACGGCGTCGCGGCCGGGGCCGGGGCCAGTTTTGCTTTGGCCTGCGACATCGTGCTGGCGGCGAAGACCGCGCGCTTCGTGCAGGCCTTCGTGAAGATCGGGCTGGTGCCTGACTCCGGTGCCAGTTTCTTCCTGGTCCGTACCATCGGCGAAGCCCGGGCACGCGCCTTGGCGATGCTGGGGGATGCGATCGACGGGGAAACCGCCGCTTCCTGGGGCATGATCTGGAAAGCGGTGGAACCGGACGTGTTGCAGGCGGAGGCCGAGGCGATGACCAAGCAGTTGGCGTCCGGTCCGTCGTCGTCTCTCGCCGCGATGAAGACGATGTTCGCCGCCGCCCCGACCAACGACCTGCACACCCAACTGGACCTGGAAGCCCGCCTGCAAGGCGAGGCCGGCCGCGGCGCCGCATTCGCCGAGGGCGTGCGCGCCTTCCAGGAAAAACGCCCGCCCGTGTTCCCGGCATGACCCCGGACGCGCTGGCGCGCGCCTGCGCGGATTCGATGTGGGCCGACGACCACGCGAGCCGCGGGTTGGGAATGTCGCTGGACTTCGTGGCGCCGGGCCGGTCACGGCTGTCCATGACGGTGGGTCAGGCAATGGTGAACGGCCTGGGCATGTGCCACGGCGGGTTCATTTTTACCCTCGCGGACTCCGCCATGGCCTTCGCCAGCAACGCCTACGGGGACCGAGCGTTGGCGCAGCATATCGCGGTCACTTACGTACGGCCGGGGCGGCTCGGGGAACGGCTGGTCGCCGAGGCGGAGGAACGCGTGCGCTCCGGCCGCACCGGCATGTACGATGTGCGGGTGACCGGCGACGACGGTTCGGTGGTGGCCGAAATGCGCGGACATACCCGCCTGGCCGGCGGCAAATTCTTTCCGGAGGTTTGAATGCAAGGCTTCGACCGCATCGAGACCGCGTCGCGCGACGAAATTGCCGCGCTGCAAGTGGAACGAATCGGCGCGACACTCCGGCTCGCCTACGCCAACGTGCCGCATTATCGTTCGGCTTTCGATGCCGCCGGGGTGCATCCGGACGATTTCAGGCGGTTGGAAGATTTAGCTCGGTTTCCTTTCACAACAAAGCACGATCTGCGGGCCAATTACCCGTTCGGTATGTTCGCCGTGCCGCGCGAGAAAATCGTGCGCGTGCATGCGTCGTCGGGCACCACCGGCAAACCCACCGTGGTGGGCTACACCGCCAAGGATATCGAAACCTGGGCGCATGTCGCCGCGCGCTCCATCTACGCGGCGGGCGGGCGGCCGGGGATGATGGTGCATGTGGCCTATGGGTATGGGCTGTTTACCGGCGGCCTCGGCGCGCATTACGGGGCGGAGCGGCTGGGTTGCACGGTCGTTCCGGTGTCCGGCGGGATGACCGAACGGCAGGTGCAATTGATTACCGATTTCCGGCCGAACATTATCATGGTGACGCCCAGCTACATGCTGGCGATCCTGGACGAGTTCCAGCGCCAGGGCCTGGACCCGCGCGCATCGTCGTTAAAGATCGGCATCTTCGGTGCAGAACCCTGGACCAACGCCATGCGTACCGAAATCGAATATGGATTCTCCATGGACGCCGTGGATATCTATGGCCTGTCGGAGGTTATGGGCCCCGGCGTCGCCAACGAGTGCATCGAAACCAAGGACGGGCTGCATATCTGGGAGGATCATTTTTATCCGGAGATCATCGACCCCGACACCGGCGCCGTCCTGCCGGACGGAACCAAGGGCGAGCTGGTGTTCACATCGCTCACCAAAGAAGGCATGCCCGTCGTCCGCTACCGCACCCGCGACCTGACGCGGCTGCTGCCCGGCACCGCGCGCACGATGCGCCGCATGGAAAAAGTAACCGGCCGCAGCGACGACATGGTGATCGTCCGAGGGGTCAACATGTTCCCCACCCAGATCGAGGAACAACTGCTGAAAAGCGAGGCTCTGACTGGGCACTACCACATCGTCCTCACCCGCGAAGGCCGCATGGACGAAGTCGTCGTGCACGTCGAGGCTCGGCCGGCGTTCTACGCGCCCGGCGGTATGGATATGGAGGCCGCGGTGGTCATGGCGCGGATCAAGGATACGATTGGGCTGACGACCCGGGTGGTGATCGAGGCGCCTGGCGCGATCGAGCGATCCATCGGCAAGGCGCGTCGGCTGGTCGATAAGCGGCCGAGGGATTAATACCAGGGCCGTCGGTATAAGACCGCTTTGCCGAGCGGCCGCGTCTTATCCGCCTTTCACCCCAGACGTTCTATGATCGTCACGTTGGCGGTGCCGCCGCCTTCGCACATGGTTTGCAGGCCGTAACGGCCGCCGGTGCGTTCCAGCTCGTGCAGCATGGTGGTCATGATGCGGGCACCCGTCGCCCCGATCGGGTGGCCCAGCGAGATGCCGCCGCCGTTGGGGTTCAACCTGGCGTGCGGCACACCGGTTTCCGCCATGAAGGCCATGGGGACGGAGGCAAAGGCCTCGTTACATTCCACGACGTCCAGATCGTCCAGCCGCATTCCCGAGCGTTGCAAGGCGCGTTTTGTTGCCGGAATGGGGGCGGTCAGCATGATGATGGGGTCGTCGCCCATGACGCTCATGTGGTGGATGCGGGCGCGGGGGGTTAACCCGTAGCGCTTCAACGCTGCCTCCGACACGATCAGTACGGCGGCGGCGGCGTCGCAGGTTTGGCTGGACACGGCGGCGGTGAGCAACGGGAAGCCCGGCAGCGGCTTGAGTTCCGCCATTTTCTCCAGCGACGACGCGCGCGGGGTTTCGTCCCGCGTGACGCCGTTCAGCGGCACGATTTCCCGGTCGAACCGCCCCTCCGCCTGTGCCTTCAGGGCTCGGTTGTTGCTTTCCAGGGCGAAGATTTCCATCGCCTCCCGGCTGAAACCCCATTTTTCGGCGATCATCGAGGCACCGCGAAACTGCGAGACCTCCTGGGTGCCGAAGCGCGCCAGCCAGCCCTCGCTGGTGGAGAACGGGTCGCCCAGGCCGAGGGGTTCGGCGGCGCCGAACGCGTAGCCGATGGGGATTTGGCTCATGGTCTGCACGCCGCCGGCGACGACCACGTCCTGCGTGCCGCTCATGACCGCTTGGGCCGCGAAATGGATGGCCTGCTGCGACGATCCGCACATGCGGTCGATGGTCACGCCCGGCACCGTCAGCGGCAACCCGGCCGCCAGCCAGCAGGTGCGGGCGATGTTGAACGACAAAGGACCCACCGTGTCGATGGCACCGAATACGACGTCGTCGTACTCGTCCGCTGGGATCGCGTTCCGGTCGACAATGTGCCGCAGCACATGCCCGCCCAGATCGGCGGGGTGCACCTGCGCCAGCCCGCCCCGGCGGCGGCCGGTCGGCGTGCGGATGGCGTCCACGATATAGGCCTGAGGCATGGTAGTTCCTCCTACGGAAGATCGAGCACGATCTGGGTTTGGATGATTTTCGCCGCCATGCGGCCGTTTTCGTGCCGCAGGGTGGTTTCCCACACCTGCGTGCGGCGCCCTCGGTGCAACGGCACGCTCTCGGCGATCAGTTTGGCGCCCACCGGCGTCCCGGCGAAGAAGTTGGATTTGCTTTCGATGGTCGTGGTCGCCTGCTTGTCCCGCAGGTTCAGGCAGGTTCCGAGGGCGCCGATCGTGTCGGCGAACGCCATCATGACGCCGCCATGAACGGTGTCCGCTTCGGTACAATGGTCGGGCCGGATGACCATTTCGGCGACAACGCGATCCTGCTCCGCCACCGTGACCGTCAGGCCCAGGAAATTCGGCACGCCCGGCAGGCGCGCCAGCATCGCCTCGGCCTGGCCGCGCAAATCCTCGTTCATGTGTGTTCGGCCTACCGTTGGAACGGGAGGGAGGTTAACCGCTGCCGGCCACGTAGGCTACCAGGCTTTCGACCTCATGCTCCCGCTGGGTGATGATGGATTTGACCACGTCGCCGATGCTGACGAGGCCGACGAGCACGCCGTGGTCGACGACCGGCAGATGGCGGAAGCGGCCCTCGGTCATCATCGCCATGGCCTCGGCTTCCGTGGTGCCGGGGTGGACGAACTGCATTGCCTTTGTCATGAGCTGCCCGGCGGTCATGTCCAGCCCACCCGCGCCATTGGCCGCCAAACAGCGCACGATGTCGCGCTCGCTGACGATGCCGAGCAGATGGGTGGCGCCATCGACGACGAGGACGGCGCCGATGCGCTGTTCGGACAGGATTGTGGTGACCTGAGCGATGGTCGTCGACGGGTCGACCGTGGTAACCTTATTGCCCTTGTATTTCAAAATGGCCGCGACTGTCATGGCACACACTCCCGTGGTTCGGGGGCGCGCGATCCGGGGCCGGAAGTCAGAACGCCGGCCGGAACCGTCCGCGCGTCTTCTCCAAAGGGGAGCATGCGCGCTTTGGATTACGGAATGCAAAGGGTTTAATGTGGGGCGCCGCCAGGAGTTTCCGCATGACCGACCACGCCGAAGCCACCGTCCGCCGCGTCATGGCGGATGAAAAATTCAAGCAGGCGGTCGCGCGCCTGGACGCCGATCACGACCGCATCGTGGCGGACATTATCCGCTTCACCGAGACCGAGGCCCCGTCCTTCAATGAGGACACCCGAGCCAAGGCTTGGGCCGAGGAAGCGCGGGCGCACGGCCTGCGGGACCTGGAAATCGACGCCGAGGGCAACGTCACCGGCATCCGCCGGGGCATCGGCAACGGCCGCCTGATCTGCGTCGCGGCGCACCTCGACACCGTGTTCCCCGCCGGCACCAACCTGAAGGTGCGGCGGGAAGGGACGAAGCTGTTCGCCCCCGGCATCGGCGACGACACGCGCAGCCTGGCGGTTATTCTCGGATGGCTGCGGGCGCTCGACGCCGCCGGAATCTCCACGCGCGACGATATTCTATTCGTCGCGGACGTGGGGGAGGAAGGGTTGGGCGATTTGCGCGGCATGCGGCATCTGTTCGGACAGGGCCGCTACAAGGACCGCATCAGCGCCTTCATCACCGTCGACAGCCCCAATATGGAAAAGATCGTCACCGGCGGGGTGGGATCCAAGCGTTACAAGGTCACGTTCAAGGGGCCGGGCGGGCATTCCTACGGCGCCTTCGGGCTGGTGAACCCCATGTTCGCCATGGCCGACGCGGTCGCTCGGCTGGGACAGGTCAAGGTGCCGTCGAAGCCCAAAACCACGTTCAGCGCCAGTGTGACCGGCGGCGGTACCTCGATCAACGCCATTCCCGACAGCGTCTGGACCGATTTCGATCTGCGTTCGGAGGCGCCCGAGGCGTTGGACCGGCTGGAAGCCACTTTCTTCGCGCTGATCGACGCGGCGGTCGCGGCGGAGAACGCCGCCCGGTCGGTGGATAACGGTGCCGTCGTCGCCAAAATCGAGAAGATCGGCGACCGCCCCGCCGGTCATACCCCAGAAACGAACGAACTGCCGCGCTTCGCCGAGGCCGCGCTGAACGCCCACGGGATCGAAACCAGCTTCGAATACTCCTCCACCGACGCCAATATCCCCATGAGCCTCGGGATTCCCGCGATCAAGATCGGTTCGGGTGGCACCGGGGGGCGGCAGCATTCGCTGGAGGAATGGATCGACGTGGAGAAGGAAGCCAGCGTGAAGGGGATGTCGGCCGGGTTGGCGACGGTGCTGGCGGTGGCGGGGATGGTTTAGGCGGGCCCTCCCCGAGGCCTTACCAGACGCGCGCCACCCCTTCCTCCCCGTCGCGGCCTGTTCCGGCAGCAATACCGGATTGTGTCATGCCGGAATCATGGCGACGGAGCCGCGGGCGTATTAATTTTGGCTCCGGCACTCTTTTTTTCGTTATCCTCAGGTCAAGTCCGGGGATGACGGAAGGGGCATCCGATCCAAGTCCAATTCCCTGGGCGGGGTCGCCATATCTGTTTGCCTGTCGCGGGCGGTCATGTTACCGTTCTTCTCACACTATGATAGTTCGGGAACACCGGCTTCCAGGGTTACCGGGCGACCAGTGTCATTTTGGGGATAGAACACTGTCCGGGCGCGGCACGGTGCAATGGAGTGAAAATGCGTACGCGTGCCGCCTTAGGCCGTGAGCGCACCAAGGGGAGCTGACGTCCGATGGCCACTGTGACTTCGTCTTCGATCATCGCCGGTGGAACCACCGGGCTGTACATGATGACGGCCGGCATCACGCTGACCCAGACCGGGGTAGAAAACAACCCCAATGCCAACTACAGCGCTGGCGTTGCGTTGGACGCGGCAAATCAGGTCCTGATTAACCAGGGTACGATTATTGGCCTCTATGGGGTACTTTTGAATAAAACCCCCGGTGGCTTGGGGACAAACGGTCAGGTCACCAACACCTCCGGCGCGACGATCTCCGGTGCCAAGTTCGGCGTCAACGCCGGGGTCGTCGGGTCGATTTTCAATTCCGGGCTCATAACCATGAGCAACGCCACCGGCAACGCTGTTCAAATGCAGGCGGGGGGCTTGGTTTCCAACAGCGGTACCGGCACGATCACCAACAACGGAGTCTATTTCACGACCGCTGCCGCCGGCGCGGTCGTCAATGCGGGCCTGATTTCCGGCGGCGGCAAGAAATATGGTGGCATTGGCCTGTATGGCGGCGGCGTGGTCACCAACCTGGCCGGCGGCACTATCACCGGCGGTGCGTCAACCTATAATTTCGGGGTCAAGGTCAAGAACGCCGCCGCCACGGTCAGCAATGCCGGGACCATCATCGGCGGCACCAGCGGCGGCGGCAACAGCAACGCGGTGTATTTCGCCAACGTCTCCGGGAACCGGTTGATCGATCTCCCCACCGGTGTCTTCACCGGTGCTGTGCAAGGGCAGGGTGGCGCGACGCTCGAACTCGGGTCGGGGGCCAGCACCGGGACCCTGAGCAGCCTCGGTTCGCAGTTCACCGGCTTCACGGCGGTTACGATCGATACTGGAGCGAGCTGGGCCTGGGCGGCGACGGACACCTTGGCCACGGGTGTCACGCTGACGGATTCCGGCACGCTGATCAACGGCGTGACGCTGACGCCCACCGGCCGGATCAACCTCTCCGGCGGCGTTTTGTCCAACGCCAGCGCGGGCACGATCGCGGGATCGGTGTACGCTGTTGCCGCCGGCACGGTGGCGAATGCGGGGAAGATCACCAGCAACGTCGTATTGAAATCGGGCTTCACGAACCGCGTGGCTGTCGATCCCGGCGCGATTTTCAGCGGCACCGTCAATGGCGGCAACGCATCCGCCGCCGCGGGCATCAGCGTGCTGGAGCTGCGGTCCAGTGCCAGCGTCGGCACACTGACCAGCTTCAGCACCAAATACTCCAATTTCTCCCAGGTCACGATCGATTCCAGCGCCAGTTGGAACGTGGGTTCGACCGACGTGTTCGGATCCGGCATCACGCTCGGAAACGCCGGCACGTTAGCCACCTCGGGTACGGTCGCCATCTCCGGCCCACTAACCAATACCGGCACGGTCCTGGTG
>CAIYDT010000256.1 GCA_903924985.1 uncultured Acetobacteraceae bacterium
ATCTGTTGGGCGAGGGGTACGCGAAAACGTTCAAGGAACTGATGGACGATACCAACTGGGATCTCTACGGCACCGGAAACTACGAGAAATGCGCCGACTGCATGGTGCATTCCGGGTTCGAGGCGACGGCTGTCGCTGAGTCGGTGACGAAACCCTGGCGCGCGGCGGCGCAGATGCTGCGAGGCATCCGGACCGAGGGTCCGATGGCGCCGGATATCTCCTTGGCCAATCAGCGACCGGCTGAATATGTGTTCAGCAAGCATGTCGAGACCGCGATGACGGAGATCAAGTCGCGGAAGACGACGGTGAAAGAGGTTGCCGAGGCTGCGGAGTAGTCACTCTTCGCCCCACCCCCCGCGTCATGGTCGGGCTTGACCCGACCACCTCAGGCCAATGAGGCACCGAAACGTGCCACCGTTTCCGGAGGTGGCCGGGTCAAGCCCGGCCATGACGCGCCTTGCCAAACTACCGCCCGTGGAACTTCCCTTTCCTTTTCTCCACAAATGCTTTCCGAGCCTCCTTCGCGTCCTCGGACTGCTGCAAGATCCCGCCGGCGTTGGACGTCAGAACCATTGTCTGTTCCAGCGTGCTGTCCTGCGCGGCGCGCATCACGCGCTTGCTGATCCACTGCACCAGCGGCGGGATGCCTAGCATTTTTTCGCATAGCGCTCGGGTGAAGGATTCCAATTCCTCAGACGAAACCAGATGGTTCAGCATGCCCCACCGATAGGCGGTCTCCGCGTTCACTTCGCCGGTGTAGGCGAGTTCCAGCGCCCGCCCGAGGCCGATCATTTTCGGCAGATAGTAGCAGCCGCCGTTCTCGATAATCTGGCCGGCATTGTGGTACGCGATGAAACGGGTCTTGTCGCAGCCGATGCGGATGTCGCAATGCAACGACATGTCCATGCCCGACCCGACGGCGGCGCCATTGATCATTGCGATGGTCGGCTTGCGGATCAGTGAGATATCGCGGTGCAGATCGGTGAACCCGTGGAAGAAATGCTGACGCGCGGCATCCGGGCCTTCATGCGTACCGCGGGCACCGGGGAAATTCTCGCCCACGACACTGGCACCTTCGCGCGACGCCAGATTGGCACCGGCGCAGAACGCCCGGCCCACGCCTGTCAGCACGATCACCCGCACGTCGGGGTCGTCGTCGCCGGCCCGCATGTATTCGCCGACCTTGGCGACGGTGCTGCCTTCCTCGGCGGTGCCCACCAGGGCGTTCATCCGTTCGGGACGATTGAACTTGATCCAGAGGATGCCGTTGTCCTCTTTTTCGTAGAGCAGATAGTCGACGAGTTTCGGTCCCATGGTTTGTTTCCTCCTGTTGGCCCCGATCATAGGACGGGTTGCCGCCGGGTGACAAAGTCCCGATCATCCGCCCCATCGTGGTGGGAGTGAGAATGATGGAAGCGGGATATCTCGGGGTCGGCAACATGGGGCTGCCGATGGCGCATCGGTTGCTGGATGGCGGCCACACGCTGACCGTCTACGACATTCGCGAATCCGCCATGCAGCCGCTGCTGGATCGGCAGGCACGCCGGGCTGCCTCCCCCCGCGAGTTGGCCGATCACTGCGAGATCGTGATTGTCTCCCTCCCCACCTTGGCGGCGTTCAAGGCCGTGGCGTTCGGCCAGGACGGGCTAACCCAGGGCAAGACGATGAAACTGCTGGTGAACACCTGCACCATCGGCGTCCCCTTCGTCCGGGAAATCGAACAGGCCATGGCCGCCCAAGGCGTCACCGTGGTCGATTGCCCGATCTCCGGGGGGCCCCCAGGTGCTCGGGCCGGCACGCTGTCGGTCATGGTCTCCGGCGATCCCGCGTCGATCGAACGCATCAAGCCCATGATCTCCCTGTGGGGCCGCACCCTAACCATCGCCGGCGACAAGCCCGGCGCCGCTCAGGTGCTCAAACTGACCAATAACATCCTGTCCGCGGTCGCCCTCGCCGCGACGGCCGAGGCCTTTGTCATGGGCGCCAAAGGCGGCCTGGATCCGGAGGTGATGGTCAGCGCCATCAATTCCGGCAGTGGCCGTAACAGTTCCACGGAATCCAAATTCCCCTTGTCGGTGCTGACCCGCAGCTTCGATTACGGGGCGGAGATGCACATCCTGATGAAGGACATCGATCTTGCCATCGCACAGGGGGAGGAACTCGGGGTGCCGATGTGGGTCTGTCAGGCGGCGCGACTGGTGTTCAAACATGCCATGTTCCAGGGCGCGGCGAAGGAAGATCTGACCGCGATCGTGAAATACATCGAGCGCGACGCAGGATTCGAGATTCCGAAGACGCGATAGCCCTCCGCCCCCAGACCCGCTACCTTCATACTCAAAGGAGTTCACCCATGCCCCAGACCAATGTCCTGCTGTGGACCGACGGCCCAGGCCCCTACATCGATGCGATCGCCGCCGCCGGCTTGGCCGATCGCGTGCATGTCGAAGCCATCCCCCGTAGCCAGTCGCCGAACCAGGCCCAGCGCGCCAATACCGAGGCCCTACTCGCCTGGGGCGTACCGAAGGGCCTGCTGCCGGAGATGCCGAAGCTCCGCTGGGCGCAGGCGCTGACGGCCGGTGTGGAAATGTGGCTCTCGGTCCCCGACCTTCCGCGGACCCTGGCGCTAACCTGCGCCCGCGGCACGCACCGCGAGTCGATGCCGGAGAATATCATGGGCGGGCTGTTCCATTTGACCAAGCCCTACGCCGCCGCCAACCAGGATCAGAAAACCTCCATTTGGACCCGCCGCATGGCGATCCCGCTCAACGGCCAGACGCTGGGCATTCTCGGCCTCGGCGAAATCGGCCAACGCGTCGCCCGCCTTGCCACGACACTGGGCATGCGTGTGATCGGCACCAAGCGAAACACGACGCCGCTGCCGGACGTGGCCGAGGTGCTGCCGCCCAGCCGCACCAACGAAGTGCTGGCGCAGTCGGATTTCGTGCTGCTTCTGCTGCCCGCCACGCCGGAAACCGAGAATTTTATTAACACCGAGCGGTTGGGGCATATGAAGCCGACTGCATACTTGTTGAACTTTGGGCGTGGCGCGCTCATCGACGATGCCGCCCTGATCGCGGCAGTCACGGGCAGGAAAATCGCCGGCGCGGTGCTGGACGTGTTCAGGCAGGAGCCGCTGCCGAAGGAGCATCCGTTCTGGACGACCGAGGGCATCCAGGTTCTGCCCCATATCGGCGGCGGCCATCCGCGCCGCGACAGCGTGGTGGCGCGCCTGTTCGTGGACAACCTCGGTCGTTTCCTGGATGGCAAGCCATTGTCACAGGAAGTGGACCGCGTCGCTGGCTACTGATTCATGCGGGTAGCGCTGCTGTACTCCGGCCTGCCCCGCATGTGGCGGGAATGCCATGAAACGCAGCTGCGGTTGTTCCCAGGTGCTCAGGTCGATGTTTTCTTCCATTTCTGGGACACCGTGCCCGAGAAGGAGAAATGGGCGATCATCGACACGATGAAGCCGCGCGATTTCATTTTCGAAACTCCGCGCGACTACAGCTTCGTCGACCTGTACCCCGAGGTGCACCCAGACAATATCAACGTTCCCTCCCGCCTGATCAGCCAGTATATGAGCTGGCGAAAAGTCGCGACGCTGTTTCAGCCCTACGCCCCACGGTACGACCTGGCGGTACGCAGCCGCAGCGACCTTTATTTCTTCGATGGCATCCGTTACGATTTGGCGAACGTGGCGCAGGGCGGTGTCTCGTTGGTCACCTATCAATGGCCGGAGGACAAAGGGGTTCTCAGCGACATGTTCGCGGTCGGCAAGCCGCACGCCGTGGTCTATTTTCTGTCGCTGATCGATTCGCTGTGGAGCTATTTACCCACAATGGGATTTAATCCCGAAACAATTATCACACATCATCTCATGACCTTGCTAAGAAACACCAACCATATCGCCATGTTCACCCTGCCGGACCTGCCGTGCTTCGTGTTCCGCCCCCACATGGTCGGATGGAGTGCCGAACGCTGCATCGCCGAAGGGCCAGGCATCGGCAAGTGGCGAGACCCCGAGATCGTGGCCGCGCACCGCCGCTATCACGGAGCGACCCAAGGCGAGGCCGGCCTGGCTCTTGTGGAACGCTTCGCAAGCGCGCAACTCGCACGCGCGGCAATCGATCCGCATCCTATTGCTTTCGCCGAACCTCCCCCTCCGTCAGAGCCGGCTTCCAAACCCAAATCCAAGCCACGCCCCCGAAAAAAAGCCGCGCAGGTTTGACACCACTCATCCGCTTGCCCGTGTGTCCCGGCAAGCGCAGGGTAAAATGCCACCACCCGAGCGGAGGTCGACCATGCCGCGTATCGTCTTCTTGAGCGCCCTGCTGCTGACGCTGACCGCACCAGCCATGGGCGCGGACACCCACCTGCTGCTGGGCGAGTCAGCCACGGTCATGGTCACCCCGGACGAAATCGCCGCCTCGCTACGGGCCGAGGCAACCTCGGGCACTGCCGCCGAGACCCAAAAGCGGGTGAACGACATGATGCGCGATGCCTTGGCCGCGGCGAAGGAAACCGCTGGCGTCACGGTTTCGACCGGCGGTTATGGGGTCTGGCGCACCCAGCAAGGGGGCGCGGATCGCTGGCAGGGCAGCCAGAACCTGAATCTTTCCGGTCGCGACGGCGCCGCGCTGCTGAAGCTCGTCGGAATTCTGCAACAAAAGGGGCTCGCCATCGGCGGCCTGAACTGGCGTCTCGCGCGGGATACCGCGCGCAAGGCGCATCAGGAGGCAACGCAGAAGGCTCTGGCAACACTGCGGGCTCGGGTGGACGAGGCGGCGGCGGCGCTCGATATGAAATTTGGCCAATTCGCCAGTGTCCGTTTGGACAGCACGACCCAGCAGTCGGTGCGGATGATGGCACCGGCCGCGGCCATGGTATCCAGCATGGCGTCAGCGCCGCCTCCCACCGCAGTGTCCGAGGACACCCCCGTCATCGCATCCGTGGAGGCCGACGCCATACTGGTGCCGCGATAACGATGCCTCAACGCGGGTTGGACGAACGGCGGGCGGAGATTCGGAACACCTATGCGCGCGGCGCGCTGGCGGAGGCGATCGACCACCAACAAAGTATCCTCCGGGATGCCTGTGCCGTCGATGCCCAGCAGCCAGACGACTACCTGTTCCTAGGCCTCATGCTGCACGCCGCTCGGCAGTTCGCCGATGCCACCACGGTCCTGCGCGACGGCATCGCACGCTTTCCCGCCAATCCCGCGATGCACGAAAACCTTGGCGTGCTGCTGATCGCGGCCGGCGACATCCCGGGAGCAATCGCCGCGTGCCAGAATGCTTTGGCGCTCGGCTCCGACAGCCCGAATGTGCACGATTGCCTCTGTGACGCCTACAACCGTATCGGGCGCACCGACCTCGCGGCCACGGAGGGGCGCGCGGCGCTGGATGCAAAGGACCGCCTGTTCGGTGCCCGCGCCCCGCTGGTGGCGATGCCCCCTGGCGCACCGCCGCCATTCAATCCGCTCAACCCCGCCGAAAACGTGATTGCCTATTGCCTGTGGGGCAACGAGCCCCGTTACCGGGTGCCGTTGCTGGAGAATGCCCGCATCCTGCCGCATCTGTTCCCAGGTTGGACCATTCGGTTGTACCACGATGCGTCGATGGACGCGGCCTATCTGAGCGAACTCAAGGCACGCGGTGTGGATTTGCGCCCGATCGCCCTGCCCCCGAACGTGCCCCCACACCGCCGGCTGCTCTGGCGCTTCGGGGTTGTCGCCGATCCCACCGTTCGGCGCTTCCTGGTTCGCGACGCCGACTCACTTCTGAGTGTAAAAGAGCGCGTGGCAGTCGATGCCTGGCTGCAATCGGAGTATCGTTTCCACGCGATGCGCGACTGGTTCACCCATACCGATCTGCTGCTGGCCGGCCTTTGGGGTGGGGTTGGCGGGATTCTGCCACCGGTGGAGACGCTGTTGAGCGGCTACACCGGCTGGCGGATGGAGAACGACCATGTCGATCAGGACGTGCTGGCCGAGACAGTGTGGCCGGCGATCCGCGGCGACGTACTCATTCATGACAGCGTGTTCACCGGATGCCTCGGCAGCGTGCCCTTCCCCCCGTACGGCGCGTCGCCGCCCGGTGTCCATATTGGGCAAAACGCGTTCCACCATTTCACCCGGCCGGGCTGAGCGATGCAGCGCCGTCTCACCCTTGTCACCGGAACCGCGCTGCTGCTGATCGCCGCCGCCGGCACGACGATATGGCGCTACCAGCGTGCGGAGCCCGAACCCGCCACCGCCGCCCTGCCCGTCCCGCCCTTCCCGCCACGCATCGCCAGCGGGGA
The DNA here is from genome assembly GCA_903924985.1 of uncultured Acetobacteraceae bacterium. Classification (GTDB taxonomy): domain Bacteria; phylum Pseudomonadota; class Alphaproteobacteria; order Acetobacterales; family Acetobacteraceae; genus Rhodopila. Next base: position 6,301 of record CAIYDT010000256.1, read on the forward strand.
AACCTACGAGCACTGCCTGGCCGTACTGGCCGACGATCCCGACAGCGCGAAGCCGATCGCGGACGTCTGGGCGACCGGGGGTGGCGGAGATGGGGCAGCGCATTGCCAAGGGCTGGCGCTGATCGCCACCGGCCGGCCCGACCTAGGCGCCGAGCGGCTGGAGGAGCTGGCAAAAACGAGCCTGGCACCGGATCTGGCACGGGCGACGGTATTCGCGCAGGCTGCCCAGGCGCGCATGATGGCCAACCAGCCGGCACGGGCAGACGACGATGCAACCCAGGCGCTGACACTGGCACCATCGGACCCCGAATTGCTGATCCGGCGCGCCGTGGTATCGGAGACGCTCGGGCACTGGGACGCCGCGATCGGCGACCTTTCGCGGGCATTGATGCTGGATGCACACAGGTCGGACGCGCTGGTACTGCGCGCCGCGGCGTGGCGCCGGAGCGACCGCCTGGACCTGGCGGTCGCGGACGCGGACCGGGCGATTGGCCTTAACCCCGACAACGCCGAGGCCCTGCTGGAACGGGGTATCGAGCGGCAGCGCCTTGGGGATGCGGCAGGCGCCCGAGCGGACTGGCAGCGTGCGCGTGGGCTGGCCCCGAACAGCACGGCGGCCGATCTGGCGGAGCAGAACCTCGCCTTGCTGGACGCGGGACCGAACCAGCGTTGATGCATGTTCGGGATTGCGCCAGAGTGGCCCATCTTCGGGAACGTCGTAAGGAAACCGCACCATGGGTGTCACTGCCGAACTGTCCGCCTTCTGCGCCAACATTCGCCTGGAGAAGCTGCCGCCCGAGGTGGTGAACCGCGCGCGATTCCTGGTCCTGGACCTCATCGGCAACATCGTTCGCGCCCGGCACGATGCCGAAAGCACCGACAGCTTCGTCAACACCGTGCGCGCGATGGGCATGGCGAACGGCAATTGCGGCGTGTTCGGCGACAACGCCCGCTACACACCCGCCGGGGCGGCATTCCTGAACGGCGCCTTGGCGCACTCGCTGGATTTCGACGACACCCATGCTGCTGGCTCCCTTCACCCCGGCGCCCCGGTCATCCCGGCCGCGCTGGCAGCGGGGGAGATGGTCGGAGCCTCCGGTGCCGACGTGCTGGCAGGCATCATCGCGGGGTATGAAGTCACCTGCCGCGTCGCTTTGGCCCTGCCGGCGGGCGAGCATTACGACCGCGGCTTCCACCCCACAGCCACCTGCGGCGCCTTCGGGGCCGCCGCCGCCGCCGCTCGGGTCTTCGGTCTGGATGCCGACGGCGTGGCCGGGGCGATGGGGACGGTGTTGTCTCAGGCGGCCGGCAGTTTGCAGTTTTTGGCGAATGGGGCGTGGACGAAGCGGTCTCAGGTCGGTTGGGCGGCGGTGAATGGGTTGATGGCGGCGACTTTGGTGCGCGAGGGGTTCAAGGGGGCTTCGGAGGCGTTGGAGGGCAAGCACGGGTTCATGCGCGCTTACGCCCCGAACCCGACGCCCGAGCGGGCGGTGCAGGATCTGGGCGTGGTGTTCGAGCTGATGAATACGGCGGTGAAGCCGTATCCGTCCTGCCGGTATGGGCATGCGACGATCGATGCCGCTCTGGCGCTGCGGGCGGCGAACGATCTGCTGCCGGAGGAAATCACCGCGATCCGGCTGGGGCTGCCGAAGTCGGGCATGCTGCTGGTCGGGGAGCCAGCGGAGAAAAAGGCTAATCCGTTGAATGTAGTCGACGGGCAGTTCAGCGGCCCGTTCGTGGTCTCTGCCGCGCTGGCGACGGGGGCGATGGGGTGGGACAGCTACAAGCTGCTGAACGACCCTGTTATCCGGGGTTTGTTGCCGAAGGTGACAAGCGCCTTCGATCCGGAGATCGAGGCGGAGTTTCCGACCAATATGTCGGGGCGGTTGACGATCGAGGCGCGTGGGCAGGTGTTCACGCAGAAAGTGGTGGTACCGAAGGGGGAACCTTCCAATTTTCTGACGGAGAACGAACTGAAGGCGAAATTCCGCGGGTTGACGGACGCGGTGCTTGGGGAGGATCGGGCGGCTCGGCTGGCGGATTCGGTGTTGGGGATCGATACGACGAACGATGTTTCGGGGTTGGCTCGGTTGGCGACGCCGTTGGTTGAGGCGCGGTTGGCGGGGGAGTAAATTCGATCTTATTTAAGATCGATAGACGCCGATCAACGCGCTATCAATGTGTCGTTATAGTTAATATTCTATTAACTATCATCGAATAGCATCGGCGCCTTGGTTGGGCAGCCGGATGCAATGTGATTATCTTCATACGCGATCGATTTTTTGCTTGAATAGACTGCAATCAAGCCAGATTAAGAAACCTCACCAGAGTTTGCAGATGTTGCATTATATTTATTTTCTTTGCACCCCGAACTAATTGCTTTTCCGAAAATTTATTAAAAAGCGCAGTAGCAACCTGAGTGTGCCACGCTGCTTGGCCTACATTCGATGCATTTGTCACTTCGCAGATATCACTCACAAGAGTCTCAAATGCACTACAGACATCGTGACCGAACACGCCGCGGAGTGGCCAGTAATTCGAACCACGGTCATCAGCTGCGTTCAGCAATATAATTGCAGGGAGTTCGTCGAGGCGCACCTTTAGTTTCTCACAGAATCTTCCAACCTGTTTGTCATAACCCTCCGGGAACCGTAAGCGGTAGCCCAGATAACGTTCTTTTTTCACTTCAAGAAGCGTGATAATATGAACCTGATTGCCAAGTTTTTCTGAAAAAAGATCCCATTTACACGCCAATTTATCTAGAATATTTTTGTCTTCGCGCGAAAAAAGGAAAAGGCACCAAAGGCTGGGTTCGTCCAGCAAATTTGGCAGTTTCTCCACGATCAGGTTGTTGAGTCCCGGGAGTGCGAACATTGAAACCTCCGACAAACATTAGGCCAACGCGATCTCGTTTAGGTATCCTGATCGCGCGATAAGGTCAACGTTCGGTCTCCGTGGAACCCGCGAAACCAAGATGGACTGCACCCGTTACCTCTTGACCGGCATTCCTGCGCCTTTCTGCATGACCTGCGTAACCGGTCCCGTGGGCTTCGGCGGCGGAGGGGCGGGAGCCGGGGCTGGCGTGGTTGGCTGCGTGGCAAAGCGCATCACAATTCGCCTCCTACCCTTCATAAACGGGAAGCGCACGCCAATCGGCCCGTGTCAGCACGCGATCCTGGCCGCCCACACTCACAGCAACCTTGTCGTTCCCCATAAACTCCTGGAAAACGACCAACTCGCCGTCGAGAACCCGGACAAAGGCTATTTCACGCGACAGCATGTCGGGCCAAATATTGGCCCCTTTACTCTGGGTGTATATCACTGGTCCCGATGGCTTGGAGGGGGGAGAGCGGGTGGATGACGGAACACTCATGGCAGCACCTTCGGCAGATAGCCCAGCTTGTCGGTTGCGATTATAATAGTGGTAGCACCAAGCGCGCAAATCAAGCTGCAAACGAGGCAGGAGGCGGCCAGAGATCGGAGTTTGTATCGTCGCTCATTCAGGCGGCGGTTGTCAGGCGTAACCGCCGTGTAGGAGTCGAGCAATACCTGCTGCATGTCTTTTACCAGTTCGGTATCTTGCCCGTCATTCGCTGTCCCCTGCCCCTGATAGTAGGCCTGTAGTTGGCTCATGCGGGTTCGCAGTTCCGTCTCCGGGCCGATACGCAGGTACTTCCTACGGGCGATCGCCCTCCAAATAAAGACCAGCACGGAGGCTGCCCCGACGATTGCCAAAATCAATAGTACCGACGCCGCGACAAATGCCATCTTTGCAGACCCCGTCGTTAAATCGATCCATCTCGGCAGGCGTCCCGCCGCGTAGGCAAGCGCCCCAATGACAAGACCCAAAGCCGTCCCGAAAAACGGCAGGGTCCGATGCACGTCTTCCTCCGCCCCGATCTCTTGCCGGTAGAGATCGGCGAACGTGGAGAGCATTAGCGTCGTCGCCTCCTTCAGTTGAGGCGGTGGTGGTGCATCCGGCGGCGGATCGGGTGATGAAATCGACATACCGATTTTCTACTACAGGTTGCAGATAATTTGCCAACCCGAAATTTTTCAAGTTACGGACGGCGCGGAGCGGATCACCCCAACCCAATCGCCTCGGCCACCTGCCGACGAATACGCGCAAGCTGCCCCGCCGTGATCCGGCTGGAGGTAGCCGAAACCCGCAACTCCGACGTCCCGGCCACCAGCGGAGAAACCGCGAAACACACTTTCGTGCACCCATTCTCAGGCGTCGGGTCGATCCGCACCGACAGATCGGGCGCGACCATGTTGCTGTCCTCGGTCAACGGAACCAGGATCACATTCGGATAATCCGAGGCGAACAGCGTGTTGTCATGGATCACAACCGCAGGCCGCAGCTTGTTCGCCTCCTTCGGCAGAGCATCCCGCCAATCGGCGATGACGATCTGACCCGGCTCGAAGACCGACATGTCAGAGATTGCTCGTCGGGGTTCCCCAATCGTCGTAGAACTCCCGCGCCTCCTTGTTCTCCCGAATATACTTCGCGACAACGGCGGTTTGCTCGCGGATACGCTTCCGCCGAGCCTCCCTGGCCGCATCGGTCGCGAGCTGGCGGATGTAGGTCGCCAGTCCGATGCCTCGATCGCCGGCTTCGGCAACCAGGGTCGCACGGACTTCGTCGTCCAGGCGGATGGAAATCGGAGCGGACATGTCTGCTTCTCTCTGGTATGTCGTCATACACCGTAGTGTATCAGCGTAGTACCTGTCCAGATTCATCGTGCCCGCCCACCTTGGGGATCGTACAGGATCAACTCCGGCTGGTTTCCGCCGCGATCCGGCTCGACAAAGCGGGCCGCATGGTGGTCGTCTCGAACCATAATGCCGACATCAAGCCGGGGACGCTCCGCTCGATTTGCCGCGGAGCCGATTGGAATTATCCGCCGAAGCAGTTAGAAAAAAAGACGTGAGGAACACCATCGCAATCGCCAAAACATCCGACGACGGAACGACCTCGTGGCTCAGCTTCCCGGACCTCCCTTGGGTGACATCCGCCGCGGATCGTCCGGAGCAAATCGCGGCGCAAGCGCAAAACGCGCTGACCTCAGCGGTCGAGCCGGCGCGCCGCTGCCAGTGTCGATGACGCGTAAAGATGTCCGCGGTTTGAAGCGCGTGAGTTGTCCGCCTGGCTTCCGCCGCCACCCCCGTTTTCTGGTTCGGCTGGAGCGCCGTTTTCTCATCCCGGCCTGAACATCCCCAGGCAAGGCGTGTGGCCGCGGTCAAGGATGGCCTCGCCCTTTCGCGAGGCCACCGCCGGAGGCGGCGCGTAGCGTCCTTGAGGGCGGCGAGCACGATGCCAGCCTCACAGAGGACAGGGACAAAAAGCCAGAAAAACAGAATTTCGCGCTTGAGATCAAAGGTGAGAGGTCCATACACCGTGAGCCGCCCGGTTGGTTCACCGGATTGCGCTTGCGCGTGCTATCCGCACCGGCAAAACTCCCACCAAACCCGAACGCCAAAAGAACCCGGAGAGAAACCCATGTTCATCCGCAACGCCTGGTACGTCGCCGCCTGGGCCGATGAGGTCTCCGACACACCGCTCGCCCGCCGCATCTGCAACGAGCCGGTCGTGCTGTTCCGCGACCATGCAGGAAAAGCCGCCGCGCTGCTGGACATGTGCTGCCATCGGGGCGCGCCCCTCAGCATCGGCAAGGTCACCGACCTGGGTATCGAGTGCGGCTACCACGGCCTGACCTTCGACGCCGCCGGTTGTTGCGTACGCATTCCTGGTCAGGGTCGCATCCCGGAACGCGCCCGTATCCGGAATTTCCCACTGGTGGAGCAGGACGGTTTCCTGTGGATCTGGATGGGCGACGCCGCCAAGGCCGACACCAGCACGATCGTCCGCTACCCCTGGCACAACGACACCGAAAACTGGCCGCACAAGCACACCATGTATGCCATCAAAGGCTCGGCCATGTTGATGGTCGATAACCTCATGGACCTGACGCATCTCGGCTATGTGCATGGCTCGACCATCGGCGGCAACCCGATGACCCATGTCGAGGCTAAAATGGACACCGTCCGCACGCCGATGGGCCTGAAATTCGACCGCTGGATGCTGAATTCCCTGCCTCCGCCACCTACGTACGAGCCGTAGGGTTTCAAGGCCGTATCGACCGGGTGCAACAATTCGAGTTCATCGCTCCCGGATCGATCCTGCAACTCAGCGCCGCCGATGAGGCCGGTGCCTACGCGAACGGCCTGCCGGACAACAGCAAATTGCAGTTCCGGCTGTTCCACGGCCTCACGCCCGAAACCGATACGACCTGCTTCTATTTCTGGTCCACCGCCAACGGCTTCCGCCCCGGCGACCCCGCCGCCACCGAACAACTGTTCAACGAAATCGCCGGCGCCTTCAAGGAAGACCTGACGGTCGTCGAAGCCCAGCAGGCCCGCTTGACCGCGTTCGGCGAGGACGCGCTGGTCGATATCGTCACCGATGCCGCGCGGCTGCATATGCGGCGAACCGTGGATCGGCTATTGGCGGAGGACCGACTGGCACTCGCCGCCGAATAACCAACCACGGAGCCTCCATGCCGACCTTCACCGCCCACGGCCTGCAAAACCTGACCCATCTGATCGCCACCCGCATGGGCAGCGAAGACGTCGAAGCAAAGGAGGTCGCCGACCACTTGGTGCGTGCCAATCTGGCCGGCCACGACAGCCACGGGGTGGGCATGCTGCCCACCTATGTGCGCCTGCTGGGCGACGGGCTGCTGGTGCCGAACCAGGTGTCGGACACCGTGCTGGACTCCGGCGCGTTGCTGGTGATCGACGCCAGACGCGGCTACGGACAGCGCGCGGCCGGCGACGCAGTGCGGCGCGCCATCGCCAAAGCCAAGGAAATGGGTGCCTGCGTGCTGGCGCTGCGCAACGCCGCCCACATCGGACGGATCGGCACCTACGCGGAACTCGCGATCTCCCACGGCTGCGCGTTCACCTCGTTCGTGAACGTCGCCGACCACCGGGATGCGCAAGCCACCTGGGGCGCGGCCGAGGCTCGGCTGGGCACCAACCCCTTCACGACCGGCGTGCCGGGACCGAACGGGGAGCCCGTCCTGCTGGATATGGCGACCACCACCATCGCCGCCGGCAAGGCGCGCGTGGCTTACAACAAGGGTGTGCCGGTGGCGGATGGCTGCCTGATCGACGCCGAGGGCAACCCCACCAACGACCCCACCGGCTTCATGCGCGACAAGACCGGCGCCCTGCGCAGCTTTGGCGCCCACAAGGGCGGGGGGTTGGCGATCATGTGCGAAATCATGGCCATGGCGGTGGCCGGCGGCCAGGGCACGGTGGATGACCGCAAGGGCGGCGTCCTGAATTCCATGCTGGCGACGATCATCGACCTGTCCAGGCTCGGCGGCGTGGACCATGTCGCGGCACGAACCGAGGCGATACGCGCCCACATCAAGTCAGCCAAGCCGGCACCGGGTTTCGCCGAGGTGCTGACCCCCGGCGAGCCGGAGCGGCGCTACGCGGCCAAGCGCCTTGTGGAGGGGATCGAGGTGGACCCGCAGTCCTGGGCCGATATCAACGACGCCGCGACGAAACTGGGAATCACGGCCGCGGAGATCGAGCGGGCTGTGGGCTCAAACGCCGCTTGAGGCGAGGTCGGTGCCGCACTAGGTTCGCGGCACGCTGGACGGGTGGCCGAGCGGTTTAAGGCAGCGGTCTTGAAAACCGCCGTGCGTGTAAGCGTACCGTGGGTTCGAATCCCACCCCGTCCGCCATTTACATCAATCAACCCATTGATAATACGAATAATTGTAAAGAGGGGTGATTTTCTACCCCCAATCCTGCCGCTGATAGCCTCGCTACAGGTCGGTCAGGGTCTGCCGCGCCAGGGCGTCAAGGTCCCGGATCATGCGCATCATAAGGCGGGTTTCCTTGGAATACATCCCGTGCCGCGTCTTGGCGCGCCGCATACGTTCCAGCCCCTCGGTTGTGCGCGGGCCGGTGCTTTTGCCGCCATGCATCAGGCAGCGCCCGTTGGGCATCGCGGGGGACCGGCATGCGGCACCGTGCCGCGTCCGGGCGCCGCATCGGGGACAGTTTTGCGCCAGGGGTAGGGTGATGCGCCAATCGGGCAGCCGGTGCGCGGGGTTGTCCCCGGTTTTTTTCATGCGCCCCCACCCCCCTCCCGTCGGCACGGTTACTGGCCCAACGATGGCCTGCCCATCGTCGTGAGCCGTGACGTGTTGCACCGTGACCTTTTGCTCCCCGCCGGTCCGGTATCTTTTCAGAGCTTCCATTTGCACCGCGCGTATCAGCGCTGGCGCCTTGGGTTCCGATGTTGATGGCTTGCGATATCAGCCCATTGAAGAATGCAGCGTCCGACGTGCCGAGCGCGCTCATAAGCAGCATTTGCCCGACGTGTTCATTGGGATGATCTACCGAGACGCTCGTTACCCCGTCTTTTGCCGACAGACTGACCGTCGGAATTTTTGTGCGTTCCCGTAGCTTTTTGACGAGCGGTGCCAGCGCGGCGCGCTCTTCAGGTGTGGGGGCGGGAGGCTGCGCGCCGGCTTTGCCGGGCACTGGTTTGGCGAGCGTCTTCATACCGGGAACATAACACGAATTGGCCGAGGAGCGGGGTAGAGATTTTAGCCGATGTGGCCCTGCTAGACATTGCGGGGTTACCGATCCCAAGAACATTGCGAACCGTTCGGGGCATGCGCCCGGAGTTTCTTGCACCACACACACGCGCGGAACGTTCGGGAAATTACGGATATCCCGTCATCCCGCTGCCCAACTACAGGCGGAGCAACCCGGATCGATCCGGAGCAATCCGCCTTGCTCCGCCCGGCAAATCGGGGGGAGGGGCGGATCGGAGCACACCCTATAGGTGCTCCGTTGATCCGCCCCCTCCGATGCCCAGCCTGCGAACCCATCCGGGACGCTCTTGAGTTTGGCGAACACCTGTTCGATTGGGTTCAGGTCGGGGCTATAGGGCGGCCGGAAGATCAGCTTGGCCCCTGCGCTCCGGATCGCCCGACGGATGGCCGGGGCCTTGTGGCTGCTCAGATTGTCCATCACCACGATGTCGCCGGGTCGCAACGTGGGCACCAGGAATTGC
>CAIYDT010000257.1 GCA_903924985.1 uncultured Acetobacteraceae bacterium
CCCCGCTGCTGGACGTCGATTTACCCATCTGAAACGCGAGAGCTACACCATGAACAACCGTATGATGACCCTGGTCGCCTTCTTGCAGGCGCAGAATTGCTCCAACCTGCCGGGATCGTGGCGGCATCCGTCGACGATGATGGATTTCATGACCCCGGAGTACTATCAGCGCATCGCCCGTATCCTGGAAGACGGCAAGATCCAGCTGGCGTTTTTCGACGACCGCCTGGCGCTGCCCGATCTTTACACCGGCAACCATTTGGAAGCGATCAACGCCGGCGTGCGCGCGGTGAAAATGGACCCCTCCACGCTGATGATGGCGATGGGCATGGCGACCAGCAAGCTGGGCCTGGGCACGACTTATTCCACGACTTATTTCGAGCCGTACCACGTGGCCCGCGTGTTCGCGACCATGGATTTGATGCTGAAGGGCCGCGCCGGCTGGAACATCGTGACGTCGTTGAACAGCGCTGAGGCGGCGAATTTCGGCCACGCCGAACACATGGAGCACGATGCGCGCTACGACCGCGCCGATGAGTTCATGGACGTGGTCATGGGCCACTGGAATACCTGGGACGACGATGCCCTGATCCTGGATAAGGAGTCCGGCCGTTTCGCGGACGGCTCCATGGTGCATCGCCTCGATCATGTAGGAAAATACTTCAAATCGCGCGGGCCGTTCAGCGTGCCGCGGTCGCAGCAGGGGCATCCGGTGCTGATCCAGGCTGGTCAGTCGGGTCGCGGGCAGGCCTTCGCGGCGAAATGGGCGGAATTGGTGTTCGTCATCCACCACAATTTGGAAGCCGGCAAAATCGCGTACAAGAGTTTCAAGGAGCAGGTGGCCGCCGAGGGGCGCGATCCGGCCTCCGTGCATATGGCCCCGGCCTGCTATGTCTGCGTCGCGGAATCCGAAGCCGCCGCGCAGGAAAAACGCGCCATCGTCGAGGCCACGGCCCGCCCCGTCGATGCTTTGGTGCTGATCTCGGAAGTTCTGAACTACGACTTCGGCAAAAAAGGCTATGACGAACCATTCAGCGACGAAGAGCTCGCCTCGTTCAGTTGGCACGGCTTCCGGGAGCGTGTCATCCAGCACTCCGGCCACAAAAACCCCACCGTGCGCGACTTCGTGGAGGTCTCGGGCCGCGGCACGATCAAGGAACACAAGATGTTCTGCGGCACACCGAAACAGGTCGCGGATCAAATGGAGGAATGGTTCGTCGCCCCCGCCTGCGACGGTTTTGTCCTCGCGGCGACGCACATGCCTGGTTCGCACGAAGACGTGGTGCGCTTGCTGGTGCCGGAACTGCAACGGCGGGGCTTGTTCCAGAAGGATTACCGGGGTTCGACGCTGCGCGAAAACCTCGGCCTGCAAATTCCACGGGCGCGTGACTACCACATGAGCCGGAAGGCCGCGCAATGAGCGCGCTGCGTAGTTTGCTGTTCGCGCCGGGCAATCATGCCCGGCGGGTCGAAAAGGCGTTATCTCTGACGGCGGACGGGGTCATTCTCGATTTGGAAGACGCCGTCGCCGTCAGCGAAAAGCCAGCGACACGGGCGTTGGTGGTGGAGGCGTTCAAAGCCCCGCGTCACGGTCGGTTGTACGTGCGGGTGAACGCTCTCTCTACCGAATGGTGCTATGGCGATTTGGTCGCCGTGGTGCAAGCGGGGTTGGACGGAATCATTCTGCCGAAGACCGAAAGCCCGGACGAGCTCCGGACAGCCGACTGGGTGATCGGCTCCTTGGAGCGGGAGCGTGGGTTGAAGCCGGGCGGCATCGATCTGATCCCGATCATCGAAACCGCGAAGGGTATCAGCGCTTTGCCGGGGATTTGTGGCGCCGGCACGCGCGCGCGGACCGTGGCGTTCGGGGCCGGGGATTTCACCCTCGACCTCGGCATGATCTGGTCGCGCGATGAATCGGAGTTGCTGCCGCATCGCGCCGCCTGCGTGGTGGCGTGTCGGGCGGCGGGGATGGACTCGCCGATGGATACGGTGTGGGCGGATTTGCGCGACACCGAAGGCTTCGCGCTGTCAGCGAAACGGGCTGCCGCGCTGGGGTTTCAGGGCAAGATGTGCATCCACCCCGATCAGGTCGCCGTCACCAACGCCGCCTTCACTCCCGACGAAGCAACCGTCGCCAAAGCCCGCCGCGTGATCGAGGCGTTCGATGAGGCGGAAAAGCAGGGCCTGGCCTCGATCCAGTTGGACGGGCAATTCATCGACTACCCCATCGTCCAACGTGCCCGTCAGGTCCTGGCGCGCGGAGGTATCCAATGATCGACGTTCAGGCCTTGCAGGGCTGTCGGGTGCTCGACGTCGCGTCCTTTCTCGCCGGCCCGTTCGCCGCCACGCAGCTCGGTGAATTCGGTGCTGAGGTCATCAAGGTCGAACTCCCCGGCGTCGGCGACGCCACGCGGCGGTTCGGCACGATGACGGAGTGTGGGGATTCACTGCCCTGGCTGTCGGAATCCCGCAACAAGAAGTGTATCACGCTGGATTTGCGCAAGCCCGACGGCGTCGCGCTGATCAAGCGTCTGGTGGAACAGTCCGATGTACTGATCGAAAACTTCCAGCCGGGCACGATGGAGAAATGGGGTCTGGGTTGGGATGTTTTGTCCGCGGTGAACCCGAGGCTGATCATGGTCCGCATCTCCGGCTATGGGCAGACCGGTCCGTACAAGGATCGTCCCGGCTTCGGCCGCATCGGCAACGCGTTTGGAGGATTGTCGTTCCTGGCCGGGTACCCGGACCGCGCCCCGGTCACGCCGGGGTCGGCAACGATCCCCGATTACATGGCAGGCATTTACGGCGCCATGGGCACACTGCTGGCGATGCAGGCGCGGGAGAAAACCGGGCGCGGCCAAATGGTGGATATCGGATTGTACGAGCCCATTTTCCGCATCCTGGACGAACTCGCGCCGGCGTTTCAGAAAGCGGGCTATGTCCGCCAGCGCATGGGACCCGGCACGGTGAACGTGGTGCCGCACAGTCACTACCCCACAAAAGACGGCCGCTGGATCGCTATCGCCTGCACCAACGACAAGATTTTTTCCCGATTGGCCGAGGCGATGGAGCGCCCCGAGCTCGCCGGTGCGGATAGTTGGGGGCCTTTGGCGAACCGGGAACGGGATCGCGCTCTGGTCGATGAAACGGTGGGGGCCTGGACGGTGAGGTTCGACCGCGCCGAATTGTTGCGGATGTGTGAAACCTCCCAGGTGCCGGCCGGACCGGTCTATGCCATCGACGAAATCTTCGAAGACCCGCACTACGCCGCTCGGGAGAACATCCTGACCGTGCGGGACTCCCGCGTTGGGGAACTTTCAGTGCCGAATCTTGTGCCCCGTCTGAGCGACACCCCTGGTGCCGTCAAATGGCTCGGCGAGGCGCTCGGGGCGCACAACGACGAGATTTACAAGGGGATACTGGGATTGGGGGATGCGGAGCTGACGCGGCTGAAGGGTGCCGGGGTTATCTGACGCGCCCGGCTAGCGCCCATCCTACCGATCAGTATAATCCCTCCGCTTGAACCGAGCCCAAGCCCTGTCCCGACCGGGCAGGGGCCCACCGCCGGTCACAATGGGAGCGAAGCATGAGTTTGAAAGGTGCGGGATACATCGTGGGTGCCTGGGAGCATCCCACGCGCAAGGCGGCCGATAAGTCGGTCACCCTGCTTCACGCGGAATGCGCCGCCGGTGCGTTGGCCGATGCGGGCCTGAGCAAGGACGACGTGGACGCTTACTACTGCGCGGGCGACGCACCGGGCCTCGGCCCGATGTCCATGATCGACTACATGGGCCTGAAGGTGCGGCATCTGGACTCCACCGATGTGGGTGGCTCGTCCTATCAGGTGGCCGTCGGCCACGCGCTGGAGGCCATCGCCACCGGTCGCGCCAGTGTGTGCCTGATCACGCTGGCGGGCCGCCCCCGTAGCGAGGGGCAGGCCACCGGCACCGCGCCGCGCGCCGGGAGCCCTGCCCAGCCGGAAATGCAGTTCGAGTATCCGTTCGGCCCGGCCACGGCCAACATGTATGCTCTGTGCGCCATGCGGCACATGTACGAGTACGGCACCACCAGCGAGCAGCTTGCCTGGATCAAGGTCGCCGCCTCCCACCACGCCCAATACAACCCGCACGCCATGCTGCGCGATGTGGTCACCGTTGAGGACGTGGTGAACTCCCCGATGGTTGCCAGCCCGCTGCATCGCCTCGACTGCTGCGTCATCTCCGACGGCGGCGGCGCGTTGATCGTGACGAAGCCGGAAATCGCCAAAAGCCTGAAGCGGCCGCTGGTGAAGGTGATCGGCGTTGGTGAGGCGCCGAAGAACCAGTCGGGCGGCGAGGTCGACCTGACCTACTCCGCCGCGCGCTTCTCGGGCCCGCCGGCCTGGGCGATGGCCGGCATCAAGCCGTCCGACATCAAGTATGCCTCGATCTACGACAGTTTCACCATCACGGTGCTGATGCAGCTCGAAGATCTGGGCTTCTGCGAAAAGGGTCAGGGCGGCAAGTTCGTCGCCGATGGCAATCTGATCTCGGGCGTCGGCAAGCTGCCGTTCAACACCGATGGCGGCGGGTTGTGCTCCAACCACCCGGCCAACCGTGGCGGTATCACCAAGATCATCGAGGCGGTGCGTCAGTTGCGCGGCGAAGCGCATCCGAAGGTGCAGGTTCCGAACTGCGATCTGGCCATCGCGCACGGCACCGGTGGGTCCCTGGGCACCCGTCATGTCGGCAGCACCGTCATTCTGGAACGGGAGTAATCGTCCATGGCTTATGTTCAGCGCAAAATCCCGTTCGTCGGGACTTCCGACACCAACCCGGAAACGAAGCCGTTCTTCGACGGTGCCGCGGCCGGAAAGCTGGTGATTCCGCAGTGCGTTCAGACCAAGAAGTATATCTGGTACCCGCGCGGCATCTCCCCGTTCACGCTGGGGCCGGTGGAGTGGAAGGAAGTGTCCGGTGAGGGGACGGTCTACACGTATTCCGTGATGGAGCGCGCCAACCCGCCGTACTGCATCGCCTACGTGGCGCTCGCCGAGGGGCCGAAGATGATGACCAACATCGTCGATATCGACTTCAAGGACGTGAAGATCGGCATGAAGGTGAAGCTGAAGTGGATCCAGACCGAGGGCGACGGCCCGCCGATGCCGTTCTTCGCGCCAGTCTGACTGACAGCTTTGGTTCGTTGAGTAACGGCGTCGGTCAACTGGCCGGCGCCGTTTTTCGTTGAAGGGATATTTCCGATGCTACTGAACCGCCGATCCGCCCTCATCTCCGCCTCCGCCGCGTCCCTGGTCCTGCCGCGCGCCGGGCGCGCCCAGACCCCGACCATCAAAATCGGGGTGCTGAACGACCAATCCGGTCCCTACCGCGATGACGGCGGCCCCACCGGGGTGGTGTGCGCCAAGCAGGCGCTGGTGGATTTCGGCATCTCCGGCATGGGTTTCAACGTGGAGGTGCTCAGCGCCGACCACCAGAACAAGCCCGATGTCGGCGCCACCATCGCGCGTCAGTGGATCGACCGCGATGGGGTGGATGCGATCGTCGACGTGCCCACGTCGTCGGTGGGTCTGGCGGTGAACACGGTCTGCCGCGAGAAGAACAAGGTGATGCTGAACTCCGGCACCGGCACGTCGGATTTGACCGGACCGCAGTGCAGCCCGAACACCATCCATTGGACGTACGATACGTACATGCTGGGTAAGTCCACCGGCGGCGCTACCGTGAAATCCGGCGGCGACAAATGGTTCTTCATCACCGCCGACTACGTGTTCGGGCAGACGCTACAGCGCGACACAGCCGAAATCGTGACCAAGGCCGGTGGCAAGGTGATGGGCAGCATTGCCTATCCGTTCCCGGAAACGACCGACTTCTCCTCCATGCTGGTCCGGGCGCAAGCCTCCGGCGCCAATGTGCTGGGGCTGGCGATGGCTGGCGCGGATACGGAAAACTGCATCAAGCAGGCGCACGAGTTCGGCATTAACAAAACCATGACCCTCGCCGCCCTGCTGATCCAGGTGCGCGGCGTGCGGGCGCTGGGTCTCGATACCGCCGAGGGCCTGCGCTGGAGCGAGTCCTATTACTGGGACTTGAACGATCGCACGCGCGCCTGGAACGACCGGGTGAAGGGCAAGACCCCGAACGGCATATGGCCCAACATGACCCAGGCTGGGGACTATGGCGCCACGTTGCATTACCTGAAGGCGGTGCACGACATGGGTGTCGCGGCCGCCAAGGCCGATGGCCGCGCGGTGGTAGCGCGCATGAAGGCCATGCCCACCGACGACGACTGTTTCGGTCCCGGCCGCATCCGCGAGGACGGGCGCGCCCTGCATCCGTGCTATTTGCTGGAGGCGAAGAAGCCCTCCGAAAGCAAACATTCCTGGGATATCGCCAAGATCGCGGCGACCACCCCGATGGACGAAGCGTTCCGTCCGATGAATGAGGGACGGTGCCCGTTGGTTAAGGTCTGACAGCGTTCCGCTGTTATGCTAACCTGAAGATCGGGATTTCAACGGGGGGTACAAGAATGCGGCGCATCGCTTACCTCTCGGTGGCGGCGTATCTCGCGGTTCAGGCTGGCGCCTATTTTACCGATAACACCGGCACGACCGGATCGGTGTCGAGCGCATATCTGGTGTTGGCGACGCTGGCGGTCGTTTTATTGGCCGCCACGTTGGCGTTCATGACCAACGAACGCGCCGGCCGGCTGGCTGAGACGCCGATGTGGCACGGCGCCCGCATCGCCTGGGTATCCTTTGCCCTGCTGCTGATCGTCGTGCGTATCGTCGCCGCTTTTCAGCTTAACCAGGAAACCGTCGGATTCGATTCAGCGATCAATGCCGCCTGGTTCATCTCGTCCTTCCTGGTTGCTGGATTACTGTTTGTGGTTGCCCGATCGCCGGCGCGTCCGGCAGCGGAAGCTCCCACAACGAATGGCAGCACGGTTGGCAAATACGAAATCCGGGGCCTGCTGGGCCGCGGCGCGATGGGCACCGTGCACGACGGCTGGGATCCTCTGATCGGACGCCGGGTCGCGATCAAGACCATCCTGTTGGCCAATGAAAACTCACCCGACGGTTCCGGTTCAGGGGGCTTCGGTAGCGCCGCCCGGTTCCGGCGCGAAGCCCAGGCGGCCGGGCGCCTGCTGCATCCCAACGTCGTCAGCGTGTTCGACTATGAGGAGGCGGGCGGTACCGCATACCTCGTGATGGAGTTCGTGGATGGGCAGCCGTTGGGGGACTGGTTATCAAAGCAAAACAGGCCGCCGCTGTTCGAGTTACTGCGGATCATGGACGACATCCTGATCGGCCTCGGATACTGCCATGAACATGGGGTGATCCATCGCGATATCAAACCGGCCAACATCATGCTGACCCGCGAGGGCCGAGCCAAGCTGGCCGATTTCGGCATCGCCCGCGTCGACAACAGTTCTGTCACCCAAACCGGCATGGTCACCGGAACCGCCGCCTATATGTCCCCCGAGCAGTTCAGCGGCGGCCCGGTCGATGCTCGGACGGATATTTATGCGTGTGGTGTGCTTCTGTATTTGATGCTGACAGGAGAACGACCATTCAGTGGCGCCGGCATGACGGAGGTCATGTACAAGGTTCTCACCACCGAGGTGCCGTCGCCTTCTGCCCTGGTCCCGGTGCCCCCAGCATTCGACGCGGTGGTCAAACGAGCGATGGCGAAATTGCCCGAGGATCGCTTTCCCTCGGCCGGCGCCTTCGCCGCCGCACTGCGGGACGTCGCGATCCCGCCGGATGACGCAACGACGGTGCTGCCGCGCGGGTGAAAAAAGTGGTGGGGCGTTAAAGGTTCCTTAACCTTTGGCCGCCACACTCGGCCTCGCGGAACCCAGTGATGTCCCTGGGGCCGCTTGGGCGGAGTGTCGCGGTGGGCCGAATACCGACCCCCAAGCCGAGTTTTCTGGACTGATGCGTCTACCTCGGCTATGTTTATGGGGAACGGTGGTGCGCGACATCGACGGGCGGCTGATCACTTGGGACGGCCTTCATGGCGAGTTGGAGGTGCTCGACAGCCGTGGGAAGCGCCTCGGTGCCGCGGAACCGATGAGGGGGACAATGATTAAGCCCACCCGGAGAGGGAGAAGGATCAGTGTCTGTTAGCAGGGCACCGACGTTTTTCAGTCTCTACGATCAGGGGCGGGTGAGCGCCGAGCAGATCGACGACTTCCTTGGCGACTGGCATGCTGCGGGGGATGACGAAAAGCGGTCTCTGGCTGAATACCTGGGTATGACCGACCTCGAATACGGCACTTTTTTCGTGACGCCGCGCGCACAGACATTTATTCTGGAGGCGCGGCGCGAACATCGTCCGCTGCCTGAGTTGATGGCCTCGCTCTACGCGTCGCTGCGTCAAAACCCCGAAACAACCGAAAATTCAATAGTCTTCGCGCTCGGCCATTGGCTGAAAGCCAACCCACCGGCCTGACCTACATCGGCACGCTGCCCTTCAGCATCACGCGGTACAGATACCGCAGCTGGTTCATGTCGTAGTCCCCGTTGGCTTTGTGCAACAGGCAACGGTTGTCCCACATCGTCAGATCGCCCTTGCGCCATTGGTGCCGGTACTGGTGTTCGTCGCGGATCGCATGTTCCAGGAGGTAGTCCAAAAGCGGCAAGGCCTCGGCATGGGACAGGCCCAGGATGCCCTCGATCCGGATGGGGTTGATGAAAATCGCCTTGCGGCCGGTTTCCGGGTGGGTGCGCACGATGGGGTGCAGCACGGCATTGGGTACGCGTTCCTTGGCCGCTTCCGGCAATCCCATCAGTTTCCTTGTGCTGTGGCTGTTCTGGTAGACGTGGATGGCCTTCAAATCCGAGATCCGCTCCCGGGTCGCCGCCGGCAGGGTCTCGTAGGCGCGGTGCATGTTCACATACTGTGTATCGCCGCCTCGGTCCGGCAATGTCACGGCATACAGCACGGTCGCCTTGGGTGGGCGCACGTCATTGGAGTGATCCGTGTGGTAACCCTCCCCCGGAATATACCTTGTCCCGTCGGGGAACTTGTCCTGGTTGGAGATGTAATGGATCTGCGGGCACTCCGGTAGCGCGAAGCGGGTGTTGTGCTGGATGAACACCTCCCCGAACAATTGCACCGCCGTCAGCACTTGGTGCGGATCCATCTGCTGGTCGCGGATCACCAGTACGCTGTGCTCCACGAAGGCCTGGTTCAACCGCGCCTTTGTATCGGAATCGATCGGTCGCGTCAGGTCCACTCCAGTGACTTCCGCGCCGGTGTGCTCCGACAACATGGTTATGGTCATTCCCATGGACGTTCTCCCGTTCAGCGTTCCGCCCAGCGCTTCGCAGCCGCGTCGTCGGACTCGCGTGCTTCGACCCATACCGACCCGCCGTCGGCCAGATCTTCCCGTTTCCAGAACGGAGCTTTGGTTTTCAGCCAGTCGATCAGGAAGGCGGTGGCATCCAGCGCCGCTTGCCGGTGGGCGGAGGCCGCGATCACCAGCACGATATTTTCCCCTGGCAGCATGCGCCCGACGCGGTGGATGACGGTGCAACCCAGCAGCGGCCAGCGGTTTTCTGCCTGTGCCACGATGCCGGCCAAAGCGCGTTCGGTCATCGCGGGGTAGTGTTCAAGGGTCAGCGCCGCGACGGACGGGGCTCCGGGAGCGGTGTCGCGAACGGTGCCAATGAAGCAGCCGATTCCGCCGATATCGGTGCGCCCCGCAGTCAGCGCGGCGATCTCCGCTCCCACGTCGAAATCGGCCTCGCCGACCAGGATGCGGGCCATGCGATTACCCGCCCGTGACCGGCGGGAAGAACGCGACCTCATCCCCCGCGCTGAGAACGACGGCGGGATCGGCGAACTCCTGGTTGACGGCGCAACGCACGGTGCGTCGGTTCTGGAAGGCGGCGGCGTGGCCGGGGCTGCGCGCCGCCAGTATCCCGATTAGATCCGCCACCGTGGTGGTGCCCGTCGGCAGGGTCATGATCTCCTCCGACAGCCCGGTGCGTTCCCGCAGCCAGGCGAAATACAGGATGGTGATCACTTGGGGGTGGGGATGGTTTCGATCCGCCCGTCGGAGTGAATCACCGTGCTTGTGCCATTGCCGTTTGGCACCACGATGGCGGAGCCGCCCCCAGGCGTGACGGTGGTCTGGTATCCGGTGCCACCGCCCGTGGTCACGGCCTGGCCGTTCGACAGTGGAATCACCTGCCCGTTCGTGCTGCCCGGCGCCGCCGGCACCATGGCGCCGGGCCGCGCCGCGGGCGTGAGGGCGAGTGGCGGCGTGCGGCCTGACGCGGACGGCGTGGAGCTGCCGCGCGCCGGGTTGGGTCCCGGCAGGGCGGAGGTCCCGAAATTCGGCTGTTGGGCGGCCGAGCCGATTCCGTTCAGGCCCTCCATGTCGCTCAGGGTCGGGGTGGGCGGCAGCGGGCCGGGCCAGACATCCCCAGGTTCGGATTCGAGCGCGGCTGTCGGCGCGTCCTGTCCCATCACCCGGCGCATGTTGTCGCTGTCGGCAACCGGGAGATGGGGGCTGAAGCCGCCGGTCAAGGGTGGATTCCACCAAGTGTCGCCGCAGCCCGTCAAAGGCAGCGTCAAGGTCAGGGTCAGGCCAAGCAGGGCGATAGGCCGCATGAAAACAGGCTCCTGTGCACGCACGATATCGGTGGCGGGTTCGGTCGCAGTGTGCCCGCAGAATGCCGCCGGCTCAAGCAGGGGCGTCTCCATAGCCAGGGCAATCGCTTGAATTGAGGGGGGGTATCTTCCGGCGCGGCTGAAAGTTCGATTCGTAGGGAGCCTCATGAATGGAGGGCTTCCCATGGCGACCCCGGTCAGCGGCACTCTTTTGGATCACTTCGCCGCTCTGCGC
>CAIYDT010000258.1 GCA_903924985.1 uncultured Acetobacteraceae bacterium
CGCGACGAAGGACCCCTTGCAACGTGAGAACGCGCCGCCCGCGCCCGGACCGTCGGCGACCCACTACGCCCAGCCGCCGCTCGACCGGCAGCCCACGGTGCCAGGGGCGGAGGCCGCTGCGGCCGAAAACGCGGCAAAGGACCCCTTGCACCCTGAGAACCCGCCGCCCACGCCCGGACCGTTGGAAACCCACTACGCCCAGCCGCCGCTCGAACGGCAGCATACCGTGCCAAGGGCGGAGGCCGCGTCGGCCGAAAACGCGGCAAAGGACCCCTTGCAACGTGAGAAATGGGACGGGCGGTTCCTCACCCTACCACCGCGCCGTAAATCAGAGCACTCACCACCGGACGCCAGCGCCGGCGCTGCTCCCCCGGCACGTGGACCATGAACACCGCCGCCGGGTCCTCGGTCGGGTCGGCCCACGGTATCGGCCCAAAGCGGCCCTTCGACAGTAAGCCGATCCGCTTCACCAAAACCGAGCGGTCGCGGCTTCGGGCGGCCGGGACGAACGCGCCGGCAACCTGTTAAAACCACTGTGCCGAGGTCGTAGGGTTCGGTGAAGGTATTCGTACTCTTGTCCTCTGAGCCGGAACCTATCCCTACCGCTTTGGGATGTGAAATATACAATTGGGATTTGTATCCTTCCCTCTGGGACAGACCCCCAGACAGTGCGGCGATTGGTGGCCGCGACACCGCTCTGTCTCGCGTGGCTTCCCCGGACTTGTAACGGCAACCTATGGCTGAGGGGTTGACCTTGGTCCCAGTGACAAGCGCCGGGCGAAATGAGAGCGTGCCGCGGCCCTTCCCACTATAAGAAAAATAACCTTGAACACATTCCTATCATCCCCATATCCCCGGCAATGAGACCTTTTCAGCCAGGAGCATTCGCCGCCATGAATTACCCCTCCCAAGCCGCCATCGTCGCCGCCTACGGCCCTCGCGACGACTGGGAAGCGGCGCAGGTCGCCAAAGCCGCGGAGTTCGACACCGCCGCGATCCACATCGCTCAGCTGATCGCCAACCCCGCGATGAGCCCCGAACAGATCGTGGCACTCAGTCAAAGCCTGGCGTTGCTGGAACGGGGGTCCCGGCTGGCGCTGGCGGCGTTGGAGCGGCGGCGGCGGAAGGCGGCTCAGCCGGCGGTCAAAGCCGATACCCCCGCCCCCAGGCCGGCGCAATCGCCGAAAGCCGCGCCGCCGCCGGCCAAACCCACCCTCAGTGCGGAGAAGCAAGCGATTTGGGACCGCTTCACCAGCGGGTCGAATGTGTCGGTTGGGCAGATCAGGGATCGGGCGCACGCCGAGCTCGGCACCTCCAGGGGGGCCGACGAAATGGGATCCGTAACGGGTGACCCCATGAACCCCGGTACGCGGGGCTCAGGCCACCGGCCGAACAGCGACGCCGTGGAGGGGCACCCGGTCCCTCGCCCGATCCAGCCATAGGGCGTAGCGCAGCAACACAGCGCAACCCAGCGCCATCAGGATGGGGTCCAGCCACCAGGCGGCCGACGGCCAGAGGCGGAATGCGGCAGTTACGCCCCAGCTCAGGAACAGGCCGAGGCAGAACACCTGTAGGCTGAACCGCCCCGCCGCCGCGAGCCAGCGCGACGCGATGCCGTGCATCCAGCGCGCGTCCCTCGGCAGGGCGACGGCCACCAACCAGGCCAAAGCGAAGGCGTGCAGCACCCTTGGCAGCACCAGGAGGTCTTTGCCGACGATCGCCTCGCCTTCCTCGAAGGGCAGGGTGAACGGCAGGAAGCCGAACCAGGACAGGCGCAGCAACAGGCCGGCGGCCAGGATCGCGACCGACAGCCAGGTCATCCAGCGCCAGCGCGGCAGAGCGCGCCCGTACAAAAGCGACCGCCGCCCCAACCAGGCGCCCACGAGAAAAAGAATTTGCCAGGCGAAGGGGTTGAAACCCCTGTGGGTGCCGGTTCCCAGCACGGGGGGGGCGAGGCCCAGATACGCCGCGGCATACAAGCCGAACGGCACGATCAAGGCCCAATCGCCGATACGCGCCTCCAGCGCGGCGAAGGCGGGCAGCACCAGCATGCACCACATGAAGACCGGCAGGATGTCCATGTAGTTGGGCTGGTAGAAGGTGGTCAGCCCGGCCAGCACCCCTTTCAGCGGGTGGTGCAGCGCGTAGCCCCAGCCCAGGCGCTCGGTTTCCCCCGGAAACAGCCCGGATTGGCCGGCGGCGATAGCGAGTGCCCCGAACAAAGCGAACACGATCGTGTTGGTGCGGTACAGCCGCCAGCTTCGCGCCAGCATGTCCAGGCTGGCCTCCCCCCACCCCTGGCGGGACGCCTTCAAAGCGAACACGCTTCCCAGCATCAGCCCCGACAGGAACACGAACTGCTCGGAGCTGTCGGACAGCCCCCAGGCCCCGTGGATGAACCAGGCCCCGATCCAGGAGCCGGCGGCGTGGGAGGCGAAGATCGTCAGTTGCAGCCATCCCCGCACGATGTCGACACGGGTGTCTCTTGGGGGGCGGGAGGGAATAGTCGGTTGGGTCATGTCGGGTCCGGCTGCAAGATGGCGTTGAATGTGGGACCAGGGAAGCCGGTATGCGTTACAACCCGTTTGCGGCGGCACGGCGCGGTGCGCTACAGGGGCCGCTCCCCAGGAGACTTTGAAGCCCAATGCCCGTGATGTCCGACCGCTGGATCCGCCGCATGGCGCAAGACCACGGCATGATCGAACCCTTCGTCGAGGCCCAGAAGCGCGACGGGGTGATCAGCTACGGCCTGTCCAGCTATGGCTACGACGCCCGCATCGCCGACGAGTTCAAGATCTTTACCAATATCGACTCGGCGGTGGTCGACCCCAAGGCGTTCTCCCCGGCCAGCTTCGTGGACCGCAAGACCGACGTGTGCATCATCCCGCCGAACTCGTTCGCCTTGGGGCACACCATCGAATTCTTCCGCATCCCCCGCGATATCCTGGTGGTGTGCCTGGGCAAGTCCACCTACGCCCGGTGCGGCATTATCGTGAACGTGACCCCCCTGGAGCCGGAATGGGAGGGGCAGGTGACCATCGAAATCAGCAACACCACCCCCCTGCCCGCCAAAATCCACGCGAACGAGGGCATTTGCCAGTTCCTGTTCCTGCAGGGGAACGAGCCCTGCGAGACCAGCTACGCGGACAAATCCGGCAAATACATGGGCCAGCGCGGCACCGCGCTGCCGAGGATGTGACCATGGACAGTATCCGTATCCGCGGCGGCCGGCCCTTGTCGGGGGAAATCCCCATCGGCGGGGCCAAGAACGCTGCTCTTCCGCTGATGGCCGCGGGGCTACTGACCGAACAGCGGCTGGTGCTGTCGAATGTGCCTCGGCTGGCGGACATCAAGACCATGGGCGCGCTGCTGTCCCAGCACGGCATCGCGGTGGAAAAGCAGGACAACGCCGGGCGCGTGCTGTCCCTGGGCGGGTCCATTACCAATACCGAGGCGCCCTACGACATCGTGCGGCAGATGCGGGCGTCGTTCCTGGTGCTGGGGCCGTTGATGGCCCGAGTTGGCGAAGCACGCGTGTCCCTGCCGGGCGGCTGTGAAATCGGCGCTCGGCCCGTGGACCTGCACATCAAGGGGCTGGAGCAGATGGGCGCCCGCTTCGATCTACAAGGCGGCTACATCGACGGCCGGGTGGACGGGCGGCTGCGGGGGGCGAAGATCGTGTTCCCGTTTGTCTCCGTCGGCGCCACCGAGAACCTGCTGATGGCGGCGAGCTTGGCCGAGGGCCGCACCGTCCTTGCCAACGCCGCCCGTGAACCGGAGATCGGCGATTTGGCTGTGTGTTTGGTGGCCATGGGCGCGCAGATCGAGGGCATCGGCAGCGACACCCTGACCATTGAGGGCGTCCCGGCCCTGCATGGTGCCGAACACTCCATCATCCCGGACCGCATCGAGACGGGCAGCTACGCCTGCGCCGCCGCCATCTCCGGCGGGTCCGTGTTCCTTCGTCACGCTCGGTTGGAACACCTGGGGGCCACGATCCGCGTAATGCGGGAGGCCGGGGTGGAGGTGACCGAGGGCGACGGCGGCGTGATGGTGCGCCGGCTGAACGGCCTGCACGGCGCGGACGTGATGACGGAGCCGTACCCCGGCTTCCCCACCGACATGCAGGCCCAGTTCATGGCCATGCTGTCGGTCGCCGAGGGCGCCTCCATGGTCACCGAGACCATCTTCGAGAACCGCTTCATGCACGTGCCCGAGCTAAACCGGATGGGCGCGCGGATCAACGTGCACGGGTCCTCGGCGATCGTGCGCGGCGTGCCGTCGCTGTCCGGCGCGCCGGTAATGGCGAGCGACCTGCGGGCATCGCTGTCGCTGATTTTGGCCGGGCTGGCGGCGAAGGGGGAAACGGTGGTGAACCGGGTCTATCACCTGGATCGCGGGTATGAGGCGGTGGAGCAGAAGCTGGCCGCATGCGGGGCGGATATCGAGCGGGTGAGCCGTTAACGCCGAGGTTTGGCGAACGCCCCGTAAGCCTGCCCCGCCGAGGCGAACGCACCATAAACCGCCTCGGACGGCTGGAACGCACGATACGCCGCGGGCTGCGCAGCGGACGCAAACCTAACATTGGGCCCGTTCCACCGGAGCATAACCAGCACGCGGTAGGCATCGCCCAGCGCCGGGGTCTCGGAGTGGTAGGCACCGATGGCGTGCGACCAGTCATCCCCTTGGGCGTGCAACTGGTTCAGGAACCTGGCGGCGTAGACGGCGTTGGCGGCGGGGTTGAAGGCCTCGTCCAGGGAGGCGAAGGCATCCGGGTGGAACATCAGGTTGACCTGCATGCACCCGACATCGATGGACCGTACCCCGCGCGCCTGAAGCGCTTTCACCGCGTCGATGGCGTCGGCTTTGGAGGCGTAGAAGTGCCCATCCCCCTCCGCGTTGATGGTCCAGGGCCACGGGCGCACGGCGCCGGCTGTGTCATCGAAGCGCCCGCTTTCAACCAGGGCGATAGCGCTGAGCAGGCGCGGCGGCAGGCGGCCACTGTACTCGGCGGAGGTGACGGCAGCCTCGCACAACGCCGAAGGGTCGGCCGCGCGGGCAGCGCCGGTCAGCAGCAACCAGGGGAGGATCAGATGCAGGAAGCGCATGGCAGCGTTATATAGGGATTTTGATTCATTACCATAAAGTCTGGTCAATCCTGACCCAGCAGGAAGTGCCCGAACCGCCCTGCCGGGTCTGTCCACTGCCGTCGCGGCACCCAACCCGCTGCCCGAGCGATGCTCAGCAGCCGCTCCGGGGTGTGTTTGTAGCTGTTTTCGGTGTGGATGCTCTCGCCCTCGGTAAAACCGATCGTGGCGCCTCCGAACCGCACGGTTTGGTTGCGCAGGCTGACCAGGTGCATCTCGATGCGGCTTTCAGCGTCGTTCCACGTTGCCTCATGCCGGAACGCCATGGGGTCGAAATCGGCCCCTGCCTCCCGGTTCAGGCGCACCAGCAGGTTGCGATTGAAGGCCGCGGTCACCCCGGCCGCGTCGTCGTAGGCGGGGATCAGCACCTCCGGCGCCTTCCATAAATCGGCCCCCAGCAGGAAGCGAGCCTCCGAACCCAGGGTGACGCGGGCTCGGATCAGGAAGTCCCGCGCCGCGTCTGGATCCAGGTTGCCGATGGTGGAGCCGGGGAAGAAACCCAGCACCGCCGCACCGTTCGGCAGCTCGGGCAGCGCCATCGGGCGCATGAAATTCGCAACCACCGGTTGAATAACCACGGCGGGGTGACTACGTGCCATCCGGTCTTGCAGCCGCACCAATTCAGGGGCGGCAACGTCGATGGGGATGTAGTTTTGGAACGCACCGGGCGAGGCCAACAGGAAACCGGCCTTTTCCTCATGGCTGGCGCCGTATTCGACCAGCACCGCGCCTGGCCCAACCTCCGCCGCCACCGTTGGCCCAATATCGGCCAGCAGCACGCGCTCCGTCCGGGTCAGGTAGTATTCCGGCAGCTCGGTGATCCGGTAAAACAGCCGGCAGCCTTCCTCGTCGTAGAACAAAGACGGTGGCAAGGTTTTCCGCGGGGCGAGCAACCCCTCCAGCGCCATCCGCGTTACCTCGGGGTCAGTTGACAGCATTACAGGTCGCGCGCGAGCCGCAAGCCGGTGAACTGCCAGCGCTTGTCGGGATGGAAAAAATTCCGGTACGGCAGGCGGGCATGGCCAGGCGGCGTGGCCAGAGAGCCGCCGCGCAGGACCATCTGGTTGATCATGAACTTACCGTTGTACTCGCCCACCGCACCTGGCGGGGGCTTGTAGCCGGGGTATGGACGGTAGGCGCTGTCGGTCCATTGCCACACATGGCCGGTAGCCTCCTTCAGGGCGGGCGCGGCGGCTTCCCACTCCGCTTCGGTCGGCAGGCGGGCGCCGGCCCAGCGGGCGAAGGCATCGGCCTCATACCAGCCGAGGTGGCGAACGGGGGTGTCGGGAACAAGGGGCGCGAGGCCATTCAGACCCATTTGCATCCCGTCCTCGCGCCAGTGCAGCGGAGCGGTCCAGCCCTGCGCCTGGACGGTCGCCCAGCCGTCGGACATCCAAAGCGATGGCGTACGGTAGCCCCCATCGGCGATGAAATCGAGCCATTCCCGGTTCCGCACCAGCCGGTCGGCGATGGCGTAATCGCACAACAGGACGTCGTGGGCCGGCCCCTCATTGTCAAAACTGAAGCCGTCGTCCGTGTGCCCGATGCGGACAATGCCGCCGGGGCGTTCCAGGAACCGGGTCGGGCCGGGGGTAGGCTCCGGCTCCCGCCATCCCGGCAGCGCGGCCGGCGCCAGCGGGTTCTGCGCGAAGGCGTGCAGGATGTCGGTCAGCAGCAGCTCCTGGTGCTGCTGTTCGTGTTGCAGGCCGAGTTCCACCAGATCGGGCGGCGCCGCATGTATGGCCGCTGGCATCGCGGTATCCACATGCGCTCGGTAGGCGGCGATGCGCTCCACCGGTGGGCGGGTGAGCAGGCCGCGCATCGGGCGGGGGTGGCGGGCGCCGACCGCCTCGTAGTACGAGTTGAACAGGAACCGGAAATCCGGGTCGAACACCCGGTAGCCGGGGACAAATTCGGTCAGGATGAACTGCTCGAAGAACCAGGTCACATGCGCGCGGTGCCACTTGGCCGGGCTGGCGTCGGGCATGGATTGGACGCACTGATCCTCGGGCGTGAGGGCGGCTGCCAACGCCTCGGTATGCGCGCGGATCGCGGCATAGCGGGCCGCCAGGCTGGTGGGCGGTGGTGGTGCGACGTCGTCCATGCCTCCCCTCCCCCGTTTGGCCGGCGTGCGGACTATGGCATCGCGGCGCGGGGCAAGGAAGTGTCACACGACTGTCGTTGCATGGGGGCGGCCGGGTTTTATGGTACGCTCGATTTTACGGAGCCCCCCATGCTGAAACCGACCCTCCTCACCGCCGCCCTGTTGGCCTCGGTCCCAGCCTTCGCCCAAGCGCCCGACCCGCTGGCCAAAATCGGGCACATCGTGGTGATCTTCGATGAGAACCGCAGCTTCGACAGCATGTTCAGCCGCTTTCCCGGCGCCAACGGGCTGGCCAATGCCGGCGACCGAGCGATCCAGATTGGGCTGGACGGCAAACCGTATAAGACCCTGCCGCAGCCGATCGACAGCCACATCAAGGCGGTCGACCCCCGCTTCCCCGCGACCCTGCCCAACAAGCCGTTCGACCTCGCGCATTACGTCGCGATCTCGGACAAGACGGGAGACATGATCCATGCCTTCTATCAGGAGCAGATGCAGATCGACGGCGGCCGGATGGACCGCTACGTCGCGGTGTCCAACGCCGCGGGGCTGGTGATGGGGTATTACGATACGTCAAAGACCAACCTGTGGAAGCTGGCGACGCAGTTCACGCTGGGCGACGCCATGTTCCACTCCGCCTTCGGCGGGTCGTTCCTGAACCACGCCTTCCTGGTGTGCTCCTGCGCGTTCCGCTTCCCCGAAGCCCCGGCATCCATGGTGGCGCAAGTTGGACCGGATGGCGTGATGATCAAGAATGGGCAGGTGACGCCGGACGGTTACGCGGTGAATACGACTCAGTCGGTCTACCTGCACGACCCGAAGATGACGGACACGACCAAGCTGGTACCGCCGCAGGCCATGCCGCATATCGGCGACCGGCTGGATGCGAAGGGCGTGAACTGGGCCTGGTATGCGGGCGGCTACGACGACGCGATGGCGGGCAAGCCGGATGAGGAGTTCCGTTTCCACCATCAGCCCCTGGTGTATTTCCAGAACCTCGCGCCCGGCACGCCGGGGCAAAAGGCGCATCTGAAGGACTACAAGGATTTCGTCCGCGACATCCAGGCCAACACCCTGCCGCCGGTGGTGTTCTACAAGCCGATCGGGGAGCTGGACGAGCATCCCGGCTACACCGAGATCGCAACCGGCGACAAGCATTTGGCCGAGGTCGTGGCGATGCTGCAAAAAAGCCCCGCTTACAAAGATATGCTGATCGTTATTACCCACGACGAGAACGGCGGCGCCTGGGACCATGTCGCTCCCCCGAAGCGGGACAGATGGGGGCCGGGGACGCGGGTGCCTTTGGTCGTTGTGGGGCCGAGCGTGAAGAACGGGTATGTGGACCATACGCCGTACGATTTCGGGTCGATCTTGCGGACGATCGAGGTACGGTTCGGGGTAGAACCGGTCAACGAGATCGATGGGAATGCTTATCCGATGCGGGGGTTGCTGAAGTAGGGGCGCTTCAGCTCCGGCCACCTGTCGCGCCGCCTATGCCGCCAGCCGCTCCAGCACTGCCGTTTCGACGGCCAGCCCAACGACCGCCCCGATCAGCACCAGCGTCGGGCCCGTAAACCCAGCCTCCGCCAGCAACTTAGGCAGTTCCGCCAGCGTGCCGAACAGCCGGCGTTCCCCGGCGCGCGACGCGTTCTCCACCGCCACGGCAGGGGTGGAACCGGCCATCCCCGCCGCCATCAGACGTTCCGCGACCACCGGTAGCGTCCGCCCCGCCATATAGGCCGCGATGGTGCCGCCCGAGCGGGCCAGGGCCGTCCAATCGTGGCCTGGTACGGTCCCGTCGCTACCGTGGCCGGTGACGAAATGGACGGAGCGGGAGACATCGCGGTGCGTCAGCGGGATTTGCAGGCTGGCCGCGGCGGCGCAGGCGGCGGTGACGCCGGGGACGACCTCGACCGGGACGCCGGCCTGGCGGAGGGAGTCCAATTCCTCCCCGCCCCGCCCAAACACGAAGGGGTCGCCGCCTTTCAGGCGCACGACGTGGGCGCCGGACAGGGCCTCGCGGACGATCAGGCGGTTGATGGCGCTTTGCTGCATCGCGTGCCGGCCGCAGCGCTTGCCGACGTCGATGCGGCGGGCGGCAGCCGGGGCGAGGTCCAGGATCGCGCAGTCGATCAGGGCGTCGAACAGCACCACGTCGGCGGACTGGATCGCTTTGACGGCGCGCAGGGTCAGCAGGTCGGGGTCGCCCGGACCCGCACCAACCAAAGTTGCTCGGCCTTTACCCAGTGGGCATGCGGACATCGCGCAGGATCTCCTCTAGTTCAGGGATGCAGGACCCGCAGTTGGTGCCGGCGCGGAGCAGCACGCCGATCTCGGAAACCGTCCCCAGGCGGTGTGTGACCGCCGCGTGGCGGATGGCGTCGCGGGACACGCCGAAGCAGGCGCAGACCCTTGGGCCCTCGTCAGGCAGTGCGTCGGTCGGTCGGCCGGCCAGCAGGCGGGACCGTGCGGCGTCCGGGACGGGGGCGCCGAGCATCTGGGTTAGGGCAGATTCCGAGGGTAAGGACGCGGGGTCGAAGGCCAGGAACAGGCAGGCCTCCAGCACGCCGTCCACGATGACCGCGACCCGGAGGACCCCGCGGCGGGAGTCGGAGACCTCGATCCAATCGGCATCGGCGGACGCACCCAGCAGCAGCTGGGCGAAGCGATGCAGATCGCCGCCGGCCGGCAGCGCCCCCAGGCCGGTCAGGCGATAGAGCTGGCCGCTCTCCACCGGCACCCGCACCCAGTGGCAGACGTCGGGGAGCGCCGCGCCGGTGCGGCGGAGCAGCAATCCGTGAAAATGCGACTTAACCGCCGACAGGCTGGCGGGGGTCGCCTTCAACTCGGGCTGGCCAGACACCGGGTCCAGGCGTGCACCGACGGTGCGCCCGACAGATCCCATGGACGCGAACAAATCGGTCCAGTGCATCGGGGCGAAGAGTTCCCCCCGACGCACCGTATGGCGAGGATCGGCGCGCAGAACGACGGCGCCCTCATCGGTGCACAGGCGCACCAGGCCGTTCGGTTCAATGCCCAAGGCGGTGGCATCCAGCGGGTGCAGCGTCAGCAGCGGCTCCGGCGTGTGTGCCATCAGCGAAGGGGCGAGGCCGGTGCGGGTCATGGTGTGCCACTGGTCGCGCACCCGGCCGGTGTTCAGCAGGAAGGGGTGCTTCCTTCGGTCGGGCAGGCCTCGGAACGGGGTGGGGACGAAGCGCCCCCGGCGGTCCGGGGTGGAGAATCCGCCTTCGCCGAACATCCGCCCGCCCTCGGTCTGGAACCCGGCGGGCACCGGCCAGCGCACCGGCTGCAAGGCGTCGTAGGACGCGTCGTCCAGCCCTGCCAGGCCGGAGATATCGAAGATCCGGCTTCCGTGGTTCTCGAACCCCGACAAAGCGGCGTGCTCCCGGAACACGGCGGCAGGGGTTTGCCAGGCGAATTCCGCCTCCCAGCCCATCAAGCGGCCGACTTCGGCGAACATCCACCAGTCCGGACGCGCCTCCCCCGGGGCGGGGCGGAAGGGACGCTGGCGGGAGATGCGACGTTCGGAGCTCGTGACGGTGCCGTCCTTCTCCCCCCAGGCGGAGGCCGGCAACACCACGTCGGCCAAAGCGGTCGTGTCGGTGGGCCAGCAGTCGGACACCACCACGAAAGGGCATTTTGCCAGCGCCGCCCGCACCCGGTCGGTGCGTGGCAGGCTGTCGGCCGGATTGGTGGCGACGATCCACAGCGCTTTGACGCGACCGGCGGCAACCGCGTCGAATAGCTCCATCGCCTTCAGACCAGGTTTTTGGGTCATAGACGGCGCGTTCCAGAACCGGGTCAGCGTGTCGCGATCGGCCGGATTGTCGAACCGCATATGGGCCGCGAGTTGGTTGGCGAGCCCCCCAACCTCCCGCCCGCCCATCGCATTGGGCTGGCCGGTGACCGAGAACGGACCCATCCCCGGCCGCCCGATCCGCCCGGTGGCAAGGTGGCAGTTGATGATGGCGTTAACCTTGTCGGTGCCGACGGAGGACTGATTTATCCCCTGGGAATAGACTGTCATCGTCCGTTCGGTGCGGGCGAACATCTCGAAGAAGATTTCGACCAGTTCGGGATCGAGGCCGCAGGCGGCAGCCGTGGCCTCGATATCGTCGGGGCCGGCGGCTTCCAACGCGGCGTCCAGGCCGGTGGTATGGTCGGCAATCCAGCGGCGGTTCACTTTGCCGGATGCTGTCAGGAACGCGAGCAACCCGTTGAACAGCGCCACGTCGCTGCCAACCGCCAAAGGCAGATGCAGATCGGCGGCCTCAGCCGTCGCGGTGCGGCGGGGGTCGAGGACCACGATCTTGGTGCCGATGGAAGCCTTCGCCGCCAGCAGGCGCTGGTGCAGCACCGGGTGGCACCAGGCGGCGTTGCTGCCGACCAGGACCACCAGATCGGCTTCTTCCCAATCCTCGTACACGCCGGGAACCACGTCCTCCCCAAACGCCCGCACGTGACCGGCGACCGAGGATGCCATGCAAAGGCGGGAGTTGGTGTCGATGTTGCCGCTGCCGATGAAGCCCTTCATCAGCTTGTTGGCGACGTAATAGTCCTCGGTCAGACACTGGCCTGACACGTAGAAGGCGACGCTGTCCGGCCCGTGGTCGGCGATGGTACGGCGGAACTTGGCGGCGATCAGGCCCAGCGCGTCATCCCACGGCGCTGGTTTGCCGCCGATAATCGGGTGCGTCAGCCGGCCGCCGTTGTCCAGCGTTTGGGCGAGCGCGGCGCCCTTGGAGCAGAGCCGCCCCCGGTTGGACGGATGCCCAATATCCGCCGCGATCGCCCCGTCGGGGCGCGCCACGACGCCGCAGCCGACGCCGCAATACGGGCAGGTGGTGTGGACCATGCCGGTCATAGCGCTTCCACCAGTTCCGGGATCGCGTCCTGCCCCTCGACAGGGGGGCCGAACACCAGGGCGTCGCGCAGGCTGGAAATATCGCTGCCGTCCTGAATCAGACCGAAATACCAGCCGGAGTGACACGCATCGCCATAAAGCACCGCGCCGATCAGCCTGTCGTCGCGGACGACCAGCCTCTTATGCACCCCGCGCGCGGGGTCACAGTAGACGATGGCATCCTCGCCGCTGAAATCCCCGACCGAGAACATATCGATCCCGGTCACCTTCAGCCGCGTGCCCGACACCGCCGGGATATAGTCGGTCTCGGCCACGCCGGCGATCCGGTCGGCGGCGACCTGCGCCATGTCCCACAGCGGCGCGACCAGACCGAACAGGGTGCCGCGATGTTCCACGCACTCGCCCACCGCGTAGATCGCGGGGTCGGAGGTGCGCATGCCGTCGTCGACCTTAATGCCGCGCCCGCAATCGAGGCCGGCATCCTTGGCCAGCGCCGTGTTGGGGCGGATGCCCACCGCCATCACCACCAGGCTGGCGGGAATGACGGTGCCGTCGGTCAGTTCCACCGCCTCGACCCGATCCGTCCCGTGGATTGCCTTGGTATTGGCCCCAGTGATCATGGTCAGACCGCGCGCTTCCAGATCGGATTTCAGCATCGTGGCCGATACCGGATCGAGCTGGCGCTCCATCAGTGTCGGCATCAAATGCAGCACGGTGGTCTTCATGCCGTTGCGGTGCAGGCCATTGGCGGCCTCCAGCCCCAGCAGGCCGCCGCCGATCACCACAGCGTCGCCCTGCCCGGCCTGGGCCGCCGCCAGCATGGTTTCAACGTCGGCAATGTCGCGGAAGGCGATCACCCCCGGCAGATCGTGACCGGGCACCGGGATGATGACAGGGTTCGACCCGATGGCGATCAGCAGCACATCGTAAGGGCGCGTTGTGCCGTGCGCCCCGGTCACCGTACGCGCGGTTCGGTCGATCGAGACCACCGGTTCCCCGGCGATCAGCTCGATGCCCTTCTTCTCGTACCACGGCCGGTCGTGTGTCACGATATCGGCGAACCGCTTCTCCCCCGCCAGCACGGGGGAGAGCATGATGCGGTCGTAGTTCCCACGCGGCTCCGCCCCAAACACCGTCACGCTGAACGCGTGCGGTGCATGGATAAAAATTTCCTCCAGCGTCCGGACGCCGGCCATGCCGTTTCCGACAAGAACCAGACGCCGGCGTTTCGGAGCGATCATGTTCATCGAACCGGCCCCCCCCTGGTCAGACGCGGGCAGCGCCGTACAGAGCGGTCCAGGTCGTGCGCCACCGGTTGCGCACCATTGTGATGCACACCAGCGCCACCGCGGCCAGACCGGCGAAGATCAGGAACCCCGGACCATAGCTGCCCGTGAGCTGCTTGGAGTAGCCAAGGCTGGAGGCCAGGTAGAACCCGCCCAGGCCGCCGGTCATGCCGACCAGGCCGGTCATCACCCCGATCTCCCGCCGGAAGCGCTGCGGCACCAGTTGGAACACCGCGCCGTTGCCCATGCCCAGGCAGAGCATCCCGATCAGGAACACCGGCATGACCAACACCAGCGAGTCGATCCCGGTACTGATCGTGGCGAAGGCGCAGGCAGCAACGGCATACAGAATGGTCAGAGCGCGCACGCCACCGACCCGGTCAGCCACCGCGCCGCCCAGGGGACGCACCATCGAGCCCACGAACACCACCGCGGCGGTGCAGTAGCCGGCAACGACCGGGCTGACCCCATACTGGTCGTTGAAGTAGATGGTCAGCGAGGACGCCAGCCCGACGAAGCCGCCGAAAGTGACGCTGTAGAAGAACATGAACCACCAGGCGTCGGCGACCTTCAGCAGGTCCAGATACGCCGCCAACGACTTGCGGGGCGCCGGCTGCGGGCTGTCCTTCGCGAGCAGCGCGAAGATCAGCAACGTCGCGGTCAGCGGGACGGCCGCCAGGCCGATCACATTCTGCCAGCCGAAAGCCAGTGCCAGACCGGGCGCGAACAAAGCCGCCAGCACGGTCCCGGAGTTCCCCGCCCCCGCCAAACCCAGCGCGGTGCCCTGATGCTCGGGTGGATACCAGGCCGAGGCCAGCGGCAACGCAACGGCGAAGGAGGCACCGGCGAGGCCGAGCACACAGCCGACGAGAAGGGTTGCAGCGAAGCTATCGATGCCGATGGCCCAGGCGGCAACCAACCCGGCGATCACGACGATCTGGGCGCCGATCCCGACCCGCTTTGGCTTGTATCGATCCACCAGCACCCCGATCAGAACCCGCAGCACGGCGCCGGCGAGCACCGGCGTGGCGACCATCAACCCCTTATGGGCGGGATCCAGATGCAACTGCCTGGAAATCGCGACGCCCAGCGGCCCGAGGAGAACCCACGCCATGAAGCTGAGGTCGAAATAGAGGAAGGCGGCAAACAGGGTCGGCAGATGCCCAGCTTTGAGAAAACCCTTGCGCATGATTTTGTCTCGATACGGGCGGGGCACCGTTGACCCGCCGGTCGAAGGAGTGGAGCCTCAATGGCTTCCCTATGGGGACCGCGGCCCGCCGTTGCGCCGTGCCCAGGGGAGGACGGTCCCCTGTTCGCTTACTCAGCAAGAAGGATGCCAACCCCAGGCGGGGCAATTGACCGTCATTTAAGCAAATCTGCGCGGCTAAGCAGGTCGATAATGAGGCAAATAAGAACATAATACAGGCATTATAGCGGGAAAACGCCGATTTTGGTTCATATAGGCGGCGATAAATAAGGCATATGCCGTATCTGATAGCGAAAAGCCACTGAAGGAGACCTAACGGGCATGCCGTTCGCCATCACCCTCCGCTTCGACCCGGACAGCGTCCAGGCCATCGACCGCCTGTGGGACGCGCTCGCGGCTGCCGGGATCGACAGCGACCGACAAAAGCTTGGTTACGCTGCCCACGTCACCCTCGCGATCTACCCGAATGAGACGGCGGTGGAGAGGCTCCGCGCGGCCGTGGATCGTGTCGGGAACCTGTGGGACACGCTACCAATTGCCCTATCGGGATTAGGGCTGTTCCCCGGCCCACCCGCGATCCTTTTTGCCGCCCCGGTTATGACCTCTGCCTTGCTCGCCAGGCAAGCAGAATTGTTAGCACTGCTACCTGACCTGCCGATGCACCCGCACTAGCGGACGGACCATTGGGTGCCGCATGTGACCCTGTCCGCACCGTTGCAGGCGCCCGAGGCGGCGCTGGCCGCGCTGCTGCCGATGTGGACGCCGGTCGAAGGGCACCTAGTTGGAATCGATCTGGTGCGCTTCCGGCCGGTGGACGTGCTGCGGTCCCACCGGCTTGCCAAATGCAGTTAGATCGTGCGGTTAGCCCGAGCGACAATCGCTTCGAACAGAACCTGACAACCGGCCTCGGCCTCGGACGGTTCGATGCTCTCGGCCTCGTTGTGCGACAGCCCATCCTTGCAGGGGGTAAAGATCATCGCCGTCGGAATGTGCCGGGCGACATAGACCGCGTCGTGGCCGGCGCCGGAGACAATCTCGCGGGTGGGGTAACCGAGCTTCGCCGCGCCCTGCCGGACGAGATCGACGCAGGCGGGATCGAAGGGCTGGGCAGGGATTTTGAATAGCGTGGTCAGCTCCAGCTTCACGCCGCAGTCGCGGGCGATGAAGCCGGCCTCGCGAGGGAATTGGGCGTCGAGGCGCGCGACCTCGGCCTCATCGGGGTGACGGAACTCGACGGAGAAGCGGACCTCCCCGGGTATGACGTTGCGGCTGTTGGGGGACACCAGCAACTGCCCGACCGTGCCGCGCCCGTCCTCGCCGCGGGCGCGCATCATTCGATCCACCAGGTCGATGATCCGAGCGGCGCAGACCAGCGCGTCTTTGCGGGTGGAGGGCGGGGTGGTCCCGGCGTGGCTATCCTGGCCGGTGGCAACCGCGTCGTACCAGACCTGCGCCTGCGCGCCGGTGACGATGCCGATTGTTTTTTGCTCCCGCTCCAGAATCGGGCCTTGCTCGATGTGGAGTTCGAAATAGGCATCCGCCGGGAAATGTTTCGCCGGTTCGGGTCCGCGGTAACCGATGGCATCCAGGGAGGTGCCGACGGTGGTACCCTCGACGTCCTTCAGGGACAGCACGTGATCCTCGGGGTAGACGCCCGCCCAGACCCCGGACCCTGCCAAACTATGCCCGAAGCGGGCGCCTTCCTCATCCGTCCAGTTGATCAGCTCCAGCGGCGCTTCGGTCGCGATGCCCAGGTCGTTCAGGCTGCGCATCACCTCCAGCCCCGCCAGTACCCCCAGCGCGCCGTCGAACTTTCCTCCACTAGGCTGGCTGTCGAGGTGGGACCCGAACAGCACCGGCAGCCGCGCTGGATCGCGGCCGGCGCGCCGAGCAAACATGTTGCCGATGGCGTCAACCCGGACGGCCAGACCCAGTGCCTCGCAGTCCGCGCGGAACCGGTCGCGGCCGCGCTTGTCCACGTCGGACAGGGCCAGACGCCGGACGCCGCCTTTCGCCGTGGCGCCGATCTCGGCGTAGCCCATCAAGGTGTCCCACAGGCGTTTGGCGTCGATGCGCTGATTGGTACTTGTCATGGGAAGATGTTTGCCCAACTCCGTCATGGAGACAAGTCCAAAAAGCCGCTTTCCGACCCGCACCTGCCATGCGATACGTACGTTGTTCCCCACGTTGTTCCCCGGGCGCGAGAGGCTGCATGACATCGACACCAATTTCCGGCGGCCCCGACCGGCTGTCGGTCATACGGCGCATGTTCTGCCATCGTCGGTTCATCGGATTGGTCATTTACAGCATCGTTTTACTGACTGTCCTCGCGACGTTCATATCCGCACCCAAACATGACGATTTTTGGTGGACCGACGGGGCAACATTCGCTCTGAATGGCGAATTAGTGCGGGATTATGTCGCACATGGGCTAAACCAAACGCCTATGGGATTCTCATCGGACTGGTACCTACGCCAGGGCAATCGCTTGAATTGAGGGGGGGTATCTTCCGGCGCGGCTGAAAGTTCGATTCGTAGGGAGCCTCATGAATGGAGGGCTTCCCATGGCGACCCCGGTCAGCGGCACTCTTTTGGATCACTTCGCCGCTCTGCGC
>CAIYDT010000259.1 GCA_903924985.1 uncultured Acetobacteraceae bacterium
ACCCCGAAGTATTCGACATATGGATGCGTATCTTGAAGAAGGTCGAGGGGAGCGTCTTGTGGCTCTTTGAAGATAACAGATGGGCGAGCGTCAATCTACGGAAGGAAGCGGCTCTCAGGGGCGTCGATCCAGGTCGGCTGATCTTCGCGCCGCGCATGGACGTGACCGACCATCTGGCGCGGCATCGCTCGGCGGACCTGTTTCTGGATACGCTGCCCTACAACGCCCACACGACCGCGAGCGATGCTCTTTGGGCTGGCTTGCCGGTGTTAACCCGTATCGGCAGCACCTTCGCGGGAAGGGTTGCCGCCAGCCTGCTAAACGCCATTGGGCTACCGGAGCTGATCGCGGAAACGCCGGAAGCGTATGAGGCTTTGGCGGTGGAGTTGGCAACCGACCGAGCAAAGCTCTCGGCCATGAAGCGAAAACTCGCCGCCAATCGGCTGACGTGGCCCTTGTTCGATACCAGGCTTTTTACCCAGCATGTCGAACGTGCCTATACCGCTATGTACGAGCGGTATCAGGCCGGTCTTCCTCCCGATCATATATTCGTCGAACCTTGATTCGGCCCTCCGATAACCCAGAGCTTTGCAGGTGGTGCGTCAGCCGATCCGACCTCGGCGAAGGTTTCCTTTTTTCCCGGAATCCCGACATCGTGGATCCCATCGACGAAGGTGTGAATTGTCCATGAAATTCGGCCTGTGCTACATCCCCGACTACCACGCCGAACAATCCGGCTCCTGGCAGGACTGGTACGAAGGCATGATCGCCGAGGTGAAACTCGCGGAAGCCCTGGGCTTCCACTCCGCCTGGTTCGCCGAACACCGCGTCGCCGGCTTTGCCTTTGGCTCCCCCGCCATGTTCATCGCCGCCTGCGCGCGGGAAACCAGCCGGATCCGCCTCGGCTGCTCCGTCAGCCTGCTGCCGCTGAACAACCCCGTCCGCACCGCCGAGGACTTCGCCATGGCCGACGTGCTGTCCGGCGGCCGGCTGGATTTCGGGGTGGGGCGGGGCCTGTACAAATACGACTATGACATCGCCAACGTGGACATGGCCGAAAGCCGCGACCGGTTCGATGAAAACCTGGCCATTATCCGAGCGCTTTGGACCCAGGACTCCGTCACCCACCACGGCAAATGGACCACCCTGGACGCCCACACGCTCGGTCCCCGCCCAGTGCAACAGCCATCCCCGCCGTTCTGGGCCGCGGCGATCCGGACCGAGGAGACCTACCGCTGGGCCGGCGCCAACGGCTTCAACCTGCTGACCGCGCCGTTCTTCTTCCCCGCTTACCGGGAGCAGCAGCGCCTGCTGGACCTCTACGCGGATGCTGCTCGGGCGAACGGCCACGACCCGGCAACCAAGGAAAGGATGGCCGTCTACCACATGTTTTGTGCCGAGAACGCCGCCCAGGTGGATGCCATCGCCGACCCGGCGCTGCGCCGTTACCAGGAATTCACCAAGGCCACCGACCTGTCCCGCCAGTCTTACCGCGATCCCGTCACCTACAAGGACTGGAAAGGCTTCTTCGAAAACCGCGAGAGCATCACGTTGGAGCAGATGAAGGCCACGCGTGCGGTAATTGGCACGCCGGAGGAGTGCATCGACAAGGTGGCGATGCTGTCGGAACGGTTCGGCCTGACGCAGCTAGCGTTCGAGGTGAATTACGGCGCCCTGCCTCACACGGACGTGGTGGCGTCGCTCCGCCGCTTCGCGGATAAAGTCATGCCACACTTCGTATGAGGCCGGTTGAGAAAAAATATAAAAATTGATACTAATTTCTATTATATAACACGAAGAGGGTGTTATATCCTGTTCAGACCACAAGGAGCGGCGAGTGTTTGGCATGCGGGCTCGGTCGACCGGGAATGGGGTTTTGCGGACCATACTATGGCTCCTGTTGGTCGTGGTCGCCTGGATGCCCCCGTCGGCGGCCGCGCTCAATCAGCAAATTGTATCTCTGTCGACCGTGGACGGGATGCTGGTCGCGACCTTCACCGACCGGACAGACGACATCGTTTTGCAAGCCGTCGGGCCCGAGTTGATAGCGCTGGGAGTACAGGCCGTCAGCCTGCGTGGCACGCCCGTGCACGACGTGACACCGCTGGCCGGTATGATCGATCTCAAGATGCTGGACATCTGTGGCTCCCTGGTGCGCAGCGTGGGTCCGTTGGCGGGGATCTCGGGCCTCAAGTCCATCAATCTGCAATTTCTGCCGATCAGCGATCTGAGGCCGCTCAGTGGTTTGACCGAATTGGAATCGCTCAATCTCGGTGGGACGGAAGTGCGAGACCTGTCGCCACTCGCCAAGTTGACGAAGCTGAAGACGTTAGTTGTCGCGGTCACGAAAGTCAGCGATCTCAGCCCGCTTGCCAATATGCGTTCCATGTCATCGCTCGACCTGGGCAGCACGTCGGTGAGCAATATACGGCCGCTGGCGGGCATGACGGCGATGCGGTTCCTGAGCCTGAATGGTACTCGGGTGGACGACGTTCGTCCGTTGCGCGACATGTTTAACCTGCGGGAGCTCAACCTCGTCGGCACGCAGGTCCGCGATATCGCGCCCTTGTCGCGCCTGCCAAAGTTGGAGATTCTGGATCTGGAGGGCACGCAGGTGGACGATGTCCGGCCGTTGGCCGGATTGCCGAAACTGCGCGCACTCAATCTGGGTGGTTCGCGCGTCACGGATGTGGCACCGCTCTCGGACGTTCCGGGGCTGACAATTCGCCGCTGACAGCGGGATCACGGTGCGACAACAGCAACGTGGCCTGGTCGCTGAAGACTTGTTTGGAGCCAACGCGAGTAATGATGCCTGGCGGACGTGGACGGGTTAGTTGCAGGTACTGGATCGCCGTAATGGTGGCGATCTGCGCCTGCGCTCCGTCGCTGGCGGCACCGTTAGGGACCGATCCCGTCCTGCTTTGGAATGAACAAACCAATCGCTCAATTCAAGCGACCGCGATGGATCCATTCAAAGCGACGCGCGCTTTGGCCCTGGAAAGCATCGTCGTGCTGGATACGCTGCGGTCCATCGCTGGGAAGCCCGGCTTCCTGGTTCGCCTTCCGGCGCCTGCCGACACGCCGCCCGATGTTGCCGCCCACGCCGCGGCGCATGCGATTCTGGCGCACCTGTTTCCCGCGCGCCGAACCGCGCTGGATGCGGTGTTCGCGAAATCCCTGACAGCCCTGCCCAGCGGGGAGAAGCGCAAGCAGGCGGTGGTCTTCGGGGAGGCTGTGGCCGCCGCCGTGGCCGCGATTCGGGACCGGGATGGGTCGGATCTGGCTGGTTCGGTCAAAATAAGCACCGAACCGGGCCGGTGGCGGCCGACCCCCCCGGGATTTTACCAGCCGCTGAACCCGCAGTGGGCCTCGGTGCCCCCCTTTGCCATGATCCGCCCTGACCAGTTCAGACCTCCCGGGCCGCCAGTGCCGGGAACCAAGGCGTTCGCGGATGCCCGCATACAGACCGCGACCATCGGCGGGGCGGATTCTCACTCCCGCACGGCTGACCAGACCGTCGCCGCGCATTACTGGAGCGATGCGATCGGGACCTATGCGCCGGCCGGTCATTGGAACTCGATCGTGTCCACCATCATGCAATCGGAAAAGCTGGATATGGCGGCGGAGGCGACGGTGTTCGCAGAGCTGAATGTCGCGATCGCCGACGCCGCGATCGCCATGGCGGATGCCAAATATACCTATTGGTCCTGGCGGCCGATCACGGCGATCCAAGGTGGCGATGCCGATTTTCCCGCCCGCCCGAACTGGACCCCGCTGCTGGAAACCCCCAATCATCCCAGCTACATTTCCGGCCATTCGGCGTTCAGCGGCGCGGCAGCCGCGGTCCTGACCTCCATTTTCGGCACGAAGCCGTTTCGCGGGGGGAGCGATAGCCTTCCGGGCGTGAGCCGAGCGTTCAACAGCTTCGAGCAGGCGGCGGAGGAGGCGGCGAACAGCCGGCTGTGGGGCGGAATTCATTACAAATTCGACAACGACGATGGTTTGGTCACGGGCCGGGCGGTTGGTGCCTGGGCGATGGCCACATTCCGGAGCTCATCCCAAGGCCGGGGGCCGACGATCGTGCTGGACCGGAAAGGGGCGGGCGGTTTCGCGTTCGACAACGTCGCGCCGGTGACCGCGATCGAAGCGGTCCTCGATGGTGGTGCGCGCATGACGATTCCGGTGGATGCGGGTGGGCGCTTCGCGTTCCCGTGGTGCTCCGTGGGGCAACACACGTTGACCCTGACCGCTACGAGTGTTGGCGGTCAGGTCGCGACCGTGGCGACGACGATGACCGGTGGCAGGTAAGGGGTCACTGGGTGAGGAACGGCACGGCCAGCGCATTGAAGGCCTCGGCTTGGTCGCGGTGGATGTTGTGGCCGCCGTTGTTGAGCACATGCACCGGCAGGTCGGGACGCAGCGCGCGGAAGCGATCGGCGATCAGGGGCTCGAACGGGAAGCTGTTGGCGCCATAAACCTAAATCCGGCAGTTGGGCTTGCCTGCGAGGTAGAATCGCCAGCACCATTCTGGCATGAGCCAATATCTTCCGGTTTTTCCTGCTCCCCTGCCGGGT
>CAIYDT010000260.1 GCA_903924985.1 uncultured Acetobacteraceae bacterium
CCGGACCTTCCCCGGAGTGAGCACCGTGGCACACTCCGCGACAGCCGGGTTACCTCCGGTCCACGAAAATCATCGCGCCCGGCAATTTTTCGATTGACCACGGGTGGGGAGTCCCCCCCTTTACCTCTCCAGCACGCCCAACCGACGCAGCAGCGGGGCGCGGTTGTCCAGGATGTGGCGGACCATGGCGGTGGCGATCTCGGTTGCCTCCCGCGGGTCGGTCACCGGCTTGCTGTCCTTCTGCATGGTGCGGCCGCCGCGGCGGAGCTGCTCCTGCAATGTCGTGGTCAGGGACATGACTTCGGCCGTATGGCCCGCCAGCAGGGCGCTCACCACCAGCGTTTCCGTCACATCGACGTTCAACGCGGTTCCCAGGGTGGGCGATGCCAGCCGCGTGATTTCCGCTCCGTTGGTGTTGGCTTCGGCGACGGCGCGATTCAAACCGGCGGCGGTTTGCCGGACGGCGGGGGGCGCGCCGTTCGGCAGCGTGGGGTGCGCATAGCCGGCGGAGATCAGCAGCGCGACCGCCTGCAACAGCTCTACAATCGGGCGATTGGCGAA
The DNA here is from genome assembly GCA_903924985.1 of uncultured Acetobacteraceae bacterium. Taxonomy (GTDB): domain Bacteria; phylum Pseudomonadota; class Alphaproteobacteria; order Acetobacterales; family Acetobacteraceae; genus Rhodopila. The sequence goes on from CAIYDT010000260.1 coordinate 562, forward strand.
GGGCGCGATCGTACGAGCCTGGCGGATCGGCAAGGGGCCGGCTTCCAGCGCGTTCAAAAGCGGGCGGTAGGCATCGGGGTTGCCGGTCATGCTACCCAAAGGTGTGGCGAAGGTTATGTCGCCGGCGGCGGACAGGCCGGTCCATTCCAATGTTACGTCATCCAGCAGCCGGTGGTGCTCCGACATCGGCAAAAGGGGCGTGCCGCGGCGGTATATGTCGCGGCGGAACGACTGGGCGGATCCAAAGTCGCGCAGCGTTTCCCGCAGGCGCATATCGCGGGTTTCCGCCAGCAGCGGCCGCACCCCGGCGGGGACGCCGACCGCGTCGATGTTCTCCGCCAGTGTGGCGCTGCCGATGTATGTGCATTTCGCGCCGGCCATGGCGTCGGCGACGTCGGCGAACATGACCGGGTGCCAGTCCTGGTTCAAGAGTTCATGCGCGAGGTAACGCGGGTCCTGGGTGCGCAGCGTGGCTAGCCGGGCCTCGAGGGCGGGGTTGGCGGCGAAGAAGCCGGCCCCACCGTCCTTCAGCCGGTCCAGCAAGGCCCAGATGCCCGGGACCGTAAGGTCGGTGCGTTCGGGGCTGGCTTCCGCCAGCATGCGCATCAGGGCCCGCAGCGGCACCATGCCGGCCCAGCCGGTCGTGACGTTGTAGCTGAGATAGGCCAGTCCCCCGGCCCGCAGCCGCTGGCCGACGATGCCGATCAAGGCCGCCCGGTTTTCCGGCGAGATCCAACTGAGGACCCCGTGCGAGACCATGAAGTCGAACGCGGGCAGTGCATCGGCCAGCATGGCGGCGATATCGGCGAACGACGCCTCAATGAAGTGGATGTTGGTCAGGCCGGCCCTTTCCGCCAGGTCGCGGCCGAACTCGATATGCGCGGGGTTGAAGTCGAACGCGTAGACTTCGGCCTGGGGGGAAGTGGCGGCGACGGTCAACGCGGACATGCCGTTGCCGCAGCCGAGGTCGGCGTAACGGAAGGGTTTGGCCAGGTCGGGCGGGCGGTGGCCTAGCAGCAACGCGGACATGGCAAGCCAGGCCGGTGTCGTCTCCCGGTAGAAGGTGTTGGTGTAGACCACGTCGGTCACATACCCATCGTCCCAGCGTGCCATGCGCGGATGTTCCTTCGCGTGTGGTATTGAATGAACTGCGTATCAGCGATGGGGAGGATTGGCCACTGCTCGCTCCAGCCGCGCGTTGAGTTCGGCGCCCAGCAGGGTGGCATAGGCGGAGATGTAGAACCACAGCATGATGCCGACCACCGCGCCGATCGAGCCATACGTTGCACCGAAGCTCGACAGATGGGAGATGTAGAAGGACAGCGCGCCCGAGGCGAGCAGCCAGAGGCCAGTCGCGGCGGCGGCGCCGGGGAGGGTTGATCCGTGCGGCGGGCGTTCGCGGCAGGGGCCGGCCCGGTACAGCACCGCGACGGCGGCGGCGAACAGCCCCACCAGCAGCAGCAGGCTGGCGGCACGGACGACCGCCGCCCCGAATCGCGACAGGCCCACGAAGGCCAGGACCGCCGGCAGCAGGACGACGCCGGATATCGCCAGCACCGCGCCGACCACGGCCAGGACTGTCAGCGCCAGCCCGACCGCCTGAAAACGGATGACGCCGCGCGCTTCGTCCACCTCGTAGACCACGTTCAGCGCCGACATCATGGATTTGGTGCCGGTCGCGGCGCTCCAAAGCGCCAGGAGGATGCCGATCAACAGGTGCAGGCTCAGCTTGTCGCGCGGCTGGCTCACCAGCTCCAGCACCCGCTCATGGATCAGTTCGAAGGCGGGCGGCGGCAGCAGACCGGCCAGCAGATTGAGCTGCTGCACCACCGAGAGGGGATTGAACACCAGCCCGTAGACGGCGATCAGCGCGCTGATGGCGGGAAACAGAGCGGTGGTGGCCCAGAAGGCGCAGCCGGCGGCGGCGAGGGAGACCCGATCCGTGGCGCAGGCGCGCAACGTGGCCAGCGCGATGTCCCGCTGGCCGGCGAAAGCGGCCAAACGGGAATGCCGAAAGCGGGGCTGGCGCACCGGATTCTCCTTGAACATCGGGTGGCAATATCGGGGTCCTGGCGGGTTATGCACAAAAAACCGCCCCCCCGGTCAAATTCCCACTTGCATGGGGGGGGAGGGGGTCCTATGTGCACCCCCCACGCAGCAACGCACGTGCCTCTGGCCCTCAGTGGTTACGCAACGACGTCAAGCGTTCTGGCAATCGTTTGGTCGCTGGTTCGTTCGACCGTTTCGTCAACACCGCCCGCCGCCTGACTCAGGCGGGCGTCCTCAAGGAAGGGCACCGAGCGATGACTTCCAAAGTCGCCCAGTTTCTTGCTGATCGCCAGCCGGCTACGCCGTGTCTGGTGCTGGATGTCGACCGCGTGGAGGCCAATTTCCGGTCGCTGCGCGACGCGCTGCCGCTGGCCCGCATCTACTACGCCGTGAAGGCCAACCCGGCCGCCCCGATTCTGGAGCGCCTGGTGGGTCTGGACAGCTTCTTCGACGCCGCGAGCATCGAGGAGGTCGAGTCGTGCCTCGACGCCGGCGCCCGCCCCGCGGCGATCAGCTTCGGCAACACCATCAAGAAGGTGTCGGCCATTCAGCGCGCCCATGCGGCGGGCGTGAGCATGTTCGCGTTCGACTCGGAAGAGGAGCTGCTGAAGCTCGCGCAGCACGCCCCGGGCTCCCGGGTTTACTGCCGCGTCCTGGTGGAGAACGAAGGCGCCGACTGGCCCCTGTCGCGCAAGTTCGGCACCACCATCGAAAGCGCCAAGGCCCTGATGCTGCAAGCCGGCGATCTGGGCCTGGATCCCTATGGCCTGTCGTTCCACGTCGGCAGCCAGCAGACCACGACCCGCGCGTACGAGGTCGCCATCGCCAAGGTGGCCATGCTGTTCACCGACCTGACGGATGCCGGCGTGAAGCTGCGCATGATGAATTTGGGCGGCGGGTTCCCCACCCGCTACCGCGACGCGGTGCCGGAGATCGACCAGTTCGGCAACGCCATCATGGATGCGATGGTTGCCCATTTCGGCAACAACCTGCCGGAAATGGTGATCGAGCCCGGCCGATTCGTAGTTGGCGACGCGGGCGTTGTCTCGGCCGAAGTCGTGCTGGTCAGCCAGCGCGACAAGGCCGACCCGCTGCGCTGGGTATACCTGGACATTGGCCGATTCGGCGGTCTGGCGGAAACCGAGGGCGAGGCGATCAAGTACCGCATCGTGACCCCGCACGACGGCGGCGCGACCGGGCCGGTGTCGATCGCCGGGCCAACCTGCGACGGGGCGGATATTCTCTACGAGAAATCCAATTACCGCCTGCCGCTGGCGCTACGCTCTGGGGATCGCGTGGAGCTGATGTCCACGGGCGCCTACGTGACCACCTACGCCAGCCAGCGTTTCAACGGCTTCGCCCCCCTGGCGGAATACTACATCTGATCGTGCGGAAGGGGGTTCTAAGCCCCCTTCTTCATTTTGGCGGGCACGCTATTCTGCCCCCACGCATGGTTCAGCGAGGGAGCAAATTGCCATGGGATCCATCGCCGTGTGCCCCGATCTGTTCTGGCGCATCGAGCCGGGTATCGAAATCACCGACAAGACCGACGCCGGGTGGAAGCGTGCCTTCGCGCGTGTCAACGGCATCCAACGGGACGGACGCTCCGTCATCGCCAACGGCGGTAGTGCCGAAGCGCTGGTCAGGGCGCTGGCATAGCACCGCAAATCCAGCGTAAAGATCGGCCACCAAGGAGAAAGCATTCCGATGGATGGATCGTTGAAGCCGGTCGCGACCGGCAAGGGTTTGGCGGGTACGGCGGGTGCGCTGGCGGGCATCAAGGTCGTGGACCTGACGCGGGTCCTCGGCGGCCCGTACTGCACCATGATTCTGTCCGATCACGGCGCCGAGGTGATCAAGGTCGAACCCCCACAAGGCGATGAGGTACGCGACTGGGGCCCTCCGTTTCACGAGGGCGACGCCAGCTACTTCATCGGCGTGAACCGCAACAAGCGCGCCATCGCGCTGGACATGAGCAAGCCGGAGGGCAAGGCGATCCTGCTGCGCCTGCTGGAAACCGCCGATGTGCTGATCGAGAACTTCAAGCCGGGCTCGATGGAAAAATGGGGCCTTGGTTACGAGGATGTGTTGTCGAAGCGCTTCCCCGGCCTGATCCACTGCCGCATCTCCGGCTTCGGGCCGGACGGGCCGCTGGGCGGCCTGCCCGGATACGACGCCATCCTGCAGGCGATGACGGGGTTAATGAGCGTCAACGGCGACCAGACCACCGGCCCGATGCGGCTCGGGACCGCGATCGTCGACATGGGCACGGGGCTGTATTCCGCCATCGGCATCCTGATGGCGCTGCACGAACGGAAGACGTCCGGCCTCGGGCAGTATCTGGACATGGCGCTGTACGATTGCGGCATGGCATTGCTGCATCCGCAGGCGGCGAATTATTTTCTCAATGGGTCCCGCCCCAAAGGCACCGGCAACCCGCACCCCAACCTGGTGCCGTACGACAAATACCCCACGAAGACCTGCGATATTTTCATCGCCAGCGGCAACAACGGGCAATTCCGCAAGCTGTGCGAACTGATCCGGCAGCCGGCTTTGGCCGACGATCCGCGCTTTGCCAACAATGGAGAACGTAACGTCAACCGTGCCGCTTTGACGAAAATTCTGGCGGCGGCGTTCGCCACGCAGGATGGCAATGAACTGGCGCTGCACCTGATCCGCGCTGGGGTTCCGGCCGGCCCCGTGCTGCCAGTCGATGAAGCGACTGCCGCACCCCATACCGCGCACCGCGAGATGGTGACGGAACTGGATTGGTACAAGGGGATTGGCACCCCCATCAAATTCAGTCGTACCAAGGGGGGTACGCGCCGCCCACCGCCAAAATTCGCCCAGGACGGCAACGAAATCCTCGGTCAACTCGGCTATACCGCCGAGGAGATCGCGGCGCTGGAACAAACCGGCGTCGTGCATACCAAGCGACGCGCATGAAGCCGGCGTAGTCGTTATGTGGCCGTTCGATCTTCGAGTTCAGGAAACGCTTCGGCTGCCAGGCGAAACCGCGATTGCCTGGGCGATATTCGACGGGGCATGGTATCGTGCGGCCTATTCTGACGCGGCGGACGGGCTGGCGTATCGGTCCGACCGAGCGCTGCTGGCATCTTACTTTGGACACGGGCAGCGCCAAGGGCATTCGCCCAACCGGTATTTCAACGAAGCGTGGCACCTCAAGGCATACCCTGAGATCACGGATGCGGTGCGGGAGGGACGATTTTCGTCGGCGTTCGATGCGTATTGCCGCACCGGCAACCAGGACCGTTCGCCGCACTGGCTATTCGACGAGCTATACTACCGCCGCCGTTACGCCGACCTGACCGATGGCGCGCTGGATAAAGCGGGCCTGGCCAATGGCTACGACCATTTTTTGCGGCATGGCAGTAAAGAAGGCCGAATAGGGCACCTGCTTTTCGATCCGCTGTATTACCTCGGACAGTTGGATCCGGAGGAAGGCGCCGCCGCGGCGATAAGCGGACCGTTTCAGCATTATTTGCTGGGTCTCGAACACGGATGGCCCGCGCCGGAGACGAGCCGGCACTTCGCCGGTGCATGGTACCTTCGGCACTATCCCGAGGTCGCCGAAGCGATTACCCGCGGCGAATGGCGTTCGGCCCTGGAACACTATCTGTGCAACGACACGCCAACCGCGTTCGACCCATTGCCAGATTTTTCGGAGGATTGGTACCTGACGGGCCAGCCCGAGTTACGCGATGCAATCGAATCCGGCGCGTTCCGTAATGGCTACGCCCATTTTCTGCGGTATGGCACCGTGGAATTGCGTGCCCCCGCGCCACACGTCGACCTTCGCTGGTATGCATCGCACGAGTCCGTGAGGAAAGACCTGCTGCTTGGTGAAGCCGCGGATGCGTTCACCCATTGGCTGACGATCGGAAAACCTGGCGGACAGCCTTCCGTGCCGCCACCGGACGAACAGGTGAGCGATGGTCAGGCCCGGTCGCTGTTTCGCCGCAACGCCGCTGCGTTGCTGCCGCTCTATGGGCGATCGCCGTTGCGATTTTCTTGCTCGAGAGATCCCGTTGTCAGTGCGGTCATGGTGGTGCGCGGAGATCTGACCGAGACCCTCGCCACGTTGGCATCGTTGTGGAGCAATATAGCGGCAGACATCGATCTGGTCCTGGTGGTGCTGGGAACGACCACGAACACGGGCGACATCTCTCGGTTCGTCACTGGCGCCACGATCCAACGCTTCGATGAGGGGATTGGCCTGATGGCGGCGTACACCGCCGGGATGGCTTGCACCCGAACGGGCGCGGTAATGTGTTTGGAGGATGGAACCGAGCTTTCGCCGGGGGCAATCGAGGCCGCGTTGCGACGTCTGGACGCCGATCCTGGAATTGGCGCTGTGGGCGGTAAGGTGCTGCGCCCGAATGGCTTGCTGCGTTCCGCTGGCCATGTCGTTTGGAAGGATGGGCGGACGCATGCTTACCTGAACGGCGAATCGCCGCTTGTGCCTGAAGCCAACTTCGCCCGCGACGTGCATTTCTGTGCTAGCGCCTTCTTGCTGGTGAGGGCCGAGGTGTTCGCGGCGTTACAGGAGGGCGGTGCCGCCCCGCCGGCCAACGACGCGGCTGCTGCCGATCTCTGTTTGCGCATCGCTGAAGCCGGACACCGGGTTGTATACGATCCGGCGGTGATGGTCCGACAATGGAATGACCCGGATCCGTCTCACAACCTCCGGGTGGACGCCGATGCTCACGCCGCGTTCCTGACGGGATGCCATGAGGCGGATGGGCGCGTGTTGGTGGCCGCCCGCTCAGCCGATACCGCCCAGCGTCGCCTATTGTTCATTGAGGATACCGTGCCGCTGCGCGGGATCGGTTCCGGTTTCGTGCGTGCCAACGACCTGATTGGCGCGATGGCGGCGCTGGGCTTCGCGGTTACTGTTTTCCCGGTGAACGGGTGTCGCTTCGGTCTTGCCAACGTCTACGCCGACATGCCCGACAGCGTGGAGGTCATGTACGATCAGAACCTGACGCGGCTGGAGGAGTTCCTGCGGCTGCGGCGTGGCATCTACGACATCATCTGGATCTCCCGCACGCATAACATGGACCGCGTGCGGCCGATCATGGACCGGGTGCTGCATGGAGACCCGAACCCTCCGGCGATCATTCTGGATACCGAGGCCGTCAGCGCCGCGCGCAACGCGGGGTTGGCAGCGCTCAACGGACAGGATTTCGACTTGGATGTAGCGCTGCGGCGGGAGTTCGCCAGTGCGGATATCTGCCGATCCATCATTGCGGTCAGCGAAGTGGAGGCCGCGATGTTGCGGGACCTTGGTTGCCCCGACGTGCGGATCGTTGGCCACATGCGCCCGCTGCGCCCGACGGCGCGCCCCTTCAGCCAGCGCAGGGGGATGTTGTTCGCCGGCTCTATCCACCAGATGGACAGCCCGAACTACGACAGCCTGTGCTGGTTCGTGGATGAGGTGTTGCCGCTGGTGGAAAAATCGCTCGGCTGGGAAACCCGGCTGACCGTCGTGGGTTATACGGCCGCGGATGTCACGCTGGAGCGATTTTGCCGTCATCCCAGGATCACTTTGCGCGGCGTCGTGTCGGACCTGGAGCCGTTGTATGCCGCGCACCGGATTTTTGTCGCGCCAACGCGCTTCGCCGCTGGGGCGCCGTACAAAGTGCATGAGGCGGCATCCTTTGGGCTGCCGGTCGTCGCTACCGAATTACTTCGTCGACAGCTGGAATGGACGGATGGGCAGGAACTGTTGGCCGTCGATGCGGCCGACCCGGTGGGGTTCGCGTCGCAGATTGTCGCGCTGTACCGGGATGAGGCGTCGTGGACCCGATTGCGGGATGGGGCGTTGGGTCGGCTGGCGCTGGACAACAACGCGGGTCACTACGCTGCATCTCTACAAGCGATCCTGGGGCCTGCGCGACGGGACAGTACCGTCCTGCGGGGATAGTAGCGGGTAATTACCGGGGGCTGCGATTGTGTATAATTATTAATATAAAGGACCATTTTCGATGCTTGTTTTTCGGGTTTTCCACGCGTAAAGGGATATTACAAGGTGCTCCCCTCACCTTGACCGCTGCGATGCAGCGACGTAAGCCGGCTTCGTGTTCTCCCCCCTTCACGAAGCCGGCAACGACCTCCTAGTCCCCACCCAGCACCTCGATCGCATCGCCCGCGGAGAAGCGGCCGCCTTCGATGACTTCGGCATACACACCCAAATCCTTGTGGCCGTACAGCCGTGTCAGTTCGGCGACTGGGTTGGCGTCGCGTTCGGCGGTTTCGGGGTTCACCTCGGTGGCAGGGCAGCGGGGGATGTTCCTGATCACTTTGAGTACCGCTCCGCCCATCTGGATTTGCTGGCCGATCCACGCGCGCTCCCCCCAGGCTGGGACACCGCTGAACCAAACGTTGGCGCGGAAGCGGCGGCGGTGACGGCGGGCACCGACCTTGGCCTCCAGGTCGTGCAGGCTGGCCATGTTGATCATGCTGACGACCTTGCCCCGGACATCGCAGAAGGAGTGGCCTTCCACATATTCGAACCGCGGTGCGCCCCGAGCTTCTTCACCCAGATATTCCGCCAGGAATGCGCCCAGTTTTTCACGCCCGGTCGGTCGCAAGGCGTTTTCCGAGATTTCCGCCCCGTCGGGGGCACGAAGGGTCAGCGAACCGGTGCGCGGTTCGAAAAAGGCCGCCAGCTTGGCAATGCGGGCGTTGCGCGCCAGGCACATGAAATTGGCTTTCGGCAGCCATGTCGGGTTTGCCGGGTCGAAGCCGGAATCGCCTTGCGCCAGCGCGAAGGTGCGATCCCACGGAATGGTGCCGCCGGGTTCGACCGTGGCCTCCTCCAACGCTTCCGCCGTCAGACCTTTAACCGGGAAGCGGTACAGGTATTCGATGCGCATGGAACGGTTCCCCCTTGAGCGGCAGCTTGCCCCAACCTACCTGTCAGAGGAAAGGGGTTCGTTGACGTTGCCGCGAATGGGGCGCCGGCGATCCTGTCGCCTGAGAATAGGGACATGGTTATGGACATCGAAAAATTCACCGAACGGGCACGCGGATTTTTGCAAGCGGCCCAAACGATCGCCATCCGCGAGTTTCACCAGCGGATTGGCCCCGATCATCTGCTGAAAGCGCTATTGGATGACGACGAAGGCGCAGCCGCAGGCCTGATCAAGGCGGCGGGCGGCGACCCGAAGGCGGCTTTGACCGGCATTGAGGCGGAGGTCGCGCGCAACCCCAAGGTCAGCGGCGGCGGCGCGGGCCAGCCGCAGATCACCCCCGAATTGGTGCGAGTACTAGACTCCGCGCAGCAGGTTGCGACGCGCGCAGGCGACGAATACGTGGCGCAGGATCGCTTGCTGCTGGCGCTGGCAGCGTCGGATACCGCAGCCGGGAAGGTGCTGAAAAATGCTGGCGTGACGGCGGTGGCGCTTGAGAAAGTCATCGCCGACATGCGCAAGGGCCGCAAAGTCGACAGCCCGAACGCCGAGGCTGGGTTCGAGGCGCTGAAGAAATACGCGCGCGACGTCACCGCCATCGCGCGCGAGGGAAAGCTGGACCCGGTGATCGGCCGCGACGAGGAAATCCGGCGCACCATCCAGGTGTTGGCGCGGCGCACCAAAAACAATCCCGTCCTGATCGGGGAGCCAGGCGTCGGCAAGACCGCCATCGTCGAAGGCCTCGCGCTACGCATCGTCAACGGCGACGTGCCGGAAGCGATCAAGGGCAAGAAGCTGCTGTCGCTGGACCTCGGCGCGATGGTCGCCGGCGCGAAATACCGCGGCGAGTTCGAGGAGCGGTTGAAGGCCGTCCTGAAAGAAATCGAGTCGGCGGAAGGCGACATCATCCTGTTCATCGACGAGATGCACACCCTGGTCGGCGCCGGCAAGGCGGATGGGGCGATGGACGCCTCCAATCTGATCAAGCCGGAACTGGCGCGCGGCACGCTGCACTGCATCGGCGCCACCACGCTGAACGAGTATCGCAAGCACGTAGAGAAGGACGCGGCTTTGGCCCGTCGGTTCCAGCCGGTGTTCGTGGGTGAGCCGTCGGTCGCGGATACGATCTCGATCCTGCGCGGCATCAAGGAGAAGTATGAGTTGCACCATGGCGTGCGGATCACCGACGGCGCGCTGGTGGCGGCCGCGACCCTGTCCAACCGCTACATCACCGACCGGTTCCTGCCGGATAAGGCCATCGACCTGATGGACGAGGCATCGTCCCGCCTGCGCATGCAAATCGACAGCAAGCCGGAGGCATTGGACGAGCTCGATCGCCGGGTCATCCAGCTGAAGATCGAGCGCGAGGCGCTGAAGAAGGAAACCGACGCGGCGTCGAAGGACCGGCTGGTGAAGCTGGAGAAGGAGTTGGCCGATCTCGAGGAAAAAGCCAACGCCATGACCACCGCATGGAAGGCGGAAAAAGGCGAGGTCATGGAGACGCAAAAATTGAAGGAGCGTCTCGATCAGGCCCGTGGTGAGGCTGAGGTGGCGCAGCGCAACGGCGATCTGGCCCGTGCGTCGGAGCTCCGCTACGGCGTGATCCCGGACATTGAGCGGCGTTTGGAAAAGTCCGGCGACGGCAAGCTGGTGAATGAGGCGGTGGATGAACAAGCCATCGCCGGGGTCGTGTCCCGCTGGACCGGCGTGCCGGTGGACAAGATGCTGGAAGGCGAGCGCTCCAAGCTGATGCACATGGAAGACAAGCTGCGGGAGCGGGTGATCGGCCAGGATCAGGCCTTGGTCGCCGTCGCGCATGCGGTGCGGCGGGCGCGTGCCGGGTTGCAGGACCCGAACCGTCCGATCGGGTCGTTCCTGTTCCTCGGCCCGACCGGCGTCGGCAAGACGGAGCTGACCAAGGCGCTCGCCTCGTTCCTGTTCGATGACGATCGGGCGATGGTGCGCATCGACATGAGCGAGTTCATGGAGAAGCACAGCGTCTCCCGTCTGATCGGCGCGCCTCCCGGTTACGTTGGATACGATGAGGGTGGCGTGCTGACGGAAGCCGTGCGGCGCCGGCCGTACCAGGTGATCCTGTTCGACGAGGTTGAAAAAGCGCACGAGGACGTGTTCAACGTGTTGCTGCAGGTGCTGGACGACGGGCGTTTGACCGATGGCCAGGGAAGGACGGTGGATTTCAAGAACACCATTATCGTTCTGACCTCGAACCTCGGTTCAGACGTGCTGGCGGCGCAGCCGGAGGGCGAGAAGGTCGAGATGGTGCAGGGCCAGGTGATGAACGCGGTGCGCGCGCATTTCCGGCCGGAGTTCTTGAACCGCCTGGATGAAATCATCCTGTTCCGCCGCCTGCAACGCGCCGACATGGCGTCGATCGTGAAGATCCAGCTGGAACGCCTGCGGGAACTGCTGACCGACCGCAAAATCGATCTGGATCTGGATCGTACAGCCCTGGATTGGCTGGCGGCCGAGGGTTACGACAGCACCTACGGCGCTCGGCCGTTGAAGCGGGTGATCCAGCGGACGCTACAGAACCCGTTGGCTGGGATGATCCTGGAGGGTTCGGTGAAGGAAGGCGACACCGTGCACGTGTCCGGCGGGCACGAGGGGCTGGTGATCAACGGGGAGCTTGCCGCGGCGGCCTGAGTGTAAGGCGGGGGGTTGCCCTCAGCTCCCCGCCTTTCAGGTGATCCGCGCCCGCGGCATATCGTCGCCTAGAATGTACGGTATCGGAACAACGCGAAATCCTCGACGAACAACCGCTCGATTTTGTCGCGCGTCGCGGGCCGCATCGCCGCCGCGTAGCGGTATTCCCCATCGCCGTCTCCGCCATCCGAAACGTTCCGGTTGAGCCTCTCCGGGTCCGCGATGCCGGCCCGGGTACAGAAAGCCGCCAAATCCGCTTCGAAAGTCTCGACACGGCCGATGAACGAAACACATTTTTCGCCGGCCATATGCGTCCAATAATGCACGGGATGCAACGGCAGGCTGGTGTTACGGCCAACAACATAAACATCCGCCTCGCTCAAGCCCGCCACCCATCGGTCGAAATCGCAATCGGCGCGCGCCAAAGCGGCACGGTTTTCGTCCAATTGCCGCAGTACAATTTCCCTAATCCAGGGCGAAGGAAAAGCCGCCTGGCCCTGATCGCGCAGATCGCGCTGCATCTGGATAAACCCCGAGAATACACGATCGTAGGGATTGCGAACGAACGCCGCCGTTGCGTAACCTAAACGAGACTCAGGAAATGCCGAAAACTCCGCGCAGGTAATGTGCTGGTGCACGACGCGGTTGAGATACGGCGAAAAATAATAGAACCGGCTGTACGGACTCTCGTTCAATGCCTCGAAACGGGCATGCAACGTGGAGCTCGCTGTTTTCCACGGCACCAAAATCGCGAAATTATGGGTGTGCGAGAGTATCATCCTGGCCGGCTTTCGGGTTGTCCGTAAACGGCCAGCGCGTTCTACGTTTTTATTTGAGCAAGCAGCTTTATCGGCCTGACTGATTACGGTCAGGCCAATGTTTCTCTAACTCCCCGCCTTCCCACCCAGTTCCGGCACAAACATGGCCTGCCAGTTTTCCGGCATGACTTTGATCGAGCCGGTGCGGTGCATGAACTCGGCCACCTTCATCGTGCCGCGCGGCGCGATGTCGAACACGGTGGTGGGGTCGGCGAGCACCGCCTCGACTTCCGCTCGGGCCGCATTGTCGCCCGATACCGCCAGGTAAGCGTCCGCCGCTGCCCGATGGTCGTTCTTGATGACGGCCATGGCTTCCCGCGTGGCGGCGACGAAAGCGGCCATCAGTCTCGGGTTCGCGTCGCGGAATTTCCTGGTGGCGAAGGTCACGCCGATCGTGCCGGGTCCGCCATAGACATCCGTCGAGGTCAGGATCGGGTGGATACCCGGCACTGCCAGTTCCCGCTGTAAATAGGGCGCGGCGGTGAAGTGGCAGTTGATCTCGGTGTTGGACAACAGCGCCGCCATCGCGTCCGGGTGGCCGCGGTTGACGGTCAGGGCATCGAATTTTTGGAAATTAGCATCCCCGAAAGCGCGGGCGGCGGCCATGCGCAGCATGATCGCCTGGCTGGACACGCCCACGCCGGGCAGTGCGATGCGGTCGTTGGGGCCGAGATCCTCGATCCGTTGCACCGCCGGGTTACGGGTCACCAGTACCAGCGGCATGTTGTTGAAGGGCGCGATGGCCCTGATATCGACGGAGCTGCGGGTCTTCGCCCACATCAACAGAAAGGCGGGGACGCCGGTGGCACCGACATCCACCGCGCCGCCGATCACTGCGTCATTGACGTTGTTGCCGGCGGCAAGGCGCATGAATTCTGCTTTGACGCCGGGTAGCCCCGCGGCCGCGGCGTGCTTTTCCAGCAGTTTCTGGTGCTGCATCACGTTCAGCACCAGGTAGGTCATGCCCGGCTGGACGGCGATCCGCACAGTGTCTAATACCAACCGCCGTTTCCCCTGACTCACGGGGGCTAGGAATCGGTCGCGAACCCTGATTCGCTGCCTTTCGTTCATCATTGAAGAACGGAGGGTTTCATGGGGTCTGCGATCGCGATCACCCGCACCGAGCAC
>CAIYDT010000261.1 GCA_903924985.1 uncultured Acetobacteraceae bacterium
CACAATCGACGGCGCGTTCTACTGCGCCCATGCCGCCGCACCGCATATCATCGCCGCCGGGGGCGGAACGATCATCAACCTGGGAGGAATTTCCTCGCATGTTGGCGCCAAGGGCCGGGTGCACGCGATCACCGCCAAGGCCGGCATGATCGGGCTGACACGGGCGCTGGCGAAGGAGTTGGCGGAGTATAATATCACGGTGAACACGGTCGTTCCGGGCTCGATCGAGACGGTGCGCGGGTTCGCCGCCGGCGGCAACCATGGGCGGGCGGCGCTGCCGGATTCTCCGCTCGGGCGGCGCGGCAAGCCGGATGAGATCGCGGCGATGGTGCGGTTCCTGTGTTCCGATGAGGCGCGCTACATCACCGGCCAGTCGATGCATGTGAACGGGGGGGCTTACGTCAACTGACGATTTCCACGCCACGTTAACGATTTCTTCACCTTTCTGCCGCATGCTGTGCGGGTCGAGGTTTCCCTTGCACCGATTCGTCGCCGTGGACTCTTTGCGTGATGTGCCTCCGCCGCCCGCCCTGCCATAGCAAGCGCCCGGCACCAGTTTACGCCCTGGTGTGGGGCCGGTTGACGCGGCTGCTGGTTTGTTCGGAGATCCTGGATCACTTGATCTCTTGTCGTTGGCGCTTAATCGCAATAATGCGCCAACGGGAGCCTATCAGAATTCTTGTGTAACCGGCACGGTCACACAAGAATTCTGATAGGCTCCACCCGTCCTCCGCAGCCAATAGGCCTTGCCCTCCGTCCAAGATCATGCATTTGCGCCACTTATCCCCCACACCAGTCCGGGGCTAGCACACACCGAGTTCCCATGCCCCCACCCCGCCCCAAAGCTCTTCTCGTCGCCGGCCCCACCGCCAGCGGCAAATCTGCCCTGGCCCTGGCCCTCGCCGCCCGCTTCGACGGCGTGATCGTCAACGTCGACTCCATGCAGGTCTACGCCGAGCTCCGCGTCCTCACCGCCCGCCCCACGCCAGAGGAAGAAGCCCAAATCCCCCACCGCCTCTACGGCGTACGCCCCGCATGCGAACCCGGCAGCGTCGCCTGGTGGCGGGCCGAGGCCCTCAACGCCATGCACGAAGCATGGGCCGAAAACAAAATCCCCATCCTCACCGGCGGCTCGGGGATGTATTTCGCGGCCCTCACCCAGGGCCTCGCCGAGATACCCGACCCCGGCCCCGAAGCCCGCGCCGAGGCTCGCGCCCTGCTGGAAAAGCTCGGCCCCGAGGAACTCCACGCCGGCCTGGCCAAAGTCGACCCCGCCACCGCCGCCCGCCTCAATCCCCAGGACTCCCAGCGCATCGCCCGCGCGTGGGAGGTTTGGCGGGGCACGGGCATAGGGCTGGCGGCGTGGCAGAACCGCAGGGGGGAACCCGCACCCTGGGATTTCGCCGCCATCCTGCTGGCCCCCCCGCGCGACACCCTCCGCGCCGCCATCGCCACCCGCTTCCAAACCATGGTCGAACAAGGCGCGATCGCCGAAGTGGAAGCCCTGCTGACCCAAAACCTCGACCCCGCGCTGCCGGCGATGCGCGCCCACGGGGTGCCGGAGATCTCGGCGTACCTCAAAGGCGGGACCACGCTGGACCACGCGGCACGCCGCACCGAGCTGATTACCGGGCAGTACACCAAGCGTCAGGCGACATGGTTCCGCCACCACCGATTGGCTGACCCGCCCCTGATGCATACGATCAATGCGCGATTCACCTTCAGCGCGCAATTTTTGGAAAGTTTACTCCCGGAAATCTTGGCATTTCTACAAACCCGGGGTTGACGCAGCGCAGCAACCCGACTACGCAGCGCCCCTTGCACAATATGGGACCACCAACCATGTCGGCCGAAGCCCCCCAGTCCGGAGCGGAAATCCTCCTACGCGCCCTCAAAGACCAGGGCGTCGAGGTTATTTTCGGCTATCCCGGCGGCGCGGTCCTGCCGATTTACGACGCCATTTTCAACCAGAACGCCATCCGCCACATCCTCGTGCGCCAGGAAGGCGGCGCGGTGCATGCGGCCGAGGGCTACGCGCGCTCCACCGGCAAGGTCGGCGTGGTGCTGGTGACCTCCGGCCCCGGCGCGACCAACGCGGTGACGGGCCTGTGCGACGCGCTGATGGACAGCATCCCCGTGGTGTGTCTGACCGGGCAGGTGCCGACGCACCTGATCGGCAACGACGCCTTCCAGGAGGCCGACACGACCGGCATCACCCGCGCCGCCACCAAGCACAACTACCTGGTGAAACGGCCGGAGGACCTCGCTCGGGTTGTTCACGAGGCCTTCTACGTCGCCAAGACTGGCCGGCCGGGCCCGGTGGTGATCGACCTTCCCAAAGACATCCTGATCAACCCGGCGCCATACGTGGAAGCCCAGGCCCAGCACAAAAGCTACCGCCCGCGCACCGAACCCGACGTGGACCAGATTGCCAAGGCGGTCGACATCCTGAAACACGCCAGGCGCCCGATGATCTATGCCGGCGGCGGCGTGATCAACGCCGGCCCGGCGGCGTCGGAGGCGCTGACGAAGTTCGTGCGCGCCACCGGCTTCCCGATCACCAACACGCTGATGGGCCTCGGCGCCTACCCCGCCTCCGACCCGCAATTCCTCGGCATGCTCGGCATGCACGGCACCTACGAGGCCAACATGGCCATGCACGGCTGCGACGCTTTGCTGTGCGTCGGCGCCCGCTTCGACGACCGAGTGACCGGCCGCCTGAACGCGTTCAGCCAGGGTTCGCGCAAGATCCACATCGACATCGACCCGTCCTCGATCAACAAGAACGTCCCGGTGGAGGTCCCCATCGTCGCCGACGCCGGCAAGGCGCTGGCCGCATTGCATAAAGCCTGGAACGCCGACGAGACGAAAACGGACACCCACGCGGTGGCGTCCTGGTGGCGCCAGATCGACGCGTGGCGGGAGAAGAAAAGCCTGAAATTCACCCAGGACATGACGCCCGGCTCGATCATCAAGCCCCAGTACGCCGTGCAAAGGCTGTATGAGATCGTGAAGGCCCGGGGCAAAAATGTGTTCATCACAACCGAGGTCGGCCAGCACCAGATGTGGGCCGCGCAGCACTTCCACTTCGAAAAACCCAACCACTGGATGACCTCCGGCGGCCTCGGCACCATGGGCTACGGGCTCCCCGCCGCCATGGGCGTGCAGATCGCGCACCCCGACGCGCTGGTAATCGACATCGCGGGGGAGGCCTCGACCCTGATGAACATTCAGGAGCTGGGGACGATCGCGCAGTACAAGCTGCCGGTGAAGGTGTTCATCCTGAACAACGAATACATGGGCATGGTGCGCCAGTGGCAGGAGCTGCTGCATGGCGGGCGCTATTCCGAGAGCTACTCGGCCGCGCTGCCCGACTTCGTGAAGCTGGCGGACGCCTTCCACGCCAAGGGCATGCGCGCGACCAGCGTCGAGCAACTGGATGACGTTATCAACGCCATGCTCGACTGCCCGACGGCGGTGATCGCCGATATCGCGGTGGATCAGGCGGAAAACTGCTTCCCGATGATCCCCTCCGGCGCGGCGCATAACGAGATGATCCTGGGACCGGAGCACGAAGCCAGCGGCGCCGCGATCTCCGATGCCGGCATGGCGCTGGTCTGAATTTTCCCCCATTACCGGTGACCATTATGTCGGACCTGACGTCCCAACGAACCGCCACGATCTCTGTCCTCGTCGATAACGAATCCGGCGTGCTCGCCCGCGTCACCGGCCTGTTCACCGGTCGCGGCTACAACATCGACAGCCTGACCGTCGCACCGGTCGAGGCCGGCGGCGCCCATAGCCGCATCACCATCGTCACCTCCGGCACCGAAATGGTAATCGAGCAGATCAAGGCGCAGCTCGGCCGCCTGGTGCAGGTGCACCGCGTGTCCGACCTGTCCAAGGAAGGCCCGCATGTCGCCCGCGAACTGGCGCTGGTCAAAGTCCTTGGAACCGGCAACAACCGGGTCGAGGCTCTGCGCATCGCCGACACCTTCCGCGCTCGGGTTGTCGACACAACCATCGAAAGCTTCGTCTTCGAGCTGACGGGGGCGACCGACAAGCTTGACGCGTTTATCGCTTTGATGCAAGACCTGGGCTTAGCCGAGGTTTCCCGTACCGGTGTCGCGGCGATTGCGCGGGGGAAGCGGACGATTTGACCCTTCTCGGGGCGGGAGCCTAACGTTCAGGGCCAATTCCACGCAAAGGGCTAGCTATGGCGCAGATCGAGGGCTTCCGGGTCCGCAATTACCGTTCCCTGCGGGACGTAACGATCGGCCGGCTGTACGGCGACCAGGATACGCCAGAGCTGACCAAACTGATTGCGGTCATCGGCAAGAACGGCTCCGGTAAAAGCACGCTTTTGGATGCGTTCGGTTTTATCTCCGATTGCCTGACCCTGGGTGTCGAGGCGGCTTGCGATCAGAAGCAGCGCGGTGGGTTCGAGCGCCTTCGGTCGCTGGGAGTGACTGATGCAATTCGGTTCGATATTTATTATCGCGAAGGACCTGGTCAGCGCCCGATCACTTACGAATTGGCCATCGATCTGGACACTTCGGGCCGTCCCTTCGTGAAGTCCGAGGTATTGCTGCAACGTCGGCGTAATCAAAGCCGTGGACGGCCATTTCCGTTTCTACGTCTCGATGGCGGAGAGGGGCAGGTTTGGGCAGGTGAAGACGCGCTGGAAATTCCGGACGAAGAGCGGAATTTGCGGGAGGCGGTGCGATTAACCGACACACGACAACTGGGTATCGCTACACTAGGTACGCTTCGCAGCCATCCTCGTATTGCTCAGTTTCGGGATTTCCTGAAAGGGTGGTACCTGTCCTACTTCCAGCCGGATGCTGCCCGCGGGCTTCCCACCGCAGGGCCGCAAAGACATTTGAACGTGCATGGCGACAACCTTGGTAACGTCGTGCAATTCATGGAGCGCGAATACAAGGACAGGTTTGCATCCATTTTGAAACGTATTGCCGAGCGGATTCCCGGGATAACTGCGATCGATACGAAGGTCACCCTGGATAAACGTGTGCTACTCCGCTTCAATGATGGCAGTTTCCAGGACCCGTTCTATGCTCAGCAGATGTCCGACGGGACATTGAAGGTCTTTGCCTATTTGCTGCTGTTGGAGGACCCCGAACCACCGCCATTTATCTGCATTGAGGAACCCGAAAACGGCCTCTATCATAAACTGCTGGAAGTACTCGCGCGTGAGTTCCGCGAACATGCCACAAAAAAAGGAAGCGCGTCGCAGATATTCGTCACCACTCACCAACCCTATTTCGTCGATGCGCTGGACCCGTCGGAAGTTTGGATTTTGGAGAAGGGGAAAGACGGGTTCTCGACCGTGCAGCATGTTGCCAAGCTCGAAATCGTCAAAAACCTCGTCGCCGAAGGTCTGCCGCTTGGTGGGCTCTGGTACAGCGACTATCTCGACGCGAGATAGTCATGCACTTCGAAATTCTGACCGAAGACAGTTCGGGGATGCGCCTGCTCGAACATTTGCTGCCCAAATTGGTCGGTCCGAGCGGTGAACCGCATACTTGGCGGTTGCATTCTTACAAGGGGATTGGCCATCTGCCGGCCGGTCTGTCATCGACAGCCGACCCGGCCAAGCGACAGCTGTTGGACCAACTCCATCGCTTGCTGCGGGGCTACGCGAAAACGCCGGGATGGTGCGACGCCGTGATCGTCGTCCTCGACACCGATCGCCACAACTGCGTCGCATTGTTGGATGAATTGAAGCAGGTTGCGGCTGCCTGTGGGGCGGAGCATTTGGCGATGTTCAGGCTGGCGATCGAGGAAACCGAGGCTTGGTACCTGGGCGACCGTGATGCGTTGCTCAAGGCCTATCCCTACGCGAAGAGGGCACTGCTGGACCGTTACGTACAGGACAGCGTGTGCGATACCTGGGAGCTTTTGGCCGATATCGCCCATTCAGGTGGCCGGCGTGCCGTTCAGAAAGCCGGCTGGCCAGCCGCCGGCAGCCTGAAACACGAATGGGCCAACCGCATCGGCCCGCATATGGACCCCGACCGGAACCGCTCCCCCAGCTTTGGCAAACTTCGCGATGGATTGCGGCGGTTGGCTGGGGTGTGATTTTTCTGCCCCTTCGCCCTGTCCAACCGCACCCCACCGCGCTAAACCCCGCCACCCCCGCTTGCGTCCGCGCAAGCCCGAAGCCGCCCAGAGAACCGAAAGGAACCACCCCATGCGGGTCTATTACGACACTGACTCCGACGTGAACTTGATCAAGGGCAAGAACGTCGCCATCATCGGCTACGGCAGCCAGGGCCATGCCCACGCCAACAACCTCAAGGACAGCGGTGCGAAGAACCTCGCCGTCGGTCTGCGCCCCGGCTCGGCCGGCGTCGCCAAGGCGGAAGCGGCCGGCCTGAAGGTCATGGACCCCGCCGATTGCGCCAAGTGGGCCGACGTCGTGATGGTGCTGACCCCCGATGAGGGCCAGGGCGACCTGTACCGCGACAAGCTGCACGCCAACATGAAGCCGGGCGCCGCGCTCGCCTTCGCGCACGGGCTGAACGTGCACTTCAACCTGCTCGATCCCCGCGCCGACATCGACGTGTTCATGATCGCCCCGAAGGGGCCCGGCCACACGGTGCGCAGCGAGTATCAGCGCGGCGGCGGCGTGCCCTGCCTGGTGGCCGTGGCGCAGAACCCGTCCGGCAATGCGCTGGAAGTGGCGCTGTCCTATGCGTCCGCCATCGGCGGCGGCAAGGCCGGCATCATCGAGACCACCTTCAAGGAAGAATGCGAAACCGACCTGTTCGGGGAGCAGGTGGTGCTCTGCGGCGGCCTCGTGGAACTCATCAAGGGCGGCTACGAGACCCTGGTGGAAGCCGGCTACGCCCCCGAAATGGCCTATTTCGAGTGCCTGCATGAGGTGAAGCTGATCGTCGACCTGATCTATGAAGGCGGCATCGCCAACATGAACTACTCGATCAGCAACACGGCGGAATACGGCGAATACGTCAGCGGCCCACGTATCATCACGGACGAGACCAAGGCCGAGATGAAGCGCGTGCTGGCCGACATCCAGTCCGGCCGCTTCGCCCGCGACTGGATGCTGGAGAACAAGGTCAACCAGGCCAGCTTCAAGGCCACCCGCCGCCGCCTGTCCGAACACCCCATCGAGGAAGTAGGCGCCCGCCTGCGCGCCATGATGCCGTGGATCAGCAAGAACGCGCTGGTGGACAAGACGAAGAACTGAACGCCGAAGTCCTGAAAAAGACCGGATCGGGCACGATCCCGATCCGGTCTACTGCCGGACCTTTTCAGCGTCCGCCACACCATCGTCGCAACCGTTCCAGCCCCGGCGGAGGCTATCTATCGATGGCGCTGTCCAGGTATGACCGACAGCCTTTCGAATAACCCAAATCCCTGGGAGACAGCCCACCAGCTTGGCCGGGTCGTAGCCCACTGTCAGCGTTCTCATCATGACGCTACCGGTTTCGCCCGATCACCAAGGGCGCCTCGGCGGCGGCATCGCGGCATCGTCACACCCTGATCGCGTTCTCCTGCCTGTGGTATGCTGCGCGGCACGACACCGAATGGCAGGAAAAGCAGAATGTGTGGCGCGACAATCTGTATGAGAAAATGCGTCAATCAGGATGAGAAACTGTGACCGCGACGGGAACGATGTTGTTCGGTCTGATTGTCGCTGACAAGCCCTAAATTATGGTTTGATTGTCGCGCAGCGACACGCCTTCG
>CAIYDT010000262.1 GCA_903924985.1 uncultured Acetobacteraceae bacterium
CGAGGTGGGCGTGAAGCTCCAAGTGCCACCTTCACCCACGGTCGCGGTGCCAAGGACGGTGGTGCCCTCGGTCAGCGTCACGACCGCCTTGGCATTGCCCGAGCCGGTCAGCGTGTCGACGTTGGTGATTTTATCCGAGTCCGAGCTGCCGCTGTCCGTGCCCAGAGCCATTGTCACGCTTGCCGCGGTCGTGTCGTAGGTGAAGCTCAGCGAGGCTGTGCCGACATTGCCGGCGGCGTCCGTCTCGCTGGACACGATCGTGTGCGTGCCATCCAATAGCGAGCTCGGCGTGAAGCTCCACGTGCCGCTGTGATTCACCGTCGCCGTTCCGAGGACGGTCGTGCCCTCGGTCAGCGTCACAATCGCGTTGGCGTCGCCCGAGCCGGTCAGCGTGTCGACGTTGGTGATCTTATCCGAGTTCGAACTGCCGCTGTCAGTACCCAGCGCTTCCGTCACGCTTGCAACCGTGTTGTAGGTGAAGTTCAGCGACGCTGCTCCGACATTGCCGGCGACGTCCGTCTCGCTGGCCACGATCGTATGCGTGCCCTGCGCCAACGAAGTAGGTGTGAAGCTCCACGAACCGTTTTGATCCGCTGTCGTGGCGCCGAGGACGGTTGTGCCCTCCTTCAGCGTGACCACTGCGTTGGCATCGCCAGAGCCGGTCAGCGTGTCGACGTTGGTGATCTTGTCAGAGTTCGAGCTGCCGCTGTCGGTAGCCAGAGCCTCCGTCACCGGTGGATTGATGTTGTCGTAAGTCATGGTCAGCGATGCGCTGCCGCCGGCATCAGAAGCGACAATAGTGTGCGTGCCCTGGGCAAGTGAGCTCGGCGTGAAGCTCCACGAACCGTTCTGATCCGCCGTCGCCCTACCCAGCACGGCGGTGCCTTCCTGAAGCGTGACCACCGCATTGGCGTTCACCCATCCGGTCAACAAATCATTATTGGTAACGGCATCGGAGGGTGAGCTGCCCGTATCATGAGCAAGAAAAAGAGTGGGAGCGATGCTGACGCCCTGGGTGTATGCAACCACCGGCAGCCCGGTAATTCCATCGTTCATGTACAACAACGTTGAACTGGGAGCCTGTAAATTATACCCAGATTGGTTCGCCGCGGCCGTCGATGTTAGCGTAATGTAATATTGATGCCCGCTGAGCAGGATATATCCGCCATCGGCCAGATTGAATGGAACAGAAGCATACGAGGACCCAACCAACGAATGGGCAACCGATACCGACGCAACCAGTGTTCCGGCCGCTGACTTTCCTTCATAGACCGAAAGGACGATCGGGCTGGTCGTGTTGCCGGCGCTGAGAGTGAAATGGGCACCTGCTAACAAGAAATCGGTATTCGCCGTAATCGTCCAGGACGACGTGGCATTGCTGTTGATCTTCGTGGAGTCCCCAGCCGGGTCGGACCAAAGATAGTACGGGATAAGACCGGCCGACACAAGCTCATGACCGGAACCGTCATTGGCAACGGTAAATTTGGCCGCACCGATATTGTCGGTCTGGAAAGACGCCGCAACCGCGCCGTTGGAATGGACAACCATCAGCGTGGTGCCGGACAGATAAGCGGTGTCGCCAGCCGTGAACGAGATGTTAGTCAGGTCGATGCTGTCGCCCGGAGCGAAGCCGCTGAGTGTCGGGGCGGATGCCGCTGACTGTCCAGCCGGATCGCCTAATGCCAGAACCGTATTCGTACCGTTGAAGACGATCGTCTCGCCGGCGGAAATGATTCCGATAACGGTCAGCGTGCTGCCGGCATCCATCTCCACGGTGCCGGTGCCGGTCAGGGTGGCGACAGTAACGCGGCTGCTAGGGTCGAGCACGATCCGGCTGTTGTTGATCAGCGTGGCGGCGCCGCTCAGGGTGGCGTGGTCCAGCGTCAGCGTTCCGGCATTGGATAGGGTGTTTCCGGCCGTGAGCGTGTTGGCGCCGGTCAGATGCCAGGACGCGCCGGCATCGATCGTGGTCTGCCCGAAGTGGACAAACTGAGAGCCGAGGCTGGACAGCGTGCCGACCGAGGCCGTGGAGGCGAGTTCAAGCGTGGCGTTGGCCTCATTCCCACCCGACACCTTGCCGACGAAGACCGCCCCCGCGTCGACGATCAGGCGGTTTGTCCGCCCATCCGCGAACTGGATGGCATAGTTTGATCCGGAGATCGTACCCGAATTGGTAACCGAAAAGTCTTTCTGTATGAAGCGGATGCCGTTGTCGGAGCCTGCGATTGAACCGCCAGACTGATTGGTAACAGAACCGCCCCCTGACAGATAGATTGCATCGCGAACACCTACTATACTGCCGGCGTTCAGAATAGAGACTAGGGTCCCCCCGTTGCCACCGAAGCTCCAGACACCCCAACGAGTGCCGCCGATGATCGTTCCACCTGCCGCGTTGGTAAGAGTCCCTCCGGTACCAAAGAATACACCGTCACGGGTGCCTGTGACCGTGCCCGCATTCAGGATAGTGACAAGCCCACTGTTGCCATATCTGGTACCGTAGATACCAATCCCATACTGGTTTTGATATCCACTGTGAATCGTCGCGCCTGTCGCGTTGGTGACCTCCCCTCCTGCACCGAAAATCACACCGGCCCTGTCGCCTGCAATCGTGCCGGAGTTGTAGATTATGACGCGTTTCCCCAGACCCCCTCCAAAGGCCAACACACCAAAACCAGTAGTGCCAGTGATTGTTCCGCCAGCCTGGTTCGTAACCGCCCCCCCGGCACCCAGAAAGATGCCGTTTTGGTGGCCGGATATTTTTCCGGCATTGAAGACGGGGACAGCTTTGGATATATTATAGGCAAAAGTAGCGACGCCATTGCCATAATAGCCGTCGCCGATGATTATCCCATCGGTCTGGTTGGTGACCGATCCGCCGGCTCCGAGGAAAACGCCGTCGCGTCCGCCTTCGATCGTGCCGGCATTGTAGACCGGGACAGCCGTCGCCAGACCATACCTGCCAGCGTAGACACCCTCGTTAGTAGAACCACGGATGGTTCCGCCGGCGAGATTGGTAACCGAGCCACCTGCGCCCAGAAAGATGCCGTTTCGTTGGCCGTATATGCTTCCGGCATTCAAGACCGGAACGCCTTTGGAGATGTTGTAATTATAGCTGCCAATACCATCCCGGCCTGCACCCGTGATCGCCGCACCAGCCTGGTTGGTGACCGATCCGCCGGCGCCGAAAAGGACCCCGTTCAAGCCTCCCGCGACCGTCCCCGCGTTCATGAGCGTAATGGATGCAACCTCGCCCCATCTTGCGCCATCGATACCATTGCCCACGGCCCCAGAGATCACAGCGCCCGTTGCGTTGGTGACATAGCCACCGGCATTAAGGCTGACGCCCAGGCCGTAGAGGCCTTGGATGGTTCCCTCGTTGTGAACAGTTCCAAAGCCGCCGATGAAAACGCCGCCGTCGACGCCCACCAAATCGCTGCCGGCAAGATTGTCGATTGCGCCGCCGTTGCTGACAGACGTCCCCCAGGACTGGATGATCGTTTCCGTGGCTGCAATCGACCCGCTGCCAACGATGACTCCCCCGTTGCGCAAAATGATCGTGCCGGTGCCGTCCAGGTACCCCTCGTTAATCAAAGTGCCCATATTGACCCAACGCCCGTTGTTGGTCAGCGTGCCAGCGTTGGTTAGCGTGCCGGAATTGACCACGCTGTAACCCGTAGCAAGCGAGTTGGCGCCGCCGAGGAACCAGGAAGCACCCGTATCGATCGTGGCTTTCGTGAAATGAATATATTTGGAACCCAGGCCCGATATCGTGCCGACGCCCGAGGCCAGTTCCAGCGTGCTTGTGGAACCGCCGCCGATCGAGTTGCCGCCATCCACGGTGCCGATGAACACGGCGCCAGGGTCGATAATTAGGCGGTTCGTATATCCAGCACTGAACAAGACTGAGTCGCTGCCACCGGAGATCGTGCCCGCGTTGATCACAGTTCCAGCACCGGCAGTAAAGCCAACGCCGTATTTGGTCGTTCCCGTGATGTCACCAGAGTTGATGACGGTTCCGGTAGCGTTTTTGACAACAACACCGAAGCCGCCCGCAGTGATAATACCGCCGGAGGCGTTGGTGACAGAGCCGCCGTCCATGAGGAGGATGCCCGTTTGGGCGCTGGATATCGTGCCGCTGGACCGGTTGGTGACAGAGCCGCCGGATTCCAGAATGACGCCGGCCATGACCGATCCCGTGATGCCACCAGAGTTGATCACGGCACCAGTAGCGTTTTGGACATAAATGCCGATGTAGCCGCCACTAATCGTGCCACCAGCCTGATTCGTGACCGAACCGCCGGATGCCAACAAGACGCCGTAGTAACTCGCTTCCGTGATCTGGCCAGAGTTGATAACGCTGCCAATGGCGTTTTGGACATAGACACCCACGCTACCGCTGGAGATGGTACCGCCGGAGGCATTGGTGATAGAACCGCCGTGCT
Source organism: uncultured Acetobacteraceae bacterium (assembly GCA_903924985.1). Lineage (GTDB taxonomy): Bacteria > Pseudomonadota > Alphaproteobacteria > Acetobacterales > Acetobacteraceae > Rhodopila. The sequence continues at coordinate 4,443 of CAIYDT010000262.1, forward strand.
GCAACCAAACTCCGTACTGACTCGCTCCTGTGATGTGGCCAGAGTTGATGACGATGCCCGCGGCATGGCCGACGATGACACCGTCGTAGGCACCCGCGATCGTGCCGCTGGAGACGTTGGTGACAGAGCCGCCGTGCTGCAACCAGATGCCATAGTGGGACGCACCGGAGATGCTGCCGGCATTGACCACTGTGCCGGTGCCACTGATGCCGCCAACATCAATACCGCCCGCCGCCCCGGATATGTGGCCTCCGGTGGCATTAGAAATGAAGCCGCCGCTAAGGGCCACGATCCCAGCGCTGCTGGCAGCGATGCTACCGACGTTGACCACCGTCAGGGCAAGACGACCATGAACGGCCTGCCCGCCATAGATGTAGCCGCCTGCGGCATTGGAAACATACCCGACACCGTCGAGGTTCAGCCCATAAGTCAAAGCCCAGATGGTGCCGGTGTTGATGACGCTCCCGCGAACGGACGGCGAGCCATCCGAATCGAGCAACACAATGCCAACGCGTCCGCTGATGGTGCCCTGGTTGATCACGGTGGCATTGGACGAGA
>CAIYDT010000263.1 GCA_903924985.1 uncultured Acetobacteraceae bacterium
ATCCACCCCTTGCGCCTGCCAGATACGGTCTGAAACGCGGTCCAGCCAGCACGGCGGAGGCGCGTCCATTATGTTGCGTATGGTTAAATATTATGGTGCCGTCTCATGACCCCGAAACGCGATGAATAAGATGGGTTAGAATGGCCAACACCCCGCCCATCCCGACCACCAGCGGAATGCGCGTGGCGGTCTTGCGTGGCTCCAGCAGCGCGTCCCGCCGGTACAGGCCCATGGCGTATAGGACGAGCAACACACCCAGTGGGTAGGTGAACAGCCTGATATCGAAGGACTGCGCGAACAGCGACAGGCTGCCGGGCCGGCCAACCCACAGGGTCAGTGGCCAAACCAGCAGCACCAGCGCCAGGTCCAGCGCGAACAGCGCCGAACCGGTCGTGGTCAAAGGGAGTTTCAGGAGTCGCATGATGGGCCGGACGGTGCCTGCTCAGGCGGCTTTATCAACTGTGCGATTCCCCCAACGTTCTTCATGGCTGGCAATATCCGGTGCCCCAGCCGACGATGGCAAGGGCATTCATGCTCAGATCAGCGCGTCGCGGCCCATATCCAGGAATTTTTCCCGCCGTTGTGCCCGTAGCATGGCGCCGTCCAGGTTCAGCAGGGGTACCAGCGCCTCCCACACCGCGGCGTCGACCGCCTTCATGGTGGCGGAGGGGTCGCGTTGCGCGCCGCCCATGGGTTCGGGGATGACGGCGTCTATTAGACGCAGCCGGCGCAGGTCGTCGGCGGTCAGGCGCAGGGCCTCGGCCGCCGTGGCCGTCTGCTGCGGGTCTCGCCACAGAATCGACGCGCAGCCTTCGGGGGAGATGACCGAGTAGATCGCGTGCTCCAGCATCAGCACCCGGTCGCCGGCTGCGAGCGCGATGGCGCCGCCAGAGCCGCCCTCGCCGATGATGGTGGCGATCAGGGGGATGGGGGCTTCCAGGCAGGCCTCGATGGACCGGGCGATGGCCTCCGCCTGGCCGCGGGCTTCGGCGTCGATGCCGGGGAAGGCGCCGGAGGTGTCGACGAAGCTGAGCACCGGCAAATGGAAGCGCCCGGCGAACTCGATCAGGCGGCGGGCTTTGCGATAGCCTTCGGGCCGGGCCATGCCAAAATTATGTTTGACCCGGCTGTCGGTGTCCGCGCCTTTCTCGGTGCCCAGCACCACGACCGAACGCCCGTGATAGCGCCCGATGCCTCCCAGGACGGCGGTATCCTCCCCAAAGGCGCGATCGCCGGCGAGGGGGGTGAATTCCTGGATCAGCGCGCCGATGTAATCCGTCGCCTTGGGGCGTTCAGGATGGCGCGCGACCTGAGTTTTCTGCCAGGGCGTGAGCTTGCCGTACGCCGCCCGCAGTTGCTTGTCGGCGGCGATGGTAAGTTTCGCGACTTCCTCGGCCAGGTTGAGACCTTCGGGCTCCGACATACGCCGGAGCTCCTCGATCTTGCCTTCCAGTTCCGCGATGGGTTTTTCGAAGTCCAGGTAATGGCGCATGGGGCGGGGCGTTTAGCACGGATTCGCCAAGGGGGAAGTATAGCCTACCGCCAAGGGGTGATGCGCTTCCACCAGCCGCTGCAACCGCTCCGCCAGCACATGGGTGTAGATCTGGGTCGTCGCGATGTCGGCGTGGCCCAGAAGCACCTGTAATGTGCGCAGGTCGGCGCCACGCGCCAGCAGATGCGACGCGAAGGAGTGGCGCAGCACGTGGGGGGAGACGCGAGCCGGGTCCAATCCGGCCTCCAGAGCGATCAGCTTCAGCAGCTTGAAGAAACCTTGGCGTGTCATCGCCAGCCGGGGATCGCGGCCGGGGAAAAGCCAGCGGCCTTTTGCGTCGGAGCCGGCGACCAGCGCGGCAGCGGCGTCCTTGGCGGCGTCGGACAGGGGGACCACACGCTCCTTCCCGCCCTTGCCGCGGATCATCAACAGAACCGCGTCGCCGCTGAGGGCCGATCTTGGCAAAGACAGCAGCTCCGACACGCGCATGCCCGTCGCGTACAGGATTTCCAGCGCGGCCCGAGCGAGGATGCCCGGCCGGCCGGGGCGGCGCATGCCGGCTTCCAGGAGGGCGTCGACCTCCGCCTCCGTCAAATATTTGGGCAGGGACGTGGGCAGGCGGGGGCTGTCGAGCAGCGTGGTGGGATCGTCGGTGCGAATCCCCTCCCGCAGCAGGAAACGGTGGAACTGGCGCAGGGCCGACAGGCGGCGGGCGGCGGTGCGGGCGGACAGGCCGGTGGCTTGCAGGGATGCCATATAGGCCTGCACCGTCCCGGCGTCCGCCTTTGCCACCGGGATGTGCCGGCGTTCGGTGAAGGTGGCAAAATCCGTTAGGTCCAGCTCATACGCCACGCGGGTGTTGCGGGCGGAGCCGCGTTCGGCCGCCAACATCTCCAGGAAGGCCTCGACATGACGGTCGGCGGTCGCCACGCGATTACCGCGCTCGGAACTGGTCGTTCGGCAGGGTCTTCTCGATCGTCTGGGTCTTCGGCTCCGGCGGGAAAGCGCCGAGGTACAGGAAGCCACCGCCGGCGATCAGCAGGCCCAGGGCCACCACGATCAGGATGATGCGGGTCATGGACTCGGTGGGCACTCCAGAGTTGCGGGGGGTATCATGGTCCGCCAGCGGGACGGTGTGCTAGCCTTGGCGACCATGACACGCAACATCGCTTTGCGGGAGGCTCCTCCCCCTTTGAACGCTCTCAACGGCAAGTCCATCGTGCTGGTGGGGCTGATGGGCGCCGGCAAGACGTCCATCGGCCGCCGTTTGGCCGCGCAGCTTGGCCTTCCCTTCCGCGACGCGGACGCGGAGATCGAGCTGGCGGCCGGCTGCACCATCCCCGAAATTTTTTCCCGGTATGGCGAGCCGGCCTTCCGCGACGGGGAGCGTCGGGTGATCGCCCGCCTGCTGGCCGGGGAGCCAATGGTGCTGGCCTACGGCGGCGGCGCGTTCATGGACGCATCGACTCGCGCGGCCACGCGGCGGGAGGCCGTGTCGGTCTGGCTGCGCTGCCCGGGGCCCACCCTGGTGAAGCGCGTGGCGGGGCGCGATAACCGCCCGCTGCTGGCCGATAGCGACCGGGAGGAAACCCTGCGCCGGCTGACCGAAATCAGAAACCCTGTCTATGCGGAGGCCGACGTGATCGTGGACTGTGGCGATGAGGCGCCGGACCTGACGACCGGGCAGGTGCTGGATGCTCTGACCGCCTGGACGCCGCCGCGCCGGCTGTCGGTGGTGCTGTCCCAGTCGTCCTACGACGTGGTGATCGGCGACGGGCTACTGGCCAGGGCCGGGGCGCTGCTGGCGTCGGTGCTGCCGCAGAAGCGCGCCGTGGTGGTGACGGATCGCGCCGTGGCCGCGCTGCATCTGGACACGCTGATGGCGGGACTCGCGGAGACCGGATTCGCCGCGACGTCGGTGGTGATCCCCGGCGGAGAGGCCGGGAAGAATTTGGAGACGTGGCAGACGATCGTCAGCGCGCTTCTGGAGGCTCGGGTTGAGCGCCGTACCGCCGTGATCGCCCTGGGCGGCGGCGTGGTGGGCGATCTCGCTGGATTCGCGGCGGCGACGGTTTTGCGGGGCCTGCCGTTTGTGCAGATTCCGACCACGCTGCTGTCGCAGGTCGATTCCTCCGTTGGCGGCAAGACCGGGGTGAATACCAAATTCGGAAAGAATTTGGTGGGGGCGTTCTATCAGCCGCGCATGGTCCTGGCGGACACCGGGGTGCTGGCGACGCTGCCGCCGCGGGAGCTGCGGGCGGGATACGCGGAAATAGTCAAAGCCGGGATGATCGGCGACGCCGGGTTCTTCGAGTGGTGCGAGCAGTACGGCGCGGCGGTCTGTGGCGGCGACCGGGAGGCTCAGGCCGAGGCGATCAAGCGCGCCTGCGCTTTCAAAGCCGGCGTCGTGGGCGACGATGAACGTGAGGAAAAGCCCAACGACGGGCGGGCGCTGCTCAATTTGGGCCACACGTTCGGGCACGCGCTGGAAGCTGACTACGACTACGATGGCGGATTGCTGCATGGGGAGGGCGTGGCGGTGGGCCTCGGCCTGGCGTTCAAGCTGTCGGCGCGGTTGGGGCATTGCTCGCGGGAGGATGCGGAGAGGGTTGTCGCGCATGTTGCCTCGGTCGGGATGGCGGCGGATCTGCGGATGCTGAACCGCCGGTTTTCCGCATCCGCGCTGGTGGGGCATATGCGGCGAGATAAGAAGGTCCGCGACGGGGCGCTGCACTTCGTGCTGGTGCGGGGGATTGGGCAGGCGTTTACGTCGAGCGATGTGCCGGCGGAGGCGGTGGTGGATTTGTTGCGGGATGAGGGGTGTGGTGTTTAAACGCCCCTCGCGGGCGCTGGCGCTCCCGCGGGCCTGGATCGGTCCGATTTGGCTGGTGACCATGGTTTTGACCCTGGCCGGGTGGGATGCCAACCCACGCACAGAGCCCCCCATTTCGGGATTGTCCCAATTGCCCTGAAATGGTGGTAATTTCGCCCGGACATTTTCTGATGGGATCGACCGACGCGGACACCGAACGCGATCTTGCGGCCGTGCCGCCGGGACGAGGCCTGGCGGTGATGATGGGAATCACCGATCGAGGCAGCGCTCAGAAATTCATGTCCTACGAACATCCTCAACATCCGATTACGATTGCGAAGTCGTTCGGGTTGGGACGATATCCTGTCACGAAGGGAGAGTTCGGCACATTCGTGCAAGAGACGGGATATGCTACGGGCTCCTGTAGGATTTGGGGGGCTCCGGGCGACCGCAACCACGACTGTCATCGGCCTGGTATCGTCCGGGGTTCAACCAAACGGATCGCGACCCTGTCGTTTGCGTGACTTGGACAGATGCGTGGGCCTATATACGGTGGTTGAATAAGCGACTCGATCGCGATAGTTCCGGAACAACGGATGGCCCATACCGCTTGCCCTCCGAGGCCGAATGGGAATACGCGGCTCGCGCGGGCACCCAAACCGTACGATGGGGTGGCAACGATATTGGAGTCGGAAACGAAAACTGCAATGGTTGCGGCACGATGGATGACAGGCAGAGTCCTATAATCATCGGAGGGACGGTGATATACTCCCCCGTGCTGTGGCAGCCCCCCTTCGAAGTCGACGGCACCGGTTGGAAATTTCACAGTCAATCCATTCGGTCTGTACGATATGCTGGGAAATGCGTCTCAGTGGATTGAGGACTGCTGGCACGAGAGCTACGACGGTGCGCCGTCGGATGGAACAGCGTGGAAGGGGCGGGAACTGCGCAAAGCGCGTGGACCGCGGCGGCGCATGGAGCGGCGCACCCTGGGTATCCCGCTCGGCCACCAGAAGCGGTCAAGATATCGATGTTGGCACCAACATTAGGGGCTTCAGAGTCGCGAAGACGCTTGCGTAAAGAAAAATCACGCGGGATTTATTTTGGTCAGATCAGGCAAAGCCCAACAGCACCTTGCACCGAACAACACCAGCCGGGCGCTGAAGGGTCGTCAACGCCACATTCCCACCCTTCGGGTCGAGTAAACGGCTCACCTGACCGCGGCCGGTATCCATCCGTTCCGCCAGCCGCCCGCGGGACAAATGCAACTCCTTCGTCGCATTGGCGAGTTGCCAAGCCAGGAATCCCTTGATTGCGACACCCTTGAATTCTTCCAGCACGCCTTCCTCGGCCAGCATGTCATTGCGATGAACCCTCCCGAATGACGCGGGCTACAAGATCGGCCAGCCGCATATAGTCGTCCAGTTCATTGTAAGCGAAGGCGGACAGGCGCAGCCAGTTGGCTCCTCCGACCGCGTGTACCGGCGCGTCGGTGCCCGCGGCCAGCAGGCGGGCGCGCAGGTCCAGCGGGGCCCCATCCCACGGCAGCCGCACCAACCCCATGGCGCCGCCCGTCGCCATTGTGTCGGTGTTCAGACGGAGGGCGACCAAAGCCGCGCCCTCGGCTGCCAGCGCGATGTTGCGGGCACGCAGCGCGGCCCCACCCAGCCGTTCATGGAAATCCAGCGCGGCGGGAACGGCCAGTGCCGCGCTGGGATCGCGGGTGCCGGTCCAGTCGAACTCCGCCAGGAACCCCCCGCCCAACCCGTGGGAGATGACCGTCGGGTGCAGGGCGCCCTGCCGCGCCGGCGCCACCCACAGGAACGCGCTGCCCTTCGGTGCGCAGAGCCATTTGTGGCAGTTGCCGGCATAATAGTCGGCTCCGATCGTGGTCAGGTTCACGCCGATCTGCCCCGGTGCATGCGCTCCGTCCACCAGCACCGGCACGCCCGCCGCGTGGCACGCCGCCACGATGTGCTCGGCTGGCAGCACCAGCGCGCTGTGGGAGGCGATGTGGTCGATCACCGCCAGCCGCGTCCGAGGCGTCAACGCATCCGCCACCGCCGCGACCACGCCGGCGGCGGTGAAGTCGGGGAAGGGAACCCTGGCCTCGGTCACTGACGCTCCCGCACGCTCCGCCACGTACCGCACCGCGTTGTGCACCGCGCCGTAGACGTGGCTCAGCACCAGGATTTCGTCCCCCGGAGCCAGGGCCAAAGACCGCAGCACGGCGTTGCAGCCGGTGGTGGCATTGTCGGTGAAGGCGATGTCGCTCCCCTCGGCCCCCAGGAAGTCGCCCAGCCGGTCGGCGGCTTCCCGCAGCAATCCGGGCAACTGGCTCATGAACCGGGTGGGTTGCGCCTCCATTCGTTCCCGCCACGCGTCCTGCGCCGCGCGCACGCATAACGGTGTGGCGCCGAAGCTGCCGTGGTTCACCGTCAGGAAATCCGGGTCCAGCCGCCATTCGGATCGCACGTCTCATCCCCCCACGCATCGGTGTCGCATCATGACCGGTCAGGGGCTTGAGGCGCCAGTGCCCCCGGCCCACAATGGCGCCAAGAACACCGGGGGCTACGATGCGGGTGACATGGCTGGGAATTCTGCTGCTGCTGACCGGCGCCGCGCGCGCCGCGGACTTCGATCCGATGTTGGTGGAGGCCGCCAAGAAGGAGGGTACCGCCGTCTGGTACACCGGCCTGATCGTCAACCAGATCTCCCGCCCCATGGCCGAGGCGTTCGAGGCCCGATTCCCGGGCATCAAGGTGCAGTATTCCCGCGCCAGCAACACCGACACCACGGTCAAGCTGCTGAATGAGGCGCGGGCCCACCGCATGCAGGCCGATGTGATGGACGTGACCAGCGGCATTCACTCCCTGACCGACGCGAAGCTGCTGGCGCCGTACAAGGCCAAGGCCGTTGCCCGTTATCCGGACGTGTTGAAGGACAAGGAAGGGTTCTGGACGGCCAGCAATCTGTATTTCGTGACCGTCGCCTACAACACGAATTTGGTGAAGGACCCGCCCCGGTCGTTCGCCGACCTGCTCGATCCCCGCTGGAAGGGACACATGGCCTGGACGTCGGAACTCGCGGTGCAGGGTGCCCCCGGGTTCATTCACAACGTCCTGACGATCATGGGTGAAGAAAACGGCATGGCGTATTTGAAAAAATTCGCCGCGCAGGATCCCATTTCGGTCGCGGCCTCCCCACGCGCGGTGCTGGATCAGGTGATCAGCGGCGAATATCAGCTTGGTCTGATGATGTACAACCACCACATCGCCATCAGCGCGGGGCAGGGGGCGCCGGTGAAGGCGGCACCGTTGGAGCCGCTGGTGGCACTGTTCAGCATGATCGGCATTTTGAAAGATGCCCCGCACCCCAATGCCGGGCGGTTGTTGCTGGAATATATCCTGTCCGATGAGGGGCAGAAGGTGATGGCGAAAAACGATTATCTGCCAGCCGATCCTTCTGTGCCCGCCCGCATCCCCGAACTGAAGCCCGAGGCGGGGCATTTCGCGGTGAGTTACATCTCCCCCGATATGACGCGCGATGGGCTCACGAAATGGATTTCCATCTATCACGAGGTGTTCCGGTGAAACTGATTCTGGCAGCCCTGTTACTGCTCTCCGTCGCGGCCCGGGCAGCGGAACCCGAGCCGGCGCTGATCGAGGCGGCGCGGAAGGAGGGTGGGGTCAACTGGTATTCCACCTTGATCGTCAACCAGATCGTTCGCCCCATGAGCGAGGCGTTCGAGAAGAAATATTCTGGCATCAAGGTGCAATATTCCCGAGCGACATCGTCGGATGTGGCGCTGAAAATTCGGAATGAGGCGCGGGCACGTCGCGTGCAGGCCGATATCTTCGACGGCTCCAACACGGTATTTCTGCTGGAGGATGCGAGTCTGGTCGCGGATTATAAGCCTCGGGCGGCGGCGGACTGGCCGCAATCGCTGCGGGATACCAAAGGGCACTGGACGGCGCTGAACCTGTTCTATTGGACGGCGGCGGTGAACACCAACGCGGTGAAACCGGAGGATGTGCCGAAGACTTACGAAGACCTGCTGAATCCCCGCTGGAAGGGCCAGATCGCCTGGACCTATGACCTGACACCCGGTGGGCCACCCGGGTTCATCCACAACGTGCTGACGACGATGGGACAGGACAAGGGCATGGCCTATCTGCGCGATTTCGCCAAACAGGAACCGGTGATTATCCCAGCGGCGCAGCGGGTGGTGCTGGATAAGGTGGTGTCCGGGGAATACCCCCTGGCGGTGATGATCCTGAATTACCACGCGACGATCAGCCAGGGTCAGGGTGCTCCGGTCAAATGGCTGCGCATGGAGCCGCTGCTGCAATCCATGAGCCTGATCAGCGTTGTCAAAGACGCCCCCCACCCCAATGCCGCTCGGCTTTTCATCGAATTCATGCTGTCCGACGAAGGCCAGAAGGTTATGGCCGACAACGACTATTTGCCCGCCAGCCCGCGTGTCCCCGCCAAGGTGCCGGAGAACAAGCCCGAAGCAGGCGGGTTCAAGGTCAACGTCGTGTCCCCCGACATGGCGCGCGACGATTTGCCGAAATGGGTCGCGATCTATCACGAGCTGTTCCGATGATACGCGCGCTTGTCATTTTGTTGGCGTTGGCGACAGGCGCGCATGCCGCGCCGCCCGACCCGGCGCTGATCGAAGCGGCCCGCAAGGAGGGCTCCGTCAATTGGTATTCGACCTTGATCGTGAACCAAATCCTCCGTCCCATGACAGAGGCTTTCGAAAAGAAATACCCCGGTATCAAGGTACAATATTCACGAGCGACATCGTCGGATGTGGCGTTAAAAATACGCAATGAGGCGCGGGCGCATCGGATGCAGGCTGACGTGTTCGATGGCCCCACCACCGTCTTCCCGCTGGAGGAATCGAACCTGGTGGCGGACTTCCATCCGAGCGCCGCCAGCGACTGGGCGGCGGATTTGCGGGACGCGAACGGTCATTGGACGGCGCAGTGCCTGTTTATTTGGGCCGCCGCCGTGAACACCGGCGCGGTGAAGCCCGAGGATATTCCCAAAACGTATGAGGACCTGCTGAACCCCCGATGGAAGGGCCAGATCGCCTGGACCAACGACCCCACGCCCGGCGGGCCGCCTGGCTTTATCCACAATATCCTCGCCTCAATGGGCCAGGAGAAGGGCATGGCGTACCTGCACGCATTCGCGGCACAGCAGCCGGTGACCATTCCAGCGGCGCAGCGCGTCGTGTTGGATAAGGTGATTTCGGGCGAATATCCGCTGGCGGTCATGACCCTGAATTACCACTCCACCATCAGTGCTGCGCAGGGAGCGCCGGTGCGGTGGTTGCGACTGGAGCCGCTGCTGCAATCCTTCAGCATGATCGGGGTGGTCAAGGACGCCCCGCATCCGAACGCCGCCCGCCTGCTGGTGGAGTTCATTCTGTCCGACGAGGGGCAGAAGATCATGGCGGACAACGACTACCTCCCGGCCAGCCCGCATGTGCCGGCCAAGGTGCCAGCCAATAAACCGGATGCCGGGGGCTTCACGGTCAATACCGTCACCGCCGCAATGGCGCGCGACGATTTGTCGAATTGGGTCGCGATCTATCGTGAGTTGTTCCGGTGATCCGATTTGCCCTGTTTCCGCTGCTGCTGCTGGCCACAGCCGCCCATGCCGCGCCACCAGACCCGCCGCTGATCGAGGCCGCTCGCAAGGAGGGTGCGGTCGTCTGGTACAGCACCCTGATCGTCAACCAGATCGTCCGGCCCATGGTGGACGCGTTCAAGGCGAAGTATCCAGGCATCGAGGTGCAGTACTCCCGAGCCTCAGGCTCCGACACCGCGCTGAAAATCATGAATGAGGCGCGGGCGCGGCGCGGGGCCGCCGATATCTTCGATGGCACCAGCACGCTGACGCCGCTGATGCAGGCGGGGCTTGTGGCGTCGTACAAGCCGAAGGAGGCCGAAGCCTACCCGCCCGAGTTGAAGGACAAGGACGGCTACTGGACGGTGCCCAACCTGTTCTTCCTGACCGCCGGCTACAACACCAATCTGGTCAAGCCCGAAGACCTGCCCAAAACCTGGGACGACCTGCTGAACCCCCGCTGGAAGGGCCAGATCGCCTGGACCAACGACATGTCCAGCGGCGGGCCGCCCGGCTTCGTGAATCACATCCTGACCATCAAGGGACAGGAAAAGGGCTTGGATTACCTGCGCAAATTCAACGCCCAACAGCCGGTGACGATCCCGGCGGCGCAGCGCGTGGTGCTGGACAAGGTGATCGCGGGGGAATACCCGCTGGCATTGATGATCTTCAACTACCACGCGGCCATCAGCGCCGAACAAGGCGCCCCGGTGGGCTGGCTCAAGCTGGAGCCGCTGATCGAAACGATGAACGTCGTCGCCATCGTGAGGGACTCCCCGCACCCCAACGCCGCGCGCCTGTTCGTGGAGTTCATGCTGTCCGATGAGGGGCAGCAGGTAATGGCGGACAATAATTACATGCCGGCAAAGCCCAGCATCCCAGCCCGCATTCCGGAACTGAAGCCGGAAGCAGGGCATTTCACGGTGAACCTGATGACTACCGATATGGTGCGCGACAATCTGGCCCGCTGGACCGCGCAGTACCACGAGTTGTTCCGGTGAGTGCCGCTCTGCTTTGGGTGCGCCAGGACATGCGGCGGCTGATCGCCGCCGTTGTGGGCATCGTGCTGGCGGTGCTGATGTTGCCGCCGCTGTATATTCTGTTGCAGGACAGCATCACCACCACCGACGCGATCGGCGACGTTACCGGTTTCACGCTCGGCCATTTCGGCAAAATGTTCACCGACAAGGATGCGCTGCGCAGCATCTGGAACAGCCTGGTCTTCGCCGCGGGCAGCACTGTTTTGTCGCTGATCGTGGGCGGCGTGCTGGCGTGGCTGGTCGAAAGAACGAACGCGCCGTTCAAAATCCTGGCCTATCTGGCGACCATCATTTCCCTCGGCACCCCCTACATCCTGCACGTGATCGCATGGTTGTTCCTGCTAGGGAAAGTCGGGCCGCTGAACGATTTGTACCGGATGGCGACTGGCACGGGGGGGAATCTGTTCAACGTGAACTCCATGGCGGGAATGATCCTGATCGAGGGATTCCTCTGGTCGCCCTTGGTGTTTCTGCTGCTGGGCGCCACGTTCAGAGCCGCCAATGCCGACATGGAGGAAGCCGCCCGCATGAGCGGCGCCACCGTGTTGCAGACCTTGCGACGGGTGTCGCTGCCGCTGGCCATGCCCGCCATTCTGGCGCTGGCGCTGTTCGTGTTCATTCGTGCCATCGGGGGTTTCGAGGTTCCGGCCCTGGTCGGCATGCCCGGCCGTATCTACGTGCTGACCACGGATGTCTATGAGGCGACGATCGTGGTGCCTCCCGACCTCGGTTACGCGGCGGCGTTTTCCGTCGTGATGGTCGGGATCGTGGCAATTCTGCTGTATTTCTACAGCCGGCTGTCGAAGAACGCGGAAAAATACCACTCCGTCACCGGCAAGGGCTACCGTCCGAGGCCGTTCGACCTGGGCTCGGGGCGCTGGGTCGCAGGCGCCATCATCATCGCCAATTTCTGCATCGTGCTGGTGCTGCCGATGATCACCCTGCTGTGGATGTCGCTGCTGCCGTTCTTACGCAGCTTTTCTCTCGCCGCGCTGCCGATGCTGTCGCTGAAGAATTTTCGGACCGTGTTCACCGCCCCCGGTTACGTCGAATTGGCGACCAACAGCCTGACGGTGGCCGCCGCCGCGGCGACCTTCATCATGGCGCTCACCGCATTGGCCGGCTGGATCGCCGCCCGGCGCGGCCCCGGCGGCTGGGCGCTGGATCAGCTCGCCACCCTGTCGCTGGTATTCCCCGGCATCTGCCTCGGCGTGGCGGTGATGGAGGTCTATTTGCGGGTGCCGCTGCCGATCTACGGTTCCCTCTGGATCATCGCCATCGCCTACGTCATCCGCTTCATGCCGTACGGCATGCGCTACGTGTATTCCGGCGTGCTGCAACTGCACCATGAGCTGGAGGAAGCCGCCGGGGTGGCCGGCGCCTCGTCCTTGACCACATTGCGCCGGATCGTGGCGCCATTGCTGTCGCCCGCGATCGTGGCGGGGTGGCTGTTCATCTTCCTGGTGGCGAACAAGGAGCTTGCGATTGCCGTGCTGCTGGCCAGCCCGGGGTCGCAGGTCATCGCGGTGTCCATCTTCGACCTGTGGGTGAACGGGCAGGGGGGCGAGCTGGCAGCGTTCGGGCTGATCTGGACCCTGCTGATGACCGTGATCGCCTGTATCTTCTTCGTCCAGGGCCGCCGCGGCGGTACCGACGTGTTTGGAAATTAGTTCATGTTGACCGTGCGCGACCTGACGAAGATCTACGCGAACCGCTTCGACGCCCAGGCGGGCGGGGTGCGGGAGGTTTCGTTCGACCTCCCCGACGGCACGTTTTTTACGCTGTTGGGACCGAGCGGCTGTGGGAAGACGACGACGCTGCGGTGCGTGGCGGGGTTGGAGCGGCCGGATGCGGGGACGATCGCCGTCGGCGAGACCGTGTTATTCGATTCCGCGAAGGGCGTGGCGGTGCCGTTGAACGAGCGTGGAATCGGGATGGTGTTCCAGTCCTACGCCATCTGGCCGCACATGACGGTGTTCGAGAACATCGCTTTCCCGTTGCGCGTCGCCAAGGGCCAGCGCCCGGGGCGAGAGGAAGTGAAGACCCTGGTCGAGCAGGCTTTGTCGACCGTGGGCCTATCGGGTTACGGCGACCGCCCGGCCACCCGCTTGTCCGGCGGGCAGCAGCAGCGCGTGGCTCTGGCGCGCGCCATCGTGCACCGGCCCAAGCTGCTGCTGCTGGATGAGCCGCTGTCCAACCTCGACGCCGCACTGCGGGAGGAGATGCGGGTCGAACTTCGCCGCCTCCAGCAGCAGATCGGCGTGACCACCATCTACGTCACGCACGACCAGAGCGAGGCGCTGGCGATGTCGGACCGCATCGCGGTGATGGAGAAAGGCCGCATCGTGCAGATGGGCGACCCGCGGGAGATATATTTTCGTCCGGCCAACATGTTCGTCGCCAGCTTCATCGGGGCGGCGAACTTGCTGCGGGGCGTTTGCGAGGGCGCGGTCGCGGCGGGGGCCGAGGGAACGGTGCGGCTGGCGGACGGCTCCCTTATCGGATGCCTGTTCCCGGTGGGCGGCACCGCGGGGCAAAAGACCACCATGGCGGTTCGGCCGGAGAGCATCGTGCTCACCCGCCCAGACAACGCAATGCTGCACGGCACAGTCACCGCCGCGAGCTTCCTCGGCGGGTCGGCGCGGTACGATGTGGCGGTCGGCGATCTGGTGATCCGTGTGGTCGGATCGGCGGAGCAGGTTGTGGCACCTGGGGCGCAGGTCGGGCTGTCTTTCCCAACAAGCTCGGCGGTGGCGGTGGGATAGGGAACATCGGTGATTGGGGCTTGAACTTCCTGCCGGTTGCCATCGTTGTAATGTCATGAGCAACGCAAGGGAGACTATGCCGTGAGAAATGAAGGGTTTGCGGAAATTTGACGACCCGGTGGTCTACCAAGGTTTCGCGTCCGCCGTCATCGAGGCAGCCGTCAAGACCGATACCTCCGCGGCGGCGCGAAACCATACGGGGCCATGGCAGACCAACCCATCGAAGATTTATGTCGATATCCGTAAATTGCACGACCGATGGAACACCGTCTGATACCGACCATAAACATCGACCAACATTGCCACATCACCGTTGACCCCGTCCCGCCACCGGAGCAAGGATGCGCCGCCATGATCCTGCTCATCGACAACTACGACAGCTTTACCTTCAACCTCTATCACTTCCTGGGCGACGTCGGCGCCCAATGCGAGGTGTGGCGGAACGACAAGCTGACCGTGGAACAGGCAATTGCCCTCCGGCCGGAGGCGATCGTGCTGTCGCCCGGCCCGTGCACACCGAATGAGGCGGGCATTTGCCTCGACCTGATCGCGGCGGCGGCGGGGCATATCCCCATCCTCGGTGTCTGTCTCGGCCATCAGTCCATCGGCCAAGCCTTCGGCGGCAACGTCGTGCGGGCGCCGGAACCGATGCACGGCAAAACCAGCGCCATCACCCACACGGGTACGGACATCCTCTCCGGCCTGCCCTCGCCGTTCATCGCCACGCGCTACCACAGCCTTATCGTGGACCGGGACACCATGCCGGACGTGCTGGTGCCCACCGCCTGGACTGCTGACGGCATCGTGATGGCGATGCACCACCGCACGCTGCCCATCTACGGCGTGCAGTTTCACCCCGAGAGCATCGCCAGCGAGTACGGCCACGAAATCCTCGCGAATTTTCTGTCCATCGCCCGTGGCACCAACGCACCCGCCAAGGCGGCGTAGCCGATGTCCAACAATCTCAAGCCCTTCCTGGCACGCCTTGCCACGGGCGAGAAACTGACCGAGGCCGACGCAGAAGCCGCCTTCGACGTCATCATGTCCGGTGAAGCCACCCCCGCGCAGATCGGCGCCCTCCTGATGGCGATGCGGGTGCGCGGCGAAACCGTGCCCGAAATCACGGGTGCCGTGCGGGCGATGCGCGCTCGCATGACGGCGATCGAGGCACCCGAGGGCGCGATGGACGTCTGCGGTACCGGCGGCGACGGGGCGGGGACTCTGAACGTGTCCTCCGCTGCGACCTTCGTCGTGGCCGCGTGCGGTGTACCCGTGGCGAAGCACGGCAACCGAGCCCTCAGTTCCCGCACGGGCGGCGCCGACGTCCTGACCGCGCTCGGCGTCAATATCGACGCCCCGATGGAGCAGCTGTCATCCATCCTGAAATCCGCCGGATGCGTCTTCCTGTTCGCGCCGCGCCACCACCCCTCCATGCGCCACGCCGCCGGCCCCCGCGTCGAGCTTGGCACCCGCACCATCTTCAATCTGCTTGGCCCCCTGGCCAATCCCGCCAGGGTGCGCCGCCAACTGACCGGCGTCTTCGCCCCGGAATGGACCCGCCCGATGGCGGAAACCCTCCAGGCCCTGGGGCATGAGGCCGCCTGGGTCGTGCATGGCATGGGCCTGGATGAGCTAACGGTCGCCGGAGAGAATCAGGTCAGCGCGCTCGCCAACGGCATCATCCACGACTTTAAAATTACCCCGGAAGATGCTGGTTTACCACGTAATCCGATCGAAGCGATCAAGGGCGGCGATGCCGAACACAACGCCGCCGCGCTGCTGGCGATGCTGCAGGGCGAGGCCAGCGCCTACCGCGATACCGTGCTGCTGAATGCCGCCGCTGCGTTGATCGTGGCCGGCAGAGCGACCAACTTAAGGGACGGCGTGGCGCAAGCCGCCGGTGCGATCGCGTCGGGAGCCGCGCTGAACGCGCTGGAAACCCTGCGGCGCGCCACCGCGTCCTAACCTCAGAAGGATTCACGATGCCGAACGACGCCACCGCCATACCGGACGTGCTGGCGCGGATCTGCGCCGATACGCGGGACGAAGTGGTGCGCCGCAAAGCATTGCGCAGCGTCGAGTCCCTGCGCGCGGAAATCGCCGCCGCCAACGACTTCCCGCGCGGCTTCGGACGGGCGCTGAAAGCCGCCGCCGGGGCGGGCCGCTTTGGACTGATCGCGGAGATCAAGAAAGCTTCCCCGTCCGGTGGGCTGATCCGCCCCGATTTTGATCCGCCGTCCTTGGCGCGCGCCTATAAGGAAGGCGGCGCGTCATGCCTCTCTGTCCTGACCGATGAGCGCTACTTCCAGGGCACGACCGCGCATCTGATGGCGGCGCGCCGGGCCGTCGATCTGCCGGTGCTGCGCAAAGACTTCATGCTCGACCCCTGGCAGATCTATGAATCGCGGGCGATGGGGGCCGATTGCATCCTGCTGATCATGGCGGCGCTGACGGACGCCCAGGCACGAGAGCTGGAGGCGCTGGCACGCAGCCTCGATCTGGATGTCCTGGTGGAGGTCCACAACGAGCGCGAGCTGGAGCGCGCGCTGGGTCTGGAAACATCCTTGATCGGCATAAACAACCGCAATCTCAAGACATTAAAGACCGATCTGGTGGTCACGGAAACGCTCGCGGCGCTGGTGCCGCCCGACCGGTTCCTGGTGGCTGAGAGCGGCATTCGCGACACCGCCGACCTGAAACGGCTCGCCGCCGTGGGTGCCGGCGCCTTCCTGGTGGGCGAGAGCCTGATGCGCCAGGACGACGTCGCCGCTGCCACGAAAGCCCTGCTGGGATGAGTGGCTTCACCCACTTCGACGCCACCGGCAATGCGGTGATGGTCGACGTCTCGGCCAAGCCGGTGACCGACCGTACCGCCACCGCACGGGCGCGCGTGACGATGCAGCCGGAGACGCTGGCTATGATCGTAGCGGGAAGCGCCAAGAAGGGCGATGTTCTCGGCGTCGCGCGATTGGCCGGCATCATGGCCGCCAAGCGCACCTCCGACCTGATCCCCCTCTGTCACCCCCTGCCGATCGCCGCGGTCCACGTGGACCTGACTCCCGATACGGCCGCCAGTGCCGTCGAGATCGAAGCCACCGTCCGCACCACCGGCCAGACAGGGGTGGAGATGGAGGCACTAACGGCGGCCTCCGTCACCGCGCTGACGATCTACGACATGTGCAAGGCGGTCGACCGGGGCATGCGGATCGAGGCGGTCCGCGTGGTCCATAAGGCCGGCGGCAAGTCTGGGGAGTTTTCGCAAGCATGACCCCTCGATTGCCGTCGTCCTCGCCCTCGGTTCCGGTCCTGTGCGTGGTAACTTTGGAGGGTTTCATGGGTCGCCGTATCCCTTCTTTCGTCATCCTCGGGCTTGACCCGAGGACCGCCGTAACCGCTGTCGGTGCCGCGGGCGGTCCTCGGGTCAAGCCCGAGGATGACGGGGAGGGAGGTCTGTGCACCTGGCACAAAGGGCCTCAGTCATGACCCAGCCCGCCATGATCAGCGTCGAGGAAGCCCGCGACCGCATCCTGAGCGGTCTCCGTCCCACGCCCGCCGAGGTCGTGGCGCTGGCCGACGCCTGGAACCGGGTTGCCGCCGGGCCGGTTATGGCGCGCCTGACGCAGCCACCGAGCGATGTGTCCGCGATGGATGGGTATGCATTGCGTGCGGCGGACGGTGGATTGGGTGCGACCCTGAGTGTCATCGGCGCCGCCCCGGCCGGCCATCCCTTCGCTGGTACCGTCGGCCCCGGTCAGATCGTGCGGCTGTTTACAGGTAGCGTCGTCCCCGCCGGCGCGGACGCCATCCTGTTGCAGGAAGATGCGACGCGGAAGGGCGAAACCGTCACGGTCAATGAGGCTGTCACAATCGGCCGTCACATCCGCCGCGCCGGCCAGGATTTCGCCAGCGGCGACGCGGTGATCGCCGCCGGACGGAAGCTGACCGCCCGCGACGTCGGGTTGGCCGCCGCCGCGAACCACCCCTGGCTCAACGTGCATCGCCGGCCGCGCGTCGGCATCCTGGCAACCGGGGACGAGATCGCGATGCCCGGCGAACCGATCCCGGCAGGCGGCATCGTCAGCTCCAACTCCCACGCGCTGGCAGCCCTGGTACGTGCCGCTGGGGGAGAACCCATCGTTTTGCCAATCGCCGCCGATACGCAGGAGGCCGTCGCGGCGGTCGCTGACGCCATTATCGGGATGGATATGCTGGTGACCACGGGCGGCGCCTCGGTCGGGGACCACGATCTGGTCATCTCCGGCCTGCAAACCCGAGGACTGGTGGTGGATTTCTGGCAGATCGCCATGCGGCCCGGCAAACCGCTGCTGTTCGGGCAACTCGGGGCCGTGCCAGTGCTGGGGCTGCCGGGCAACCCCGTCTCCGCCATGGTGTGCGCCATCCTGTTCCTGTTGCCGGCTTTGGCGCGGCTGTCCGGGCTTCCGGCCGCGCCGCCGCCCACCTCCACGGCCATTCTGGGCGTGCCGGTAAAGCAGAACGACCGGCGGGCGGATCATCTGCGCTCCACCATCGAGACCGATTCCCAGGGGCGGCAGGTTGTCACGCCCTTCGCGGTCCAGGACTCCGCGATGTTGCGCCGTTTGGCCCAGGCCGACGCGCTGGTGTTGCGTCCGCCGCATGCGCCAGCCCTTCCCGCCGGTGCCGAAGTTCCCATTATCCGCCTGGATTCGCTCGGCCTCTAGTACCTCGGCACCGAGACTTTGACAGGTTGTGGGGCGAGGCGGCCGCCGTGTTCCGGACCGTCCATGAGTCGGGATGGCTCCCAGATTCCCCTTGGCGCGGCATGTCCGCTACGTTAGATATTCAGACGTAACCGTTAGTTC
>CAIYDT010000264.1 GCA_903924985.1 uncultured Acetobacteraceae bacterium
CGCCGTTACCGCCGGCATTTGTGGCGCTCCTCGGGTCACGCCCGAGGATGACGGGTTGGGAGGATTGTGCCCTACCCCATCTGAAACATCGTCCTCGTCGGTATTTGGACCCAGCTTATGACCCTCCCAAAAGTCGCGTTCATCGGCACCGGCGGGACCATCGCCTCGCTCGGACGAGGGCCGCTGGACATCCAGGATTACGGTGCCGCCGGCAACGTCATGCATGCGGACCAGATCCTGGCGCATTGGCCGGACACGAAGCTGGTCGCCGACGTCATCCCCGTGCGCTACCGCAATATTCCGTCCACTGCCATCGGCTTCGCCGACTGGATGGCGCTGGCGGCTTTGTGCGCGCAAACGGTCGCGGATCATCCCGACCTGGCCGGCATCGTCATCGGCCACGGCACCGCGACGCTGGAGGAGACCGCTTATTTCCTCAATCTGACGTCGAAAATCGGGATCCCCGTGGTGGTGGTCGGCGCCCAGCGTCCCTCCAGCGCGCTGTCGTCGGATGCCGGCATGAATCTGGTCAACGCCATCCGGGTCGCGGCCAGCCCCGAGGCGCGCGGCATGGGCGTCCTCGTCCTTCTCAACGACGAAATCCACGCCGCTCGGGAGGTCACCAAAACCGCCACCCTGCGGATGCAAACCTTCCGTTCCCCCGATTTCGGGGTGCTGGGGCATGCCGACGGGGACGCCATCGCGTTCTACCGCCGACCGCTGCGCCGCTGCGCCCCCGACACCGAATTCGATCTTTTGTCCATTGACGCCCTGCCCCGGGTGGACGTCGCCTACGCCTATGCCGGCTGCGACGGCACCGCCGTGAAGGCCTTCGTGGCGGCCGGCGCACGGGGGATCGTGTCCGCCGGCTTCGCCCCCGGCGGCACCTCACCCGACGAAACCGCCGCGTTGAAGGAAGCCGCGGCCCAGGGCGTCGTGGTGGTGCAAAGCACCCGCGCCGGATCGGGACGGGTGTTCCATGGCACGCGGCACAAGGAAAACGGGTTCCTGGTCGCCGACAACCTCAACCCGCAAAAAGCGCGCATTTTGCTGGCCCTGGCGCTGACCCGCACCCGCGACCACGACGCGATCGCGACGATGTTCCGGACCTATTGAGCATGGACTTCGACCCGGAAGCCGTCCGCACCTTCGAGCGCGAGGGCTGGAACCGAGCCGCGGCCGCCTACGAGGCATCCTTCGCCACCGCCACGCGGCAGTTCATCCCTGCCTTGCTGGAAGGCATCGGACCCGGCGCCGACCTGCTGGATGTCGCTTGCGGCCCCGGCTTCGTCACCCAGGCCGCCGCGGACCGCGGTGCGACGGTCACCGGCCTGGATTTCTCCGCCGCGATGCTGGCCGTCGCGCGCGACCGGCACCCCGGCCTGCGGTTCGATCAAGGCGATGCCGAGGCACTGCCCTACGGCGACGCGTCCTTCTCCGCCGTGGTGTCCAATTTCGGCATCCATCATGTGCCACGCCCGCAAATAGCATTGCGGGAGGCCCACCGCGTACTACGCTCGGGCGGCCGGATCGCGTTCAGCTTCTGGGCCGCCCACGCCGAGAACATCGCCTGGAAGCTGCTGTTCGACGCCATCGCGGCGTGCGGCGATCCAAAGGCATCCACCGCCCCACCGTCCGGCGGCGGGTTCGCCTCCCCGGACAGTGGCGCCAGCGCATTGCGGCAAGCCGGGTTCGCGGAGGTCGAAACCACCACCGTCCGGGGAATCTGGCGCCACGCCGGTGCGGCTGCCTTGATTGCCGCCTTCAGTAGCGGGACCGCCCGCACCGCGGCGACGATCGCGGCGCAGCCAGCGGCCGCAATGCCGGCAATCCTGGCGCATATCGCGGCAGCGGCGGAGCCTTTCCGAGGCGAAGACGGGCTGGACGTGCCCATCGCGGCGGTGATCGCCTCGGGCGTGAAGGCGTAATATCGGATCGCTTCATTGAAGCCATTGGCAGCCATGGGCTAGGATGCACCCGCATGCGCAAATTTCCCCTTCTCATCGTCGCCAGCTTGTGTGCCGCCCCCCCTGCCGGTGCGCAGGTGACGGTGGATTTGCACGCCCTGGACGGGCTTCCCGCCGCGAAACCGTCGCCATTCCGCATGGCTCCGCCCGCGCAGCCCCGGCCGAAAGTGACGCTGACGCCGACCGCCCCGGCACAACCAGCGATGCGGACTCCCCCACCGGCCGCACCGGCGGCCGCCGAGGCTGTCGCGCTGCCGGATGTGCCTCCTCCGGTCGCGCCGGCTCCGTTGGCCGCGCCGCCGGCTGCCGAAACGCCCAAACCGGCAACGGCCAGCATCCGCATCCCCTTCGCCGCCGATCAATCGGAGCTGGATAAGGACGGAACGGCCGCGATCCAGGGGCTGATCGAAACCGCTTATACCAACGGGACGCCGAGCTTCACGGTCATCGCCTACGCGGCGGGGAAACCGGACGATCCCTCCAGCGCTCGGCGCCTGTCTCTGGCTCGGGCGACCGCGGCGCGCGACACGCTGTTAAGCAATGGCGTGCCTTCCCGACGGATCAACGTCAGGGCCCTCGTCAGCCAGGCCGGCGGCGGCCCGCCCGACCGGGTGGACATCAGCACCGGGCCAGGTATCTCACCATGACCCGGCCCATTGTCTATCTGGTTCGCATGGTTCTGTTCCTGGCCTTGGTCGGGGGGCTGGGCGTGTACCTGGAGCCGGTGCTGCGGCCGATCTTCGGCAACAACCCCGAGTTGAATGGGCTGATCCTTGGGGTGCTGTTGTTCGGCATCCTTTGGAACCTGATCCAGGTCCTCCGCTTGACCACCGAGGTTACCTGGCTGGACACCTATCAGAACGCCCGCAGCCGGCTGGCGACGGTCCGAGCCCCCCGCCTGCTGGCGCCGATGGCCAGCATGCTCGCCGGGCGGGAAGGCCAGGGGCGGGAAGGCCAGGGGCGGGAAGGCCAGGGCGAGCAGCGCCGCCTGACCCTGTCCGCCACCGCGATGCGCAGCCTGCTGGACGGCATTTCCTCCCGCCTGGACGAAGGCCGCGAGTTGTCCCGCTACATGACCGGGCTGCTGATCTTCCTTGGGTTGCTCGGCACCTTCTGGGGTCTGCTGAAAACCATCGGCGCGGTGTCGGACGTGATCGGCAACATGTCCGCCGGGTCGGGCGACCTGAACCTGCTGTTCGATCAGTTGAAAACCGGGCTGGTGAAGCCGCTGGCCGGCATGGGCACGGCGTTCTCCGCCAGCCTGTTCGGGCTGTCCGGCGCGCTGGTGTTGGGATTCCTGGATTTGACCGCCGGTCAGGCGCAGAATCGGTTCTTCAATGAACTGGAAGACTGGCTGGCCAGCCTTACCCGCCTGGCCTCCGGCGCGCTGGCCGAGGGCGACGCATCGGTCCCGGTGTACGTGCAGGCGCTGCTGGAACAGACGGCCGAGAACATGGAGGGGCTGCAACGCATCCTCACACGGGGCGAGGAAGGCCGGGTGCAGGCCAGTGAGGCCATTCTGACCTTGAACGACCGGCTGAGCATGCTGACGGACACGATGCGTGCAAACCAGCAGCTTATGCTTCGCATCGCGGAATCCCAGGGCGCGCTGGGTCCGGCGTTGCAGCGCCTGTCGGACACGCAGGGTGGCGATGAGATCGCCCGCAACCACCTGCGCACGATCGAGCTGACCCTGAACCGAATCCTGTCCGACGCCGAACACGGCCGCACCGCCATGACGGCCGAGTTGCGCGGGGATATCCGCATTCTGACCAGGACGGTCGCCGCCCTGGCCGAACCGTCCCGCCAGGCCTGATCGATGGCCCGCGCTCGGCGCCGCGGCGAGAACGGGCTGGATGCCTGGCCTGGCTACGTGGACGCACTGTCCACGTTGCTCATGGTCATCATCTTCGTGCTGCTGGTGTTCGTGCTGACGCAGGCCTTCCTGACCGCGACCTTGGCGGGCCGCAACGACACGCTGGCCAAGGTCAGCGCCGAGTTGCAACAATTGTCGAACGCGCTGTCACTGGAGAAAAGCCAGAACGCCGATTTGCAGTTGTCTGTGTCCCGCCTCGGTCGCGATCTAAACGCCGCCGTCGCCGCTCGTGACGCGCTGTCGGGGCAGGTCGCCACGTTAAAGCAAACCGGGCAAGCCGACCAGGCAACGATCGCGGCGCGGACGGCGGATTTGGCGCGGTTGCAAGCGGAGCTGGACAAGACAGTAACCGCTGACAAAGCGACGATCCAAGCCAGGCTGGCGGACATCGCGAAGCTGGAATCCCAGACCCAGGCCCTGACGGCGCTGCGGGACGAGTTGGAGAAGCAAGCACAGAACGCCGCCGCCGCGACGATAACGGAGCAGGACCGGCGCGCGGCGGTGCGGGCACAATTGAAAGACGAGAAGCGGCTTGGCGACAGTGCCCGCGCCCAAATCGCACTGCTGAACCGACAGGTGGAGGAACTACGGGTGCAGTTTGCCTCCGTGCAGCTCGCACTGGGCATCGAAACGCAAAAATCGCGCGCCAAAGACATCGAGATCGACAATCTCGGCCAGAAGCTGAACATCGCGCTGGCGGAAAAGGTGGAGGAGTTGCGGCAATACCGCAGCGAGTTCTTCGGCAAGCTGCGCATCTTGCTTGCGGACAAACCCGGCATCCAGGTGATCGGCGACCGCTTCGTGTTTCAGAGCGAGGTGCTTTTCCCCCTCGGCAAAGCGGACCTGACTCCGGCCGGGGTGTCGCAAATGATCGCCATCGCGGCGACCATCAAAGACATCGCGGCGACCATCCCACCCGATCTGCATTGGATCTTGCGGGTGGACGGGCACACCGACCCTCAGCCGCTGAGGGGCGGGACGTTTGCGTCCAACTGGGAATTGTCGGCAGCCCGGGCGATCACGGTGGTGCAACTGCTGATTACGTTCGGCGTGCCGCCGGAACATTTGGCCGCGACGGGGTTCGGGGAGTTCCAGCCGTTCAGCGCCGGGGATACAAAGGACGCTTATGCCAAGGACCGGCGGATCGAGTTGCGGCTGACGGACCGGTAGGGGCGCGGTGTTCCGCTCATAAACCCCTGGGACACGGCCGCCGGATAGCTTCACCCCTCGATCGCCACCGGCGGTTCCTCCCGGTTTATGATCCGGCGGGCCCGTTCCGCGTCCAGCGTCCCCTCCCACCACGCCACGAAGATCGTTGCCACCGAGTTGCCGTTCATCGTGGCAAGCGTCGCGGCCAAAGTGATGAAGCCGCCGCCGGTTACCGTCGCGGCGCCCTTCGATGTCAGCAACAGCACCGCCAGGATCAGCAAATAATCGCCCCAGGTCAGAGGAATGTTCAGCGCCTGGGCGATGAAGGCCCAACTGCAGCAGCGTGTGGATGCCGTAACGGCCGATGGTGAACGCCATGGCGCCGAACGCGCCAAGCGGGGCGAAGCGCATGATGATTCCGATCACCCCGAACAGCGCGCCGCCGGCCTTATCCAGGAAGACCGTGACCGGCTTGCCGGCCTCGCCCATGCGGGACAGACCCAGCCCGAATAGCACCGCGAACAGCAGCACCTGCAGGATCTCGCCCTTCGAGAACGCGTCGACCACCGTATTCGGGATGATGTTCAGCAGAAACGTCGCCACATCCTGATGCGGCACATCGGCGTAACGGGCCACCGCCTTGCGGTCCAAGGTCGAGGGATCGACGTTCAACCCGCTCCCCGGCTGGATGACGTGCCCCACGATCAGGCCGATGAACATGGCGAGGGTGGTCATCACCTCGAAGTAAATAATCCTAAATCCGGCAGTTAGCTCCGGTTCCGCCCTGTTCTCGCGGTTGTTGTTCAACCCATGGCTGTAGGTCCTGCGGCCTGAAGCCGTCTTGGCGGTTCCAAAGGCCGGCCATGAAGGTACTTCACCATGGCCATACTGA
>CAIYDT010000265.1 GCA_903924985.1 uncultured Acetobacteraceae bacterium
GTATCGTCATCGGCGGCGGGCATGGCAGATTCTGTCCGGGGCTGGAGAGTGGCGTCAGCACCCAATCTCTAAGCGATTCCAGATGGTTGTACCATGCCCGTTTCTGAATCCCTGCTATGCGGTGAATAAGATGGGTTAGGTGTCGGCGTCTTTGGGTCGAAAACGTTCGAAGAGGACCCCAGACGGTGGAGGATCGAGGACCTTTTGAATGGCGCAACGGCCGGTCAAAAAGATGCCATCCTCGATAGCCGGGATAAACAGCGGGTTGAGTCTCTCATCGCTTCGAGACAGCGAATCCATGCCGGCCGAATGCTCTCTGATTTTCCCGGCGGCGTTCCAGACCTCCGCCCAGAGGAAGCCAGAGAGGCGAAAGCAATTGCCGACCGTGTGAAAACTCGATTCCGCATCGAATGCGATAGGACAATTTGGCTGCTATCGGTCATAGATGCCCTTCCGCCATAGCTGATGGACACATTTCCCAATGAGAAAAAGAAAGGCCTTCTTCATTTTCATTCCGCCGATGAGTTTTCACACGGTCTGCTTGAATTTTGGAAGGCCAGCTCGGTGGCGGCGCTGGCGATCTTCGTCCTGAAGCCGATTCGGCGGCTGTATCTGGCGCGGTAGCCGGCCGCGCTGACAGCGGCGGCGACATTCACGTTCGGAAGTGGGACCGTTCATCGAGGCACCCAGCTCCCCGCGGCTGCCCATGGGGGAAATATTGCAAATCTGCCCGCGCTCTTAACTTTTTGTTAACCACTGCCGTGTAAATTATCCCGGCGTTCGCGGTTGCCGAAAAATATTTTTTACACGGATGAACACAGATGAACGATGATGGCCGGAACATGAATGCACTGACGGAGCGCATAATCGGTGCCGCGTTCGAGGTCTCGAATACGCTCGGGGCGGCGTTTCTGGAGAAGGTCTATGAAAACGCCCTGGCATGCGAATTGCGGTTGCGCGGCTTCGCCGTCGCGCAGCAGCGCGGTATTTCCGTGCACTATAAGGACTTCGTCGTTGGCGAATATGCCGCCGACCTGATCGTCGGGGACGCCGTCATCGTCGAACTGAAAGTCGTCCAGGCGCTGAACGAATTCCACGTCGCCCAATGCGTCAATTACCTCCGAGCAACCCAAAAAATCACCTACCTGCTGATAAATTTCTCCAAGCCCCGACTGGAATTCCGCCGAATCGTCCTATAGAAACCGGCCATCATGTTAATCTGTGTTCATCCGTGTAAAAATATACTTATTTCGTCCAGGCGACGATCAGCCAGCCCAGAACTGGGCAATGCCGCCACAGCACGAATCGCACGATCGACGCCAACGGTTGACGGTCGGTGATTGCCACCGGATAGGCGAGAGACACCCCCAACTTGACATTATCTAACATTTACGTTAACACCACAAACATGCACCCCGAGGCGCCAACCCCCCCCCGGCCGGCCCAACCCGATCCCCCCAAGGATCGGACCACCCCAACCATGCCGGAGCGCCTCGCCGCCCTCGTCCACCTCGTCCGGATCCTCCTCGGCCACGGCCGCCGCCTCGTTGAAACCACCGCCGCCCAGGCCGCCCTCCCGTCCTTCGCCACCATGGCCGCCGTCGTCGGCACCCACGACCTCCCGTCCATGCTCGCCCGCGTGCAGCGCGGCATCCTCCGCCTCATGGCCCTGGAAAATTATCTCCTCGCCCGCGCCCAAAAAGGCCGGGATATCGCCGAATTGCCACCGCGCGACCGCGCACCGGCCCGCCCGACGGACGAACCGCCCCCGGACACTGCACCCGCGCGTCCCAGGCGCCGCCCGTTCGATCCGGACTCGCTCCACATCCCCACCCTGAAGGAACTCGAAGCCGAGGTCCGCCGCCGCCCCATCGGCCGCACCATCGCCTACATCTGCATGGATCTCGCCGTCATCCCCGGCTTCTGCACGGGCGAACTCTGGAACGACCTGCTCCAAACGCTCCAGTCCTACGGCGGCAGCTTCACGGTCCTCCACGCGGTGCGCATCCGGCGGGAACATTCCTACCGGCGCGAACGGGACCAGCGCCCGGACACCTGGGTCTGGGATTGGCGCGACCTCCGGCGACCGACCGTCCGCCAGGTACTGGGATATCTGATCGGCGAGGGTCCACCCGACCCACTCCCGGCCTGACGTAGAAACCCTCGGTAAAACCGGGGGCGCTCGCGCGCGCCTGCATCGAATTTTACCGTGCCGTTACGACTGAATCCGCAACCGGGGATCCAGCACGTCCCGAAGCCCGTCCCCCAGCAAATTCAACCCCAGGACCGTAATCATCAACGCCATGCCCGGAATAGCGATGATCCACGGCGCGTCGATCATGTATTGCCGGCCCTCGGCCATGATGTTCCCCCACGTCGGCGTGGGCGGCACCGCGCCGACGCCGAGGAAGGACAGGGTCGCCTCGGTCAGCACGGCGTAGGCGAACAGGAAGGAAAGCTGCACGATCAGCGGCGCCATCGCATTCGGCAGGATGTGCCGCCGCAGGATACGCCAATGCCCGGCCCCGGCGGCGACGGCGGCTTGGACATACTCCATCTCCCGCAGCACGATCACCGACGAGCGCACGATGCGGGCGGTGCGCGGGGTGTAGACGATACCGAGTGCGATGATCACGTCGTTGACGGAGGGACCGAGCACGGCGGTGACCGCGATGGCCAGCAGCACGGCGGGAAAGGCCATCAGCGCGTCGTTGAAGCGCATCAGCACGTTGTCCAGCTTGCGGAAATACCCGGCGGCGGCCCCGATCGCCGTGCCGGCGACGGCGTTGATCAGCACGACGGCGGAGCCGATGAACATCGACAGCCGCGCCCCCCAGACGACCCGGGACCACAACGAGCGCCCGAAGTTGTCGGTACCGAAGATGAAATCTCCATCCGGCGCATGGAATTTGAAGCGCATGGCGAGTTTGTTGGGATCCTGCGGCGCGATCCATGGCGCCAGGACCGCCACCACGGCGACGATCAGGAACAATCCCAGGCCCAGCAGGAACAGCCGGTGATGCAGCAGCCGGCGGACCGTCGCTCGCCAGGGACTTTGACGCGGGGCTTCCAGTTCCTCAGGCGCCGTCATAGCGCACTCTCGGGTCCAGCAAGGCGTAGCATACGTCGACCAGGATATTCACCAGCACCAGCAGCCCGGTGGTGATCAGCAGCCCGCCTTGCACCATGGGATAATCCCGGTTCAGCACCGCCTGCGTCAGCAGCTGGCCGATGCCGGGAATGGAAAAAAGGGTCTCCGTCACCACCGATCCGGAGATCAGCAGGCTGACGATGATGCCCACGACGGTGGTGATGGGGATCAGCGCGTTGGCCAGCGCGTGCTTCAGCACCACCCGGTGGTTGGGCAGACCCTTCGCCCGGGCAGTACGGATGTAGTCCTGGCGCAAGACCTCCAGCATGGTGGAGCGCGTGATGCGGGCCAACAGCCCGGCCAGGAGAAGCGCCTGAGAGACGGCCGGCATGGTGGAGGTCGCCAGCCAGCCCAGCGGATCGGCGGTGAAGGCGATATAGCCCCCGGTCGGCAGCCAGCGCAGGTCCACCGCGAACAGGATGATCATCAGCAGCCCGAGGTAGAAGTTGGGCAAGGAAATGCCCAACATGGCCAGCACCATGGCGGCCTGATCCACCCAGGTGTTCTGCTTCAGCGCCGCCACGATACCGCTGACCAGCCCGATCAGCAGCGTCAGCACCAGCGCGTAGGCCGACAGCGCCAAGGTCACCGGCAACCGTTGCAGCATCACGTGCACCACCGGCTGCCCCAGCAGCAGCGACCGCCCGAGGTCCCCGGTCAGCAGGTTGGCGTACCAGCGCCACAGCTGGGTGAACACCGGCTGATCCAGCCCCAGATCGTGCCGGATGTTGGCGATCTGCTCCGCCGTGGCCGACAGCCCGGCGATGGCGACCGCCGGGTCGCCGGGAATCAAGTGGATCATGCCGAACGTGATCAGGCTCACGATCAGCATGATCGGCAGGGCGCTACCCAGCCGGCGGACGAGGATGCCCCCCATTCAGTGTGTCAGCCACACATTGGCCATGCGCGGGATGCGGAACGGCACGAACCCCCCGACGTTGGAGCGCACGCCCTGCACCTTGGTGAAGGAGCCGAACGGGATGGCGTAGACTTTCTCCAGCACCAGCTTTTGCATCTTCGCGAAGGCGGCCTGACGGTCGGCGGCGGCGGGCAGGTCGTTCATGCCCTTCCAGGCGGCCAGCACCTCGGGATCATCCACCCCGCCCTTGGGCTTGTAGGTGGCGTTCGGCTGCACCAGGAATTGCATCGTGGCCAACGATCCCAGCGCGGGCTGGGTGCCCCAGCCGGTGAAGTGGAAGTTCCAGCCCTCGGTCGTGTTCTGCATCAGCTGCACCGAGGTCGGCCAGTCCACCACCTTCATCTGCGCGTTGATGCCGACCGCCTGGAGTTGCTGCTGCATCACCAGCGCCGAGTTGTACATCGGCGGGTAATCCTTGTTGGTCAGCAGGATCACCGGTTCGCCTTTGTAACCCGCCTCGGTCAGGTATTTCTTCGCCAGATCGGCGTTATGCAGGTTGTAGGTTTCCTTGCCGGCGTCGGTGTAAGTGGGCTGGTTGGGGTACTGGAAGCCGACGTTCAGCTTGTAGTTGCCGTCCGACGCGGCATCCATGATCTCATCCATGTCCAGCGCCGCCTGAATGGCCTTGCGGACCAGCAGATTGTCGGTCGGTGGGGCCGATGTGTTGGGGTTGGCGATCTGAATCCACCAGTTGTTCAGCGGCAGAATGGTGACCTTGGGGTCCTTTTTCAGGTCGGGTAGGGATTTGGTGGGCAGATCCTCGACACCCTGCAATTCCCCGGTTTTCAGGCCGGCGACGCGGGCACCGGGTTCGGTAACGATGCGGAAAGTGACCGTGTCGAGGCAGGCCTGCTTGTAGCCGCCGAACCCGGTGCGGACCTCAAAATGCGTGTTGGGCTGGTAGCCGTCGTAGCGCTTCAGCTTCACGAAGCTGCCGGGGACGGACTCCACCAGTTGAAACGGGCCGGTGCCGATCGGGTTCGTGAGCTGCTGCGCCGGCACGTCGCGGTTTTCCGCGGGGATGATGACGATAGGGACGCTGAAGGAGCTGAGTGCCTCAATAAAGGTCGGCTGCGCCACCTTCATGTGCATCACGAAGGTCATCGGGTCGGGCGCGTCCCAGCCCTTCACGTTATCCAGGGTGGAGCGCTGATTGCCCACTTTGGCGTAGCGGTCGAACGACGCCACCACGTCGGCGGAGGTCAGGGCTTTGCCGTTGTGGAACTTCACCCCCTGCCGCAGCTTGAACGTGAAGGTCAGGTGGTCCGGCGCCTCGGTCATGGAATCGGCGAGTTCCAGGATCGGATTGTTGTTGTCGTCCCGCGTCATCAGCGATTCGTAAATGTTCATCGCGATGTTGCGGGTGGAAATGGTGGCGGAGGTCATCTGGTCGAGGGTGTTGATGTTGGCCTCTTGCCCAAAGACAAAATCGCCGCCTATCGAGGGGCATTTGAACGGCGCCGCCTGCGCATGGGTGGCGGCGAGGCCGAGTCCGGCCATCAGTGTCAGCGTGAGTCGTCGCATCGTCAGAAGCCCCTGTCTGGTTCTTTCGCCGGAGCGTGGGCGCGGGGGAACCCTGCCGTCAAGCCTGCCCGCTTGACACCGGCACGGCGCGACAGCCAGCGTCTCAACATGACCGACAACACCCCGCAAAAACACGCCGCCAGCTACCGCCTGGCCGTCGAAGACACCGACTTCCTGCTGCGCGACGAGCTGCGGGATATCCGCTTCGCGCTGGAATATTCGAAGGCGGAGCTTGGACTGCGCGATTGGGGCATCCGCTCCACCGTCATCGTGTTCGGCAGCGCCCGCACTATGGCGGGTGCCCCTCGGTATGAGGCCGCCCGAGCCTTCGCGCGAATCGTGTCGGAGCGCGGGGGGGCGCTGGAACCGCATCATCGCTGGCGGGACAACGTGATCGCCACGGGGGGCGGCGGCGGCATCATGGAAGCCGCCAATCGCGGTGCCCTGGATGCCGAGGCCCCGACGATCGGATTCAATATCCGCTTGCCGCATGAGCAAGAGCCCAACCCCTACACCACACCGGAATTGACGTTCCGGTTCCACTACTTCGCCATGCGAAAGATGCACATGGCGATGCGGGCGAACGCCCTGGTGGTGTTCCCCGGCGGGTTCGGGACCATGGATGAGTTGTTCGAACTGCTGACGCTGGTCCAGACCGGCAAGATGCGTGGGATCCCGATCGTGCTGTTCGAGGAGGCGTACTGGCGGCGGGTGATCTCGTTCGACGCGCTGCTGGCGGAAGGCATGATCGGGGCGGCGGAAATAGCGTTATTCGAATTTGCGGATACCCCGGAAGCAGCGTGGGAGGCGCTGGTGCGGCGGGGGCTGAAGATGGGGAATGGTGGATAGCGAGAGCGTCGCTTACCCAGGCAACTCCAGCACGTTCTTCGATAGGATATTCCGCTGGATCTCATTCGATCCGGCGTAGATCGTCGAAGGCCGGGACTGGAGGAACAGCCCGGTGGGGTTCAATTCGCGATTGCCGTCCATCGGGCCCAGATCGCCGCCATACTCCCCGGCGATTTCCAGCGCGGTTTCCGTGATTCTCTGGAACAGTTCCGTTTGGTTGATTTTAAGCATCGATACGTCGGACCCGAGCGTCTCACCACGGCGGACTTTTTCAACGAAGGTTTCATACAGGTCTTTGTGGTCTTCCAGATCCAGACGCAGCTTCGTGTAGCGGTCCTGGAACTGATCGTCCTCCCAAACGCCCATCCGTTCGGCGACGCCCTTCAGCGCCTTCAATGCATAAGCCGACTGGCGGGGGGAGCCGGAGCCGATCCGTTCGAAGCTCAGCAGGGCCTTGGCCATGCTCCAGCCCTTGTCGATCTGGCCGACCAGATTGTCCTTGGGCACGCGAACGTTGTCGAAGAAAGTCTCGCAGAATTCGTCCGCCATATCGATGTTGGTGATCGGGCGAACGGTGATACCGGGCGTATCCATCGGGACCAGCAGGAAGCTGATGCCGTCCTGCTTTTTCGCCTGCTTGTTGGTGCGGACCAGGAGAAAAATCCAGTTGGCGTCCATCGCGAGGGACGTCCAGATCTTCTGCCCGTTCACCACCCAATGGTCGCCGTCCAGCACTGCCTCCGTGCGCAACGACGCCAGGTCCGATCCCGCGTTCGGCTCACTGTAGCCCTGGCACCAGATATGTTCCCCCGCCAAAATTTTCGGCAGAAAATACTGCTGCTGCTCGGGGCGGCCGAACTTGATCAGCAAGGGGCCGATCATGGTCATGCCCATGTCGTTCAGACGAGTGCAGCCGTGGCGTTCCTTTTCTTCCAGGAAAATGAGCTGCTTGCTGGCGGAGATGCCCATGCCGCCGAATTCCTTCGGCCAATTCGGGGTCAACCAGCCCTTTTGTGCCAGCTTCATGTACCAGGGCTTGCTCTCGCTGAAATGGAACCGCTTGGGCGGGTTGCGCAGTTCCGGCGGGTAGTTGTCCTGGATCCAGGTCCGCACATGCAGGCGGAACTGATCGTCGGTCAGGGAGTCGAGGTCTTCGGCAGCGGACATGGTCGCCATCCTTCCTTGTTATCAAACAAACGGAGCCGGCTTCGCATCCCGGAACGCCGTGCCGCTTTCAGCGAGTCGCCGCAGCAGCGCGGACGGCGCCCAGCGTTCGCCGTACTGCTGATGCCAGCTCGCGATCTGGTTGTAGACGTCGCGCACGCCGATCCCGTCGGCCCAGAACATCAGACCGCCGCGATAGCGCGGGAAACCGAAGCCATGCAGCCACATCACGTCGATGTCGCTGGCGCGATAGGCCTTGCCTTCCTCCAAAATCTTGCACGCCTCGTTGACCGAGGAGAACAGCAGCCGGCGCAGGATTTCCTGGTCGGTGAATTCCTTCTGCGGCACCCCCATCTCGGCCGCGACCTCCTTGATGATGACGGTGACTTCCGGGTCCGGGTGCGGGGTGCGGTCGCCCTTCTCATACCGGTACCAGCCTGCGCCGGTCTTCTGCCCGAAGCGGCCCATCTCCACCAATTTATCGGCGATCGGCAGCTTGCGGTAATTGGGGTTGGCCAGCGCCCGGCGCTTGCGGCCCTCGGCGCCGACGTCCAGGCCGGCCAGGTCGCCCACCGCGAAGGGCCCCATCGGGTAGCCAAAATCGACCATCGCCTTGTCGACTTGTTCCGGCAGGCAGCCTTCCTCCAGGAGAATGACCATTTCGCTGTTGAACGGCGCGCGTGACCGGTTGGCGACAAACCCGTCGGTATTCCCCGCCATCGAGGAGATCTTGCCGATCCGCCGCCCCATCGCCATCGCGGTCGCCAGCGTCTCCGGGGACGCTTTGGGTGGGCGCACCACCTCCAGCAGCTTCATCACGTTGGCGGGTGAGAAGAAATGTGTCCCGGCTACCTTCTCCGGCCGTTTCGTCACGGTGGCCAGATCCTCAAGATCGAGCGCGGAGCTGTTGGAGAACAGGAACGCACCCGGGTTCATCACCTCATCGAGCTTGGCGAACACCGGCTTCTTCACATCCATCCGCTCGAACACCGCTTCGACAACGACATCGCAGTCCGCAATGTCGTCGTAGCCGGCGACCGGGTGGATGCGCGTCAGGCGGCGGTCCATTTCGTCCTGCGCCAGGCTGCCACGCTTCACCGACGTGGCGTAGTTATTGCGAATCCGCTCCATGCCGCGGTTCAGGCTTTCTTCCGACGCGTCCATGATGCGCACGTCGTAGCCGAAATCCGCGAACGACATGGCTATGCCGCCGCCCATGGTGCCAGCACCGATCACGGCGGGTTTGGAGAAATCGGCGGCCTTCGTGCTGGCCGGCAAATCAGGCAGTTTCGCCACCTCCCGCTCGGCGAAAAAGGCATAGCGCAGGGCCTTCGCTTCGTCGGCGTTTTCCAGTTCCAGGAACAGTTCCTGCTCGCGCTTCATGCCTTCGTCGAACGGCAGTGTGCAGGCAGCTTCCACGGCCAGGATGCAGTTGTACGGCGCTTTCTGGTTGCGGGCGCGGCGGGCGATGGATTTGCGCATCGCGTCGAAGATACCGGGATCGGCTTTCGCATCCCGGTCGCGCACGCGGGGCAGCGGGCGAATGGCGGCGACCGCTCGGGCCTTCTTGACCGCCGCTTCGCGAAGGTCGGCGCCTTCGGGGATCACTTCGTCCAGGATGCCCAGCTTCAGCGCCTCGGGCGCCGGCACGTGGCGGCCGGAAACGATCATGTCCAGCGCGGCTTGGGGGCCGGCCAGCCGAGGCAGGCGCTGCGTGCCGCCGCCGCCGGGCAGGATGCCAATCAGCACCTCCGGCAGGCCGACTTTCGCCGATGCCACGGCGATTCGGTAATGGCACCCCATGGCGTTTTCCAGCCCGCCGCCGAGGGCGTAGCCGTGAATGGCCGCGACCACCGGTTTGCCGCTGCGGTCCATGACGTCGTAGGTGCGCTCACCGAGGGGCGCGCGCTTGCGGCCGGTGCCGAAGCCGCGGATGTCGGCGCCGGCGATGAAGCTGCGGCCGTCACCCATCAGCACCATGGCCTTGATCGAGGGATCGGCGTTGGCCTGGCTCAGGCAGGCGATGATCCCGTCGGCCACCCCTGGGCCGAGCGCGTTGACTGGCGGGTAGTTGACGATGATGACGCCGATATCGCCGTCTTTCTCCAGGCGGACTACGGGCTGGTCGGTCATGGGGGTGCTTCCTCGGTTGCCACGGGGCGTTGATTGCGTGGGAGGATAGGCGCGGTCGTCGGGGGCTACAACACAGCCTCGGCCACCACCCGCATCGCGTCCACGCTGGCGCCTTTCAGGACCATCGTGCCGATATGGCCGTTCCGAGCGCAGTCCTTCCACACCGCAAGCCGGTCCTTGATGCGATCTGCCGACCCGCACAGGGAAATCTCATCCACCAGGGCGTCTGGGACCAGCGCGGCAGCTTCATTGCGCTTGCCGTCGAGGTACAGATCCTGAATGGATTTGGCCTCGCCTTCGTATCCCAGCCTGATGGCGACATCGTTGTAGTAGTTCTTTTTCCGAGCGCCCATGCCGCCGATATAAAGCGCCAGTTCCGGTTTGATCGCGTCGCGGCAGGCTTGCAGGTCCGACCCCAATTTAGCGCGCACATACGGCGCGACATCGTAGCCATCCAGATTACCCGGCCGGCCGGCCTTAATCCGTCCCTCGATGGTCGGAGCCGTCACGATATCGGGCCGTTCCGGGGAATAGAAAATCGGCAGGTTGCCATCCGCGACCTCCCCCGAATTGCGCAGCCCGGCTGGGGTGATGGAGGCGGTGAAAAACCGAACATCCGGATTGCCATGCGCGATGCTGCGCAGCGGGCGGCCGAGGCCGGATGCAGTCGGTCCGGTCAGCGGGATGTCGTAGATCTCTCCATGGAACTCCAGCGGCGCCTCGCGCGCCAGAATCTGCTTGATGATGGCGATGTATTCCTTGGTCCGGGTCATCGGCTTGCCGAACGGCACGCCGTGCCAGCCCTCCACGACCTGCGGGCCGGAAGCACCGACGCCGCAGATGAAGCGGTTACCGGACAAGGCCTGCAGCGACAAAACGGTCATCGCCGCGCAGGCGGGGGTGCGGGCGGGCATCTGCATGATGCCGGTACCAGCATGAATGCGCGTGGTGCGCGCGAGAATCCAGGCAACCGGGGATACCGCGTCCGTGCTGTAAGCCTCCCCCGTCCAAACCTGCGAAAACCCCAGCCGCTCGGCTTCCAGAACCCGATCCATGTCGAGCTTCGGATGCGGGCCGGACATGTCGACGGTGATGCCGAGTTTCATGGTGGTTCTCCTGACGTTTCGCGGCGAAGGGTGCGCGCTTCGGCGCTTGGGTCAAGAGGGCGGTTGACACCCACATGTCCGGGCATTGTACGGACCGGACAATACCCGGGAAAATCGGGGCCGGCGTTGGTGGAGTAAGACAAAATGTCGGGGATTCTCGAACGCGAAACCAAAGCGGAGCGACTCGAAGTGCGCCTGACCGAAGCGACCAAATCGCTGCTGACGCATGCCGCGGCATTGCGCCACACCACTGTGACCGAATTCCTGCTGTCCAGCGCCGGATATCCGCCCCAACGCCGCGGCCCCCCGTGGCTGACCTGCCGATCGAGGCGCTGCGGCAGGATCACGATCTTTCGTCCTTTACCTGCGGCGTCTTCGCGCTGGACGGATGGCTGCGTGGCCGGGCACCGCGCCATCAGGTGACGGGGGATTCCCGCACGTTTCTGATCGCGAATCAGGGGCCGGTGCTGGGATATTACGCGCTGTCAACGGCCTCGGCGGCCCGGGTGGGGATGCCTGGGGCGCTACGTCGCAACGCGCCCGATCCGGTGTCACTGTTGCTGCTGCTGCTGGGCCAACTGGCGGTCGACGTTTCCCAACACGGAAAGGGGCTGGGACGGCAGTTGCTCGGCGACGCCTGTTTGCGGGCCGCGGAGGTCTTCCAGCGGGCCGGCTTTCGCGCCTTGGCGACGCACCCGATCGACGAGGCCGCGGCGCGGTTTTACGCGAAATACGGTTTTGCGGCGGTGCCGGATTCCTCACCGACGCTGATGGTATTGGCCGCGCGTTTGCTTAGCCTCGCGGCTGACGGTATCCCTGCGCCCGCAACCGTTCATAAATGAGGGAACCATGGCCAAGGCATACTGGATCAGCGCGTACCGCTCCATCTCCGACCCCGACAAGCTGGCGGCCTATGCCAAGCTGGCGGGTCCGTCGATCTCCGCGGCCGGTGGCCGCTTCCTGGCGCGCAACGTCGCCGCCAAGACCTATGAGGCCGGTGTGGCGCAGCGCACCGTACTGATCGAATTCGACAGCGTCGAAGCCGCCATCGCCGCCCACGACAGTCCCGGCTACAAGGCCGCCCTCGACGCGCTCGGCGACGGCGCGGTGCGCGATATCCGCATCGTCGAAGGGGTTTGAGTTAAGCCGCCACCCCGTCATGGTTGGGCTTGACCCGGCCATGACGACGGGGGCGTTACTTCTTCGTCGACTCCAGAGTCGGCAGTCGGTAGCGGTCTTGCGGGTCGTTCCAACCCTTGAAGTTGGGTGCCCGCTTTTCCGCGAAAGCGGCGCGGGATTCCATCAGATCGCTCTTCGCGCCGTGATCGTGCAGGGCGGCGGCCAGGCGCTGCATTTCCTCACTCGGTGAGGGACGCATCTGGCGCATCATGTGCACGGTGTTAACCCGCGAGGCTGGCGGCAACGTCAGCAAATGTTCCGCCATCTTCATGGCTTCCGGCATCAGACCCTCGGGTTCGGTGATACGGTTCAGGAAGCCGATCTGGTGGAATCGTTCCGCGGTGAAGCGGAAGCCCAGCGCCATTTCCATCGCCACTGGATACGAAACGTTGGCGATGTGGCCGTGGTTGTAGCCGCCGAGTAGCCAGCGTTTTGCCTCGGATACTTCGAAGACGGCGGTGCGGGCGGCGACGCGCAGGTCGGTACGCTCCACCAACATGAACCCGCCGCCCATGGCGAAGCCGTTGACGGCGG
Organism: uncultured Acetobacteraceae bacterium; assembly: GCA_903924985.1. Taxonomy (GTDB): domain Bacteria; phylum Pseudomonadota; class Alphaproteobacteria; order Acetobacterales; family Acetobacteraceae; genus Rhodopila. The sequence goes on from CAIYDT010000265.1 coordinate 12,560, forward strand.
CGATGACGGGTTTTTCCAGCGCGCCGGACATGAACGGATCCTCGATCGCCGGGCGGCGGCCGCCGGGTAGGTTGTTCGCGAGCGACTCCTTCATATCCTCCCCAGCGCAGAAGCCGCGGCCGGAACCGGTGAAGATCGCGACCTCCAATTGGTCGGAGTGGCGGAATTCGGTCCAGGCCTCGGCCAGCAGGGTACGCATTTCGTGGTTCAGCGCGTTCAGGGCCTCCGGCCGGTTCATGCGGACGACGAGAATTTGGCCGTGGCGTTCGGTTTCGACGACGGGCATGGCGGGAGGCTCCTGGCGAGTTCAGGCGAACGCTAGCAGGTGGGGGGCGCCGCACAAGCCGTGCGTTAAAATCAGACGGAGGAATCCGGAAGGAATGGCGGATTTCCGCCTTTTCCGCGACGCTTGGGGTACGATCCGTCTGAATCTAACCGCTAGCGACCGCCGTGCGTCCCCGCCGACGCCTTGGCCAGCAACCGAGCGGGGTGCTTCAACGTAAATCCGGCAGTTGGATGATTGCCAAGCCCGGGAGAATCGTTGGATTCTGCCGGTATGACCCAGCAAATCCCAGGTGCGGTCAGTCACCCCTCGGGTGAACAACCGCCAGTTGA
>CAIYDT010000266.1 GCA_903924985.1 uncultured Acetobacteraceae bacterium
AACATCTTGACACTGCCGAGAACCGAGGCGTTTGCGCCAAGGCTCAAAGCACCGCTCGATATACTGGCATTCGCACTTGTCGTCGGCGCCGAACCTGCCCCGCCGCCGAGCACGATCTGCCCGGAGCCAAGAGCTGCCGAAGACGCCATGGCCGATGTGCTGGAGAAGTAAGGCACGCCGCCGCTGGTGGCGCTCGCCGGGTACGAGATAGCCGCCCACGCCGGCGTCGTGCTCGATCCCGACAGCAAGGGCAGGCTCGCCGTCGCCGTGCCGGAAAGGATCGCTCCGGCCGAAGCGGTCGAGTAAAAAATGCCGCCGTTCGAGGCGGTCAGATTGGCGTTGGTGCCGCCATAAGCCAGCGCAATAGGCGTGCCCTGCCAGGTGCCGGAAGCGATGGTGCCGGTCGACGTTATGTTGCCCTGCACCGCGCTCGGCAGCGTGGACGAGATAGAGGGGACGCCGCCGGACGACGTGATAAGCACCCCGCTGTTGGCCGTGGCCAAGCCAGCAATAACATTGCCCGAGGACGAGTAAAGAAGCTGGTTGATCGTTGTGGTGGCCGGGTAGGTAGCGGTTGACCACGCCGGGGTCGTACTGGCCCCCGACAGAATAATCTGGTTGGCGGTGGCCGTACCCGACAGAATGGCCATGGCCGAAGCGGTCGAATAGACGATGCCGCCGTTCGACGCCGTGAGGTTCGCGCCTGTGCCGCCGTTGATCAATCCGATCGTGGTGGTGAAGGCATAAGTGCCCGCGCCGGTACGGTTGATGAAGCCGGTCGAGGAGAAGCCGGAGATATTATCGACGCAGGTGCCGCTGGCCGACGAACAGTTTGTGCCGCCGCCAAGAATACCAAGCGTGCCAAACGTCATGGACGATGATGAACCGCCGCCGGAAATCAGCGGCTGCCCGGACGTGCCCGCACCGGTCGGCAGGTTGAAATTATACGCCGAAGTATTGCCGAGATTCTGGATCGTGATCGAGGTGCCAAGCGCGCCGCCGTTGGCAAGAACCAATTGGCCCGTCGCGGTCGCATTCTGGCCGATGGTCAGCGCCGGGCTGACCCATGTAAAATTGGGCGAACCGGCCAGCGCGGTCGAGTTATTGTACTGGACCTGCGTATTGGAGCCGGCTGCGGAACCGGAGCCCGAGGCGCAAGAACCAAAAGATGGGGCAGTACCAGCGCCCTGGCTGAGAAGGCAGAGACCAATGCTGGCGCTCGACGCAAACTGGACGGCGCTCGTCCCATTGCCGACGAGGACGCCGCCCGCGGTCAGTGTTGCAAGGCCCGTGCCGCCGCCCGTGACAGGGATCGAGCCATAGGTGATGGTGTTTGAGGACGAGACGTACGGCGCGGTGCCGGTCGAAGGGGATGCGGGGTAGGTGACGCCGTTGACCTTGCCGATGACAAAAGTGCCGCCGGAGCTGATCGACGTGACATCGCCTGAAGCGGTCACCCACGTCGGTATTGCACTGGTTGTGCCGACGAAAAGCTGGCCGTTGGTGCCGGTCGTGCAGCCTTTCAGCGCGCCGGCCGTGCCGTCCGCGCAGATGATGTTGTTATTGACGAGCGGCGCCGTGATCGTCGGAACCGTGGTGCCGCCGCCAGTCGGAATGACGATGGTGGTGCCATTGATGACGAATTGCAGGTTCTGCGCGGTCGCCGTGCCGTAGTTCTGGAGCGAGATGGTTGCGGCCGAGTTGAGTGGCGCGCCGAAGCAAAGTTGCTGGCGCCCACTAGCGGTCGATCGACCACTGGAAACGCAAAACCCGGAAGTGGTGGCGTTGGTAACGCCCAGCGACGTGATGGCACTATCGGCGGCGTTACCGGAATTTCCGATGACGCCGTTTGTGACCCAGTATGGGGCCTGCCCAGGGGTCACGGAGCCCGATTGCTGGACCGACTGGCCAAAAGCCGACAGCGGCACCAGCAACAAGGCCAGCGCGAG
>CAIYDT010000267.1 GCA_903924985.1 uncultured Acetobacteraceae bacterium
ACATGATCTTTCGGGATGATGAGTGCAGGGTCAGAACCAATCATGCCCCAGCCAACTTCACCACCATTAAGCACATGGCGCACAACCTGCGTCGAAGGCCGGCCGGCAAGGATTCATTCCGGCTACGCCGCAAGACCGCCGGATGGGACGATGCGTTCCTCGCGAGCCTCGTCACGGCATGATTTTTTCACCCGATTCGCCTGGTAAACATCCTCCCACCCGCTGGCGATGCCTGCCTGGAGGAGCAATTCGTCCCCCTCGGAAGTCAGGCGAAAGGTTTCGTTGGGCGTTTTCTGTTCCGCGCCCAGGCGCAACATCAGCGGCGCGGTCGGGGTCAGGCCACCGAATCCGACATCCGCCAGGTAAGGCCCCTCCGGCAAATCGACGCGCAGCAGCATGTGGCTGCGGGCGGTCTCGACTAAAGGCGGCACGCCCCGCCGCACCCGCGCCATCAGGCCGGCGGCGGTGAAACCCAACGCGCGCAGGGCAGCCAAAAACAGCGTGTTCTGCTCGTAGCAATAGCCGCCTCGCCCCCCGTGGATCAGCTTGCGTTGTAGCGAACCGACATCCAGCAGCGGCATGCGCCCGGCCAGCGGGTCGATATTCTCGAACGCGATGGCGGCGCTGTGGCGCGCCACCAATGCCCGCAGCGTGGGCAGTGAAACATCCCTTGCGCCATGGTGGCCGATGCGGGTCAGATAGGCGTCGAGATCGAGCGTGTCGGGGGTCATGAGGCGGAGAATGACGGGATGACAGCCCCCAAAGCAAGCAGCCCGCGGCGCCTGGCGGTGCGGCGTTTCCTCGGTCGCCCGGTCGCCGTCGCTGGCTTGGCGGTGATTGTGTTGTTCGTCGTTGTCGCTGCCTGCGCGCCGCTGCTCGCGCCCTTCGACCCCATCGCCACGTCCTGGACCGCGATTCGCAAGGCACCCTCGCTGGCCCACTGGATGGGCACCGACGAGAACGGGCGCGACGTGCTGTCCCGGGTGATTTTCGGCGCGCGGGCCAGCATGATGGCCGGAGTGGTGTCGGTCTTCATCGCAGCCGGCATCGGGGTACCCGCCGGCTTGCTGGCCGGATTCGCCGAGGGTTGGACGGACGCGATCCTCAGCCGCGTGGTGGATGCGATGCTGGCGTGCCCGTTCCTGATTTTAGCGATCGCGCTGGCAGCCTTCCTCGGGCCGAATCTGACCAACGCGATGATCGCCATCGGCGTGTCCACCGCACCCCGCTTCATGCGCGTGGCCCGAGCGGCGACTCTGGACGCGGCCAGCAACGAATATGTGGAGGCCGCGCGCGCCGTCGGAAATCCCGCGTGGCGGGTGGCGGTGCGGCACATCCTGCCGAACATCGTGCCGCCGGTGCTGGTGCAGGGCACGCTCGCCATCGCCGCCGCCATCATCGCCGAGGCGTCGCTGTCGTTCCTCGGTCTGGGGCAGCAGCCGCCGGATCCGTCCTGGGGGTCGATGCTGAACGCGGCGCAGCGGTTTTTGACGCAGGCGCCGTGGCTGGCGGTGTTCCCGGGACTGGCGATTTTCCTGTGCGTGCTGTCGTTCAACCTGGTGGGCGACGGGCTGCGGGACGCGCTGGACCCGCGGCAGCGGTAGAAAACCTCTACCCGAGGCGACGGAAAATGAGTAGGATTTACCGATAATCGCTTCATAGGGGGGAGGAATGATCTTTCGCCAGTTGTTCGACCAGACCTCGGGCACCTACACCTATTTGCTCGCCAGCCGCCGCGGGGGGGAGGCGATGATTATCGACCCCGTGCTGGAGAAGGTGGATCGATATCTGCAACTGATTCGGGAACTCGACCTGAAACTGGTCAAGGCGGTCGATACCCACCTCCACGCCGACCACATCACCGGCATGGGCGCCCTGCGCGACAAGACGCATTGCATTACCGTGATGGGCGAGCAATCCAAGGTCGATGTCGTGTCCATGCGCATCACCGAGGGCGATCGCCTGACCATCGAGGGTATGGCGCTGGATGTGATCTACACCCCCGGCCACACCGACGATTCTTACTGCTTCCTGCTGGGCGACCGGGTCTTTACCGGCGACACCCTGATGATCCGCGGCACCGGCCGCACCGATTTCCAGAACGGCGATCCCAGGGCGCAGTACGACTCCATCTTCAACCGGCTGCTGAAGCTGCCCGACGAAACCATGGTGTTCCCCGGCCACGACTACAAAGGCGACACCGTCAGCACGATCGGCGAGGAAAAGCGCTACAATCCCCGCCTCCAGGTCGACGGGATCGATGCCTACGTGGCATTGATGAACGGGCTGAACCTGTCCAACCCCAAGATGATGGACGTCGCGGTGCCCGCCAACATGCACCAGGGACTGCATCAGGATGAAGTCGCCCGCCGCGGCTGGGCCGTCACCGCCGAACAAGCCCGCACCCTGATCGGCAGCCCCGACGTCGCCCTGATCGATCTGCGGGAGCGCACCGAACGCGCCCGCCACGGCAGCATTCCCGGCGCGCTGCATGCGCCCTATCCGGACCTGAAGGAGAACATCCAGCCCGGCGGCATTCTGCATGAGCTGGCGGAATCCAAACGCCTCCTGTTCTACTGCGCCTTCGGCGAGCGCTCGGCGATGGCGGTGCAAGCGGCGCAGGATGCCGGCCTCTCGACCGCGTGCCATATTCATGGTGGGATCGCGGCCTGGAAGAAGGCGGAGGGTCGTGTCTCCGCCTGAATAACCGGGAGGAGACAACATGACCACGCAGCCGGAGTCCGAACTTCTTACCCATGTCGGTCCCGGCACGCCGATGGGTGCCCTGATGCGGGAATACTGGATCCCCGCCGCCCGCTCGTCCGAGGTGACAGCCGACGGCGACCCGGTGCGGCTGATGCTGCTGGGCGAGAAGCTGATCGCCTTCCGCGACAGCAATGGCAAGGTGGGGGTGATGGACCACCGCTGCCCGCACCGCTGCGCCTCCCTGTTTTTCGGCCGCAATGAGGGCGGCGGCATCCGCTGCGTGTACCATGGCTGGAAGTTCGACGCCGATGGCAACTGCACGGACATGGCGAATATTCCTCCCCATCAGGACTTCAAACAGAAGGTGCATGCCAAAGCTTATAAGGTGGTTGAACGGGCCGGCCTGATCTGGGTCTACATGGGCACCCGCGAACAGGCACCGCCAATGCCGGCCATCGAGGCCTCGCTGCTGCCGGCGGATGAGATAACCATCCTGTTCGTGCAACGGGAATGCAACTGGTTACAGGCGCTGGAAGGCGATATCGACACCTCTCACTTCAGCCATCTGCACGTCGGTAGCGTGAAGCCCGAGGACGTGCGGGACGACAACTGGATGAAATACCAGGTGCTGAACCGCGCACCGGAGTTTGAGGTGGCGGATACCGACTGGGGGACGATGTATTGCGCCCAGCGGCCCATCGAGGACGGCCAGACATACTGGCGGTTCGCGCATTTCGGGCTGCCCTTCTGGACCTGGATCCCGCAGGGGGCGTTTAACGACCGGCTGCTGGCTCGGGCCTGGGTGCCGATGGACGATACGCACACGATGTTCGTCTCGATGGTGTGGAACAAGGCGTCGCGGTCCATGCCGCTGGCGGACGGCAAACCCATTCCGGGCGCCACGCCGGTGCTGGCGTTCCAACCGAACTCGTCCGACTGGTACGGCCGCTACCGCCCGGTGCAGAACGCCGCCAACGACTACCTGATTGACCGGGAGGCGCAGCGAAACGACACGATCTACACCGGCATCGACTACATCCACATGCAGGATCAGGCGATCACCGAAAGCATGGGCGACATCGTGGATCATTCGTTCGAGCATTTGGCGCCGTCCGATCAGATGATCACCCGCACCCGCCGCCGGCTGATCATGGCGGCGCGGGCGTTGCAGGATAAGGGCACGGTGCCGCCGGGGGTGGACGATCCCCTGATGTATCAGCGGGTGCGCAGCGGGGAACGGGTCTCCCCACTCGTCGATTGGCAGGCGGCATACGATGAGGGGATGAAACAGGCCGTAAGACCGGTGGATTTCCAGTTGGCGGCGGAATAGAGGTCATATGATGCAGCTCGGCGTTTTCGACCACATGGATCGTAGCTTGTCGCCGCTCGACCGGTTCTTCGAGGAACGGTTGAAGCTGGCCGAGGCGTACGACCGTGCCGGTTTCTATGGCTATCATGTGGCGGAGCACCACGCGACGCCGCTGGGCGTGGCGCCGTCGCCGGGCGTGTGGCTGGCGGCTGTCGCGCAGCGTACCAAGCGGCTGCGGTTCGGGCCGCTGGTGTATCTGCTCCCGCTGTATCACCCGATCAAGCTGCTGGAGGAGATTTGCATGCTGGATCACCTCAGCGGCGGGCGTCTGCTGCTGGGAGTCGGACGCGGTATTTCTCCCATTGAGCTGCGTTATTACGGGCTGGACCCCGAGCAGACGCCGGGGATGTATGCGGAGGCGCTGGAGGTGCTACTGCGTGGGATGACGTCGAAGACCCTGACCTTCGAGGGGAAATACTACCAGTACCATGATGTGCCGATGGAGATGACGCCGTTCCAGACGCCTCATCCTCCGCTGTGGTACGGGTTGGGCCGGGCGGAGGCGGTGCCCTGGGCCGCTGAACACAAGGTCAACATCGTCGGCAACCTGGCGGGTGCGGGGATGCGGGTGCTGACAGACCGGTATCGCGCCGAGTGGGCAGCGTTGGGCCACGACCCCGCCGATATTCCGCTGATGGGCGTTGGCCGGCACGTCGTGGTGGCGGAGACGGAGAAGGAAGCGCTCGACGTCGCGCGGCGCGGCTACGTCAAGTGGCGGGAATCCTTCCTCGTGCTGTGGAAAAAGCACAACATGATGCCGGTGGCACACGCTATCTTCCCGGAACGGTTCGAGGACGCCGAGGCGCAGGGTCGTGCCGTGGCCGGAACACCGGACAAGGTCCGCGACTTCCTACAAAAAACCGTCGACGACGCCGGGCTGAACTATCTGCTGTGTCGCTTCGCCTTCGGGGACATCACGGGGGAGGAGGCTTTGGCCTCCACCGATTTATTCACCCGCAAGGTGATGCCCGATTTGATCGCTTACAAGGAAGCTGCCTGACCATGACCGCCGAATACGAACTGTTTGCCCTGCGCTATGCCGGTCGCCCCGCGATGCGGCACGAGCACTTTATCGGTGGCGATCCGCACGATGGGCCGATGCCCATGGACTATTTCGTGTGGGTGGCGAAGAACGCCGATCGCGCGGTAGTGATTGACATCGGATTTACCGCCGAAAGCGGGGGGAAGCGCGGGCGTGTTTTGGACCGCGACCCCATCGACTCGCTGTCGCTGCTGGGTGTCGATCCGGCTGATGTGAAGGACGTAGTGCTGACCCACATGCATTACGATCACGTCGGCAATTTCCACAAATTCCCTTTGGCGAGGTTTCATTTGCAAGAACCCGAAATGCACTACGCGGTCGGGCGCCACATGAAACACAAGCAGTTGGCCAAAAGCTTCGAGCCGGACGACGTCTGCGGCATGGTGCGGCTGAATTTCGACGGGCGGGTGGTGTATCATAACGGACCAGCCGATATCCTGCCGGGGATTTCGATCGTGCCGACGGGCGGGCACTCGGTCGGGCTGCAATTCGTGAAGGTGAACACCAAACGCGGCGTGGTCGTTCTGGCGTCGGACGTGACGCATTTTTACGAGAATTTTGAGACTTACCGGCCCTTCACGACGGCGTTCCATGTAGGCGACATGCTGGACGCGTTCGATACGCTGCGCGCGCATGCGTCGGACCCGTCGTTGATCGTTCCTGGCCACGATCCGCTGGTGATGCAGCGCTATCCGGCGCCCTTGCCCGAGCTGCAAGGCATCGTGGTGCGGCTCGACGTTCCGCCGAAGGGTTAGTCTCCATGGCAAAATACGGTATCGGCCAGCCCGTCGCTCGGTTCGAGGATCCCAGGCTACTGCGCGGCCAGGGGCGGTTCATCAACGATGTGAACATTCCCGGACAGGCGCATTGCGCGATGCTGCGCAGCCCGCACGCGCATGCCCGCATCGTTTCGGTGGATGCGGCGGCGGCGCTGGCGGCACCGGGGGTGCTAGCGGTCTATACCGAGGCCGATCTGGCGGCGGACGGGTTGGGCACCATGCGGGTGAACCTGCCGCGCAAGCGTCCGGACGGATCGCCGCTGTTCTATGTGCCGCATCCCGGCCTGGCGCGCGGGTTCGTGCGCTATGTCGGCGATCCCGTGGCGATGATCGTGGCGGAAACCCTGGCACAGGCCCGCGACGCGGCGGAACTGGTGGCGGTGGATTATGAGCCATTGCCTTCCATTACCGAAACTGCCCGGATTCTGGACCCGGATGCGCCGGCGGTTTGGCCAGAGTGCCCTGGCAACCTGTCGCACATCTACGAAATGGGCAACAAAGCCGCGACGGACGCCGCCATCGCCGACGCGGCACACGTGGTGCGGCAGCGTATCGTCATCAGCCGGGTCTACGCGCATTTCATGGAAACGCGCGGTGCCATCGGGGTGTACGATCCAGGGGAGGAACGCTTCACCCTGTATGCCGACGTGCAGTATCCGCACCGCGTGCGGGATGCGCTGGCCCGCAACATCTTCAAAATCCCGGAAAGCAAAATCCGGGTGATTGCCGGCGATGTCGGCGGCGGGTTCGGCACCAAGGGCTGGCAGTATGTCGAGCACCGGCTGACGCTGTATGCCGCCCGCAAGCTTGGGCGACCGGTGAAATGGACCAGTACCCGTAGCGAGGCGATCCAGTCCGACGAGCATGCTCGGGACAATATCGCCGATGCGACATTGGCTTTGGACGCAGACGGGCGGTTCGTGGGTCTGCGGGTCGATACGCTGTGCAATGTCGGGGCGTATATTTCGGCTGAGCGAAATCTTCTGTCGACGTTCAGCAATGTGTCGACACTGGCCGGCACTTACGCGATCCCCGCTGCCTACACGCACGTCAATATCGCGTTTTCCAATTCGAACCCCACCGCGCCCTATCGCGGCGCCGGGCGACCGGAAGCGACTTATGTCATCGAGCGAATCATCGATACCGCGGCCGCGCAGTTGGGCATCGATCGGGTGGATTTGCGGCGGCGGAATTTGATTCCGGAAAGCGCAATGCCCTATCGCAATCCGTTTGGGGTCAATTACGACTGCGGCGCCTTCGAAAAGGGGATGGATCAGGCGCTGGAGCTTTCCGATTGGGGCGGTTACGCGGAGCGCAAAGCGGAATCGGCGGCGCGCGGTCGGTTACGCGGCATCGCCATCGTGAACGCGATCGAACGCGCGGCCTCCCCCGGGCTGGAATTCGCCGAAATTCGCTTCAATCCGGGCGGGTCGGCCATGGTCCTGATGGGCAGCAAAAACCAGGGCCAGGGCCACGAGACGATGTTCAAGCAGATCGTCAACGAGAAGCTCGGCCTGGACCCGCACGAGGTGCAATATATCGATGGGGACACCGACCGGGTGGCGTTTGGGATCGGGACGATGGGGTCTCGTTCGACGGTCATAGGGGGATCTGCACTGACCGTCGCGGCGGGAAAAATCCTGGTGAAGGCGCGCAAGATCGCGGCGCATTTGCTGGAGGCGGCGGAAGAGGACCTGGAATTCAGCGACGGGTCATTCACTGTCGCCGGAACCGACAAGGGCATCACGATCAAACAGGTCGCGATGGCCGCGTTCCAGGGGCCGCGCCTGCCGCCGGGCATGGAGCCTGGTCTTTACGAAACCGGCACATTCTCTCCCAAGCAAGACACCTACCCCAATGGCTGCCATGTCTGCGAGGTCGAAGTAGACCCCGAAACCGGCGCTGTCGCGGTGCTGCGCTATGCCGTGTCCGACGATGTCGGAACCGTGATGAATCCGATCGGGCTGAAAGGGCAAATCCATGGCGGCGTGGCCCAGGGATTGGGTCAGGCGCTGATGGAGCAGGTTTCTTACGACCCCACTTCAGGCCAGTTGCTGTCAGGCAGCTTCATGGATTACGCCATGCCGCGCGCCGATACGACGTGCGACATCAAGATCATGAGCAATACAGTGCCGACGGCGCTGAACCCCCTTGGCGCCAAGGGCGCGGGCGAGGCCGGAACGGTCGGCGCCCTGCCCGTGGTGGTCAACGCGGTGCTGGATGCGTTGCGGCCGCGCGGCGTAAAAGATATCGAAATGCCGGTGACCAGCGAACGGGTCTGGCGCGCGCTGAATATGGGAGCAGCCTGAAATGCAAGTCGGATTGATGATCAATACCCAGTTCCCCGAGGGAACCAGCGTTCCCGACCGGATTCCGGAAATCGTCACGCAGGTAAAAACCGCACGCGACGCCGGGTTCAAATCGTTGTGGTTCCCGCACCACTGGCTGACGCACCCAATGCAGATGCTGCAGATCGCCCCGATGATGGGCTACATCGCGGCGCACGCGCAGGGCATGACGATCGGGCCGAACATCCTGATCCTGCCCCCACTGAACCCGATGCATGTGGCCGAGGAAGCCGCGACGCTGGATGTGCTGACAGGCGGAAACTACATCCTGGGCCTCGGCCTGGGGTATCGGCAGCCGGAATTCGACGCCTTCGGCATTCCGCTGTCCGAACGCGCGCCGCGCTTTAACGAAGCCATCGGACTGATGCGCCGCCTGTGGACCGAGGACAAGATCACCCACAAAGGCCGGTTCTACACGGTCAACGATGCCGGCATCGGCATGAAGCCGGTGCGTCCCGGCGGACCGCCGCTTTATATCGGCGGATCGTCGGAGGTCGCGGTGCGGCGCGCGGCCCGTATCGGCGACGCCTGGATCATCGTCAACAGCAACGGCCTGTCCCATTCCGTACCGCTGATGAAAACATACCGAGCGGCGTTGACGGAATTCAACCGGACGGCGACGGATTTCCCGATCATGGTGGAATGCTACGTCGGCGCCAACAACGCCACCGCCCACGAAGAATGCCGCGAGGCACTGCAATACAAATATGCCGCCTATGCATCCTGGGGCTTCGAAGGCCGCAAGATCGACTCCAATTTCGAGGATTACGGCCGCGACAAATTCATCATCGGCGACAAGGTGAAGGTCAAGGAAGAAATCGCTCGCTATCGAGAGCTATTGGGTTCAAACCACTTCATCATGCGCTGCCAATGGCCCGGCCTGCCCGTCGAACGGACCTTGGATTCCATCAAACGACTGGGGGAGATATTCGCGTAATGGCTACCATCCCGAAAACCCTGCACGACCACATCAATACCGCCTTCCCCGACAATGTCTGTCTGCTCGGCAGCGTGCTGCCAAGCGGCTTCGCGCAGGTCACGCCGCGCGGCGGAATCATGGTGTTCGACGACAACCACCTCGCGAGTTGGGAGCGTGGTAAAGGCGCATCCTCCGCCGCTATGGCCGACGGCACCAAGCTGACGGTGTATTTCCGCAAGCCGCAACTGCGGGTAGACGGCGTGCTGCCGAAGGGCGGTATCGCCCGGTTCTACGGCACTGCCAAAATCCATCGCTCCGGTCCTGCTTACGAGGAAGTGTGGCGCCGGTTGGTGCAACCCGAAAAAGACCGCGATCCCGACAAAAAGGGTTTTGCGGTCCTGATCGAGATCGAACGGGCGGAAGACCTGGAAGGCCTCCCGCTCACGCTGGCTTAAACCAGATCGGCCACCGCCTTCTGGAATTTCGCGATCGCCGCCAAATGCTCGGCGGCGGTCTTGCCGGCGATACGTTTGTGGTGGCCGGTGGCATAGGTCGTGTGGGCGGTGACATGCGTCACCCCCGCCGCCTTCCAGAACGCGAAATCCTTGCGCCATAGGTCGGGATCGTCGGAGCCCAACGACATCCAAACTTCGATGCCAACGTCTTCATTCTTGCGGCCGGCGGCAGCGATCAGGCCGCGCAGTTTATCGAACGCTTTCAGCGCGGAATCGTCGGCGGGGTAGGCCAACGGCATCCAGCCATCGCCCCATTTCGCGGTGCGTTCCAATGTCGCATCGACGTGCCCGCCGAACCACACCGGCACACGGCCCGATTTTGGCCTCGGATTGATGCCGGAATCGTCAATTGTGTGGTATTTTCCTTTGAAATCCACATGATCGTTGGCCCACAGGGCTTGCATGACCTGAACCTGTTCCTCCGACCGCTTGCCGCGGTTGTGGAAGTCCTCGTTCAGGCCGGTGAACTCCAACACGTTCCAGCCGACGCCGACACCCAGGCGCAGGCGTCCGCCGGACAATTCGTCCAGGCTGGCCGCCTGCTTCGCCACCAACACGGCCTGACGCTGCGCCAGAATCAACACGCCGGGGGCAAAGCCGATTTTGCTGGTGCAGCCGGCGATGAAGCTGAACAGCACGAAGGGGTCGTGATAGGCGGTAACGGAGGTGCCGACACGCGCCTTGTCCTTGTGGCCGGCGGGGTTGCCGCCGAGGACATGGTCGGGGGCCTGGATATAGTCGAAACCCATGCCCTCCAGGGTTTGGGCATAGTCGCGAACGACGGTTGGGCCGGTGCCGATGTCGCCGACCGGCAGAGATGCGCCTAATTGCATGATACTATCCTTTGTCCATAACAGCTTTGATCTTCGCGGGATCTACCTTGATCGGATCGATCCCAGCACGTTCCTGTTGCAACAGTGCGCCGACGCGGCTGTCGCGGTGGCCCCAGCCTCGGTTCAGGGCTTCAGTCAGTTCCTGCAACGCCATGTTGGTCAGTCGCATCGGCACGCTGACCTCGCGCGCCAATTGGCAAGCCAGCGATACGTCCTTGTGGATCAAGCGGAGGGCGAAATCCGGCGGATCGTAGACGCCGGTCAGGAACTGGCCGGACAGGCGGTCGAAGGTGCGGGACCGGCCGGCGGCGCCTTGGCGTACGGCCTCGAACAGGTCCAGAGGATCCACCCCGGCCTTGATGCCCATGGTGAAGGTCTCCGCCTGCACGATGGCGATGGCGGCGGAGGACGCGTTGTGCACCAGCTTGGCGATCGATCCGGCACCGATCGCACCGATGTAGCGGGCCTGGTCGCCCATGTCGCCGAGCACGGATTGATATTTGTCGAAGGCGGCCTTGTCGCCGCCGATCCAGATGGCCAGCTTGCCGGACGCCGCGCCGCGCGGCCCGCCGCTGACCGGGGCGTCCATGAACGCAACGCCCTTTTCCCTGAAGATCCCCGCGAGGTCGCGGACCACGTCCACCGCGTTGGTGGACAGGTCGAACCAGGCGGATCCGGGCTTGAAGCCCTCGATCAGGCCGTTTTCGCCGCAACCGACCGCGCGCACGTCGGCGGGGGTAGGGAGCGAGGTGAAAACCACATCGCACTGCGCCGCCAGAGCTTTCGGGCTGTCGGCCCAGACCGCGCCGTTCTCCAGGTGGTTGGATGCCGCCTGCCGCGTCAGGTCGTGGACGATGATCTTATGGCCGGCCTTTTGCAGGTTCGCGGCCATGCCTTTGCCCATCATGCCGAGACCGATGAAGCCGATTTGCATGGGAAGTTCCTCCGTGTTGATGGCACAGTGTGCGTCCAACGGAGGATGTTCTCAAGTTGGCGGCAGCCAGTGCTCCTCGACGGCGAAGACCGGGATGTCGAAACTGGCCATCGCGGCTTCCAGGTCGATCAGACTGTCGAACCAGGCCTGGAAAATGGCGGATACCGCCGCGCCCAAATGCGGCACGGTGCTGGCGGGGGCCGGGCCTTGCTCCAGCGGATCGTAGCGGGTCAAGGCGCGCAACGCCGGCAACTGGTGCAGTTGCTGCTCGACCGGGTTGGGATCGGCGCCAGCGGGACAAAGGACGATCGCCGACATCCGGCCATGAGGCGCACCGGGCGGCACGATTTCCACCGGCGTCGTCACGACCCGCGACACCGCGCCGATAAACTGCCGGGAATCGATATTACACGCGGCCATGGCGGGCGAACCGTGCGCCAGCTTGCGGTCGGCATCGTTGCTGAAAGACAGGATCGGGAACCCATCGATCCGCAAGGCCCGCGCGGCGGCGTTTGTCGCGGGATTGTCGATGACGTGGCATTGTACATATTGGCGCAGTCCGGGAAAGGATTGCACCAGCGGTCCATGAATATCCAGCCAATGGCGGCGGAAGCGATGGATATCGACCGCGTCCAACCGCCGCATCAAGCTGATCGCGGCGATCATGCGCCGTTCCATTGCAGGATATACAACCCCGCATCGTAATCGGTAACGTACATCAGTCCCTCCTTCGACACGAACAAATCCGCCGTGTGGCGCATCTTCGCCCGTCCGCGCATCGGCTCCCGCCACGTCTCCGGTTGCGGCGGGACGAAATAGCCGATCTCCTCCGGACGGTATGGGTTCGCGATGTCGAAGACCCGCACCCCCGCGCTCTGCCAGGTCGCGAACACCGTCGTCGAGGACTGGAACGATCCCGGCCGGTTTTCGTGCAGATTGTGCGGTCCGAACTGGCCGCCCATCTTGACGTAGTCCTGATCGGATGGTGTCGGGAACGTCGAGATCGAGATCGGGTTGGTCTTATCGCGAATATCGAATACCCAGGTATACTTCATCTGCTCCTGGTCGATGTTCATCGTTGCTTCATCGGCGACGATCAATAAATCCCGGTCGTGCAGCGGTAACGCGCTGTGGGTGCCGCCGCCGAACGGTGGGCTCCAGACTTTGTGGGCCAGCAATTTGGGTTTGGTCTTGTCCGACACATCCAGGATGGTCAGCCCGCCATCGCGCCAGGACGCATAGGCAATGTCGTCCTCCACCACCGCGTGGTGCAGCGCCCAGCGGCCCTTCCAGTGCGGGGTTTCGCCACCGGCCGCCCACATGCCGGGGATCCACCAGCGGCCACACTCCACGGGCTTGGTAGGATCCGCCATGTCGATGACGATGAAAATATGGTCCGTGAATCCATCCAGCAACGCGGAGGCATAGGCGTAACGCCCGCCGGTCCACCAGATGCGGTGCAGGCCCAGGCCCTGAACCTCCATGAACCCAATCGAACGCGGGTTGGCCGGGTCGGAAATATCGTAAACCCGCATGCCGGCGGAGAAATCTACGCCCCGCTTGCCGTACCGCGACGAATCGACCTGGTTGGAGCCGCTGTAATAATCTTTGATTGACAGGAGCGCCCGCAGGTCGAGCTCCTCAATGTTCAGCAGGAACCCCTCGGCCGCCTGCAAATGCAAGCAAACGGAGTTCGGATGGGTCGGCATGAAATTGGCGGGTTTCGGGTTTCGGGGGTCCCGCACGTCGGTGACCATGACGCCTCGGCTGACGCGGGTGCCGATGTAGGCGTAGCCGCGGTCCACCATGACCTGCACGCCGTCGCCCCGGCCGCCCTGGTCGGTGTGGCCGACAAAGCTAATGTTGCGTGCGCGTTCGGGTACGATCATGGGGGTTTCTCCCTGGTGGACGCGCCATCTTACCCTGGTCAGCGGAAAACCGGCAGCCCCAGGATCGCGGCCAGCGCGATCAGCGCGTAGGAGATGCGGCGGAACGTTTCCTGACTGGCCAGCCCGAACATGCGCATCCCCAGCACCGTGCCGCACATATAGGCCGGTCCAGCTGCCAGCGACAACCAAACCATGGTCCAACCGAACAAGCCCGAGATGCCATAAGCCACGACGCCGTAAACCGTCGAGCAGGCAAAAAATACAACGATATTGGCCCGCACGGCCTGGGCCGAAGCCGCGCTACCCAGCCAGTAAGCGATAGCCGGGGGACCGCCGATTTGCGCGGAACCGCTCAGAAACCCGGACAGCATCCCGACCCCGATCGTTACGCCGGTCAAAGGCCGGCCGGTATACCGCCAGCCGGACGTCAGCAAAATCACCAGTAGCAGGATGGCTCCGGATATACCCCATCGCAACGTCACCGGATCGATCCATCGCAGGACAGCGGTGCCCGCCGGGAAGGAGAATAAGGCGCCCGCGCTCATGATGAAAACGGTCCGCCGGTCGGCCTGCCCCCAGGCGTTCGGCAACATCGGAGCCGCACCGATTGCGTCGATCGCCAACAGGATCGTCGCGGCGAGGGCCGGCCCAACCGCGGCACTACCGAGGGGGATGAAGATCAGGGCAGCCCCAAAGCCGGAAAAGCCGCGCGACAGGCCAGCAACGAACGCGACTGCGATGAGGAATACAACCGTTGGCCAAGGCTGGCCGGCGATCATCACGGTCTCAGTCGGTGACCGCCGCGTAGACCAGATCGCGGAACAGGAGCCGGTAGTGTTCGCGCTGCACTGGGGCCTGGATCATCAGTACCGCGTACAACCGCTCCGCCGGGTCGACCCAGAACGATGTCCCGGCCGCGCCGCTCCAGTAGTAATTCCCGACCGATCCGGGGAACGGGGCCAGGCCGGCGCTGGTGCGGACGGCGAAGCCCAGGCCGAAGCCGTGGCCCGGCGGCAGCAAGTCTGGATTGCTGGGGACGTTGCCCAGGTGGTCCGACGTCATCAATTCAATTGTTTTACGGCCCAGCAAGCGCACCTCGCCCAGCCGGCCGTTGTTGGCGAGCATGGCGCAGAAGCGGGCGTAATCGTGCGTGGTCGAGACCATGCCGCCGCCACCGGACTCGAATACCGCGGTGCGCCGGACGTCCAGCAGCGAGATGTCGGCCCCGCCCTCCGGGTCCTTGGGGAAGGGTTCGGCGATTCGGGAATGATTCTCCTCGGGCACGGCGAAGCCGCTGTCGGTCATGCCCAGCGGCCCGAGTATCCGGGCCGAGAGAAATGCGCCGAGCGTCTGTCCGGAGATGACCTCGACGAGGCGGCCGAGAACGTCGGTGGAGCGCGAATATTCCCAATGGGCGCCGGGTTGGTGCAGCAGGGGCAACGACGCCAGGGTAACGACCTGATCGGCGTTGGTTTGCCGTAAGCGGGCGACTTTCGCCTCGATGTAGGCCTTGTGTACCGGGGTGTTGCCGCGGAACTCGTAGGTCAACCCCGACGTATGCCGCAGCAGGTCCTGCACGGTAATGGCGCGGGCGGCCGGGACCATGGTCAACGCGCCATTTTCGATCGCGCCCACCTGCGTGGACGCGAATTCCGGGATGTATTTGGCGATGGGGTCGCTGAGCAGCAGGCGGCCTTCTTCCCACAACATCATGACAGCGACCGAGACGATGGGCTTGGTCATCGAATAGATGCGGAAAATGGCATCCGTGGTCATCGGCCTGCCGCCGGGGGCCAGAGCACCGAACGCCTCGTGGTAGGCGATCTTGCCGTGGCGGGCGATCAGCGCCACCGCGCCCGGTACGTGACCGGCGGCGACACGATCCCTCAGCGCGGCCGACAGGCGGCCTAGCGCGGCGGTGGATAGCCCGACGTCCTCGGGAGACGCTGCGGGGAAAGCGGTCATGGGCGGTATTTCCCTTAAACGGTGAATTGCTCGACGATGATGCGTTCCGACAGGCCCTGGTCGGGGTCGAACAGCACGGTCACGCTGACGGTGCGGTCCTCGCTGACCGCGACCGAGGCCACGTCGCGCACCTCGGTAAAATCCGCCACGGCGGCGGTGGGGCGTTTGTCGGTTTCCAGGACCTCGAACAGCACTTCGACGGTGCTGGGCAGCAAAGCACCGCGCCAGCGCCGGGGGCGGAAGGAGGATATCGGGGTCAGCGGCAGCAAATTGGCCGACAGCGGCACGATCGGGCCGTGCGCCGACAGGTTGTACGCCGTGGAACCCGCGGGGGTGGAAATCAGCACCCCGTCGCAGGACAGTTCCGCCAATCGCACCCGCCCGTCGATGGTGATGCGGATTTTCGCGGCCTGGCGGATTTGGCGCAGCAGGCTGACCTCATTGAAGGCCAGCGCCTCCACGACCGAACCCGTCACGGTCACCGCGTGCATCCGCAGCGGGTGCAGCTCCGCCGCCTGCGCTCGGCTCAGGCGGCCGAGCAGGTCATCCTCATCGTAGGTGTTCATCAGGAACCCGACGGAGCCGCGGTTCATGCCGTAGACCGGCTTGTTCAGCTCCAGCGCCTGATGGATGGTTTCCAGCATAAACCCGTCGCCGCCCAGCGGCACGATCACGTCGGCCTGGGCGAGCGGGCAGTTGCCGTACAGCGACACCAGCCGGTTGCGGGCATCGGTGGCGACGGGGGTCGGTGCGGCCTCGAACGCGATGCGCCCGTGGGTGAACTGGCGCGGTGGCCCGACCGGCAGTCCGGTTGCGGTGAGGCTCACACCCGTTTCCGGTGTTCGAGGACGGGCATGTCGCGCCGGATGCGGGCGGTGACCGTTTGGTCGAGACGGGCGGTGGACCAACCGATGCCGTCGGAGACTTGCGCGACGACGCTGCCCCATGGGTTCACGACCATGGAGTGGCCGTAGGTAAACCGAGCCTCGCCCTTGCCCTCAAGGTGCTTGCCCCAGGTGGCGGGGGCGGCGAACCAGCATTGGGTCTCGATCGCCCGGCCCTTTAGCAGCGGCTCCCAATGGTCCTTGCCGGTGGCGAGGGTGAAGGCGGAGGGCAGGAAAATGAGTTCGGCGCCCTGTTTGCGGAGTTCCCAGAACAGGTCGGGGAAGCGCACGTCGTAGCAGATAGCGCATCCGACTTTGACGCCGTTGGCTTCGTAGGTGACGACCTCATCCCCGGCGCCATAGGCGTTGCTCTCGCGATAGCCGGTGCCGTCGGGGCCGACGATGTCGAACAGGTGCATCTTGCGGTAGCGCGCCAGTTCGGTGCCATCGGGGTTGAACACGACCGTGGTGTTGAACAGCTTTTCGGGGCCCTGCTCGATGATCGACCCGCCATGGACATGGACTTTGGCGGCGCGGGCGGTTTCGCGGAGGAACTCGTACGCGGGGCCGCCTGGCTCGTTCGATCCCTTGGGCGGCAGGCGTTCCGCGTTGGCCGTGCGGGTGGTGCGATCGCCGCCGAGGGAGTCCCATACCTCCGGCAGCGAGAGAATATCCGGCTTGTCCTGGTCCACCGCGTTTTCGATCAGGCGGCGCGCCTGGGCGATGTTGTCGTCCTTGTTGGCGCCGGGATTCATCTGCACCACGGTGACCTTCATGGTGGGACTCCTAGGGGTGGGGTTGTTGGCGGGGAGAGAAGCGTATCGGGGGGATTGTGGCAACTGGGCGCCCCCTGCCCCACCCCATCATGGTCGGCTCAGGGCCGCGCCCGCCAATGGCGGACGCGGCACCCTCCCGGAATGGCGGCCGGGGCGGTGTAATCGCCGTTCGCCATGGTTCCACTGGTGGGCGTGTCAGGGTCCAAGGCCCATGTTACCACCGCTGCGGGGTCTCCCGCCACGGTCGCGGTGAACCGCCGCTATCCGTTTGGTTTCACCGTCACCGGAACCGGTGGCGTGGCCAGCGCGATCGGTGGGGGCACCAATTTGATGACGGCGGTGCCCAATTGGTTGCGATCGGCCGTGCTGGTCGCGGTGACCGTCACATCCCTTTCGGCCGCCACGCTCTGGGGAGCGGTGTAGATCCCGGCGGACGTGATCGTTCCGCTGGCCGGGTCATTCGGCTCGAGCTGCCAGGTCACCGCGGTGTTGGGCGCGCCCTTGACCTGAGCGTTGAACGTGATCGCGTCGCCAGGCTTGGGGGTGGACGTGGACGGGGTAACCTTCACCGCGACCGAACCGGCCGGCGCCGATGGCGTCGGGCTGATCTTCTCGACGAGGCCACGGATCATCAGAAGAATGGGTTCGGAGGCGAAGCCGCTGCCAAATCCAACGACGACGGCTTCCGAGATCGACCCCGGTTTCACGATCGAGAAGGCGGCAATCGCGATCAGAGGCGCTGAGATCACCTGCATGATCTGAAACACCAGCTTCTCGCGCGCTTCGACATTGGTCATCGGGTCCTGCGCACTCATGGCGCTCCGTTGGTATTCGGGAACCCGCCGGGTCATGCTGATGGCGCTTCCCATCAGGGCCATAACGATGACGTAAAGCGGCACGACGAGACCGCCGGAGATGGTGAAAGAGCCAGGCGCGGCCGAAGGTGTTTGTTGCGTCGCCAGGCCGCCGATGTTGATGACCCATTGCAGCCTACCGTCCGGCGGGTTCGATTTGCATGAGACTTGTTGTGGAATGGTCGCATCCGAGCCATCGGCGCATGCTATCAGCAAACCGATCTCGGCCTTGGCATTCGAAGCGAGGTTGCCCGAGGACAAGAACGGCACCACCGAGAAAGCCAGCGCGAGGAGCGTGAACGCGTAACACGTGCCAATCAGGTGGTTAAGCTTCTTATCGGTCACGACCCCCGTGAATACATACAAAGCCCAGATCAGCGACGCGGACGCGGCCGCATAGAAAACAGGCAAGTGCCAAGTGAACGACCACGCCTCTGGGTTCGTGCACAATGATCGGTTCATCCACAACAACAGGAACAGCGCCGGGGCCGCGGACAGCCAGAGGATCGACCAGGGCCATGGTGAGCGACGACACCAGAAGTCCGCCGGCGGTACGCCGTTGTAGGTAACTGACGTGTCGGGAACCAGGATCAGGTCCCGATGCGCCTTGGACAACGAGGCGCGTTGTTCCGCGGACGGCGTTTGCTTCAATACAACGACCTGCCGGGCCGCTTCGATGTCGTCGACGATCTTATCCGGGACGTGATAAGAATGCCGTTCCGAGGCCATGAAGTCGCGCAGTGTCACCGCGGCATCGACCTGTTTGGCGAAGGCTTGCCTGACCGATTCTTCGTCCATGGTGCTTACTCCCACGTTCAGGGAACTTCGCCGCTCGCGTGGCACGAACCACAGGATTGGTTCTGTTCATTTAGAAAAATGAAACATCGTTATTTTGACCGCTTTTGCGGTCACGTCAAGTTTCGATAGGAACTGGTCCGGACCGCATCATCCGGGTAATGGTACTGATTTGTTACAAGTCTGCCTGATACAGTTGGGTGACCACCCTCGGTTAGCAGATGAACGGCGATCCGAGCCAATTGCCCCGAGCCAATATGGCACGTTCACGCCGTGTAGGTGGCTGTGCTATCAGGTCCGGAGGTGGTCGGCTGAGGGCCGACCGTGACCTTTTGCCAAGGAGCCCCTTCGTATGACCCAGCGCCCGATCCTGGCCGCCACCATGGGCGACCCCGCCGGCATCGGCCCGGAGATCTGCGTCCGAGCACTGCTGTCGGACGAGGTTCGGTCTCTGTCGCGGTCGTTCGTGATCGGCGATGCTCGGATATTGGCTCGGGCGTTGGAGGTTTGCGGGCTGCATGCCGTGCTGAACCGCATCGCGGGGCCGGAGGAGATCGCCGACAAGCCGGGCGTCATCGACGTGCTGCACCAGGAGACCGCCGATCCCGCCGTGTTGCGGATCGGCAAAGTGCAGCCGCTGGGCGGACAGGCCGCCTATGCCGCGATCCGCACCTCCATCGAACTGTCCATGGCCGGCCGCGTCGCCGGGGTGGTGACCGCGCCGATCAACAAAGAGTCCCTCCAGGCCGCGAAAATCCCCTTCATCGGGCACACCGAGATGTTCGCCGAACATACCGGCGCGAAGGAGGAGATGACGATGTTCACCATCTCCGGCCTGAAGATATTCTTCCTGACGCGGCATGTATCGCTGGCGCGCGCCTGCGCGCTGATGAGTGAGGAACTGGTCACCAAAGGCATCAACCAGTGCATGAAGGCACTGGGCCAGCTGGGTTTCGAGCATCCGCATCTGGCGGTCGCCGCGCTGAACCCGCATGGCGGCGAAGACGGCATGTTCGGGCGCGAGGAAATCGAGGCCCTGAAACCCGCCATCGCCGCCGCTCGGGCACGCGGGCTGAAGGTCAGCGGCCCGGTGCCGGCTGACAGCGTGTTCCATTTGGCCAGGATCGGGCGGTACGACGCGGTGCTGTCGCTGTACCATGACCAAGGGCATATCGCGGCGAAGATGATGGATTTCGAGAAAACCGTGAGCGTGACGTTAGGTTTGCCGGTGCTGCGGACGAGCGTGGACCACGGCACGGCGTTCGATATCGCCGGGACCGGGAAAGCCAGCGCGGTGAGCATGATCGAGGCGATCAAGGTCGCGGCCGAGTATGTGGCGGCGGGGGTGCGGTTGGGGGATCCGGTGGCGAAGGCGGCGGAGTAGACGTATCCATCGTCATGGCCGCTTAGACCGGCGCCGACCGAACCTGCCTTACCGTGGCATGATGCGCTTCCCCGGTACTCCCAGGGGAAACCGGGAGGAAGCCGCCGGGCAGGTCCTCCGGCCGGATAAGCAGGGCCTCACGATGCATAGGGTGTTCGGCGTCGTTTAACGCCGCGTCGTAGAGCGCCTGCATCTCGTTCATGGCGGCTTCGAGTTCCGCGTCCGTCATCTTGGCCGGGTCCTTCTTCGGGGGGGCGGCCAAGGCTTTCTCACGGTGCACGGGGTGTTGTGCCGGTTTTTCTTCCGTGGGCCGCCGGCGCGGCGCGGGAATGGGTTCGATGGCCGGCGGCGGCGGCGCCAGAGCCTCGGCCGGACGCTGCTGCTGCTTGTCCAGCAGGCGCATGGTATGGACCATCGCGCGGTTCATCCTAAATCCGGCAGTTAGCTCCGGTTCCGCCCTGTTCTCGCGGTTGTTGTTCAACCCATGGCTGTAGGTCCTGCGGCCTGAAGCCGTCTTGGCGGTTCCAAAGGCCGGCCATGAAGGTACTTCACCATGGCCATACTGA
>CAIYDT010000268.1 GCA_903924985.1 uncultured Acetobacteraceae bacterium
CCTCGGCCTCGTTCTGTGTGGGGAGCATGGGCATGAGCGAGATGATCCTTCAGCGCCTCAGGGTCTAAACTCCCGGGAGGAAGATGTCTCACTGTTGTTGGCACGGAGGGTCGATCAGGGCAACGCGGAAGGCATCGAAGCTGAGTTCCGAGAGCTTGACGCGCGTCCAAGGCTTATTCCGGCCCTGATGCTCAAAGTGCTTCATCGAGTGCGCATCGGAACCTTGGACATGGGCAAGGTGGTGACGTGGTGAAAGACCTGATATTAGCGCACGGGCGGCCAGCATCTTTTTGCGCTCGGCAGCATCTGGTCCACCGCTATCATTTTCGGAATACCAAAGCAGAGCATCCACAGAGTCGGCCTCTAAGCCATAGAGGCCGGGACTGGTAATGATGTCCTTTTTCCAGTTTTGAAACCCTGGCGTGAACGCTTCGAAACCTGTCTTCTCCCTGTTGATGTGAGCGGCGATGCAGATTCCCCCGAGCCGATCAACCTCTGCGATGGTGTCTGCCATCGACTTGGCTGTGCGGGTGTTGTCAGCCCCCATCTCTCCGACAAGATCGAGGCGCGTCAAAAGTCGGGTGAGATCAGCTGTGCGGTCAGGAGCAAAGTAGGCAAGTAGGTGACCATGGGCCGTTGTTATCTCAACTCCCGCAAGCACGAGGATTGCGTGAGAGTGGCGTTTCTGCGCATACTCGATTGCCCGTTGTACATTCGCATTGGAGTTATGATCCGTGATGGCGATGACACTCAGGCCTTGTCTCACCGCTGAATCGACAATAGCCTCCGGGGTCATGGTTTGGTCTTTTACGTCGTGTGAAGCGCCGTAGGAATGAATGTGCAGATCAACGCTATGAAATCTGGCTCCATTGTCGAGCGCGAGAATGTCTTTAAACTGGATCATGCTGCAACCTCATTGCTCCTTCTGGAGCACCCCCAAATGTTCCTGGCGCGTTCGTTAGCTTGTAGGCGTCCTACCCGCTGATCCTCGAAATCCTGCTCTGACTCACATTATATACCATCTGGCGATGTCGCGCATCGGCTCTCCGCCGTCGCGGCGGCGCAGCGCCTCCTTGACCTGGTGGGGTGTCACTTTCGGCGGACGGTCCATCTTCACGCCGCTGGCTTTGGCCCGGCTCCGGCCTTCGCCGGCACGCGCGCGGATCAGCTCACGCTCAAACTCGGCCAAACCGCCCAGCACCGTCAGCATAAGGCGGCCGTGCGGCGTGGTGGTATCTGCCCAGGTGTCACCGAGGGAACGGAAATCGGCCTTGCAGTCGGTGATCGCGGCGAGGGTGTTCAACAGGTCGCGGGTGGGTCGGGCGAGGCGGTCGGGCCGCGTCACCATGAGCACGTCGCCGTCCTTAAGCTCGGTGAGCACCTTGCGAAGCTGGGCGCGGTCAGTCTCGGCGCCGCTCGCCGTCTCGCGGAACACCTTCTTGCATCCGGCGCGGGTGAGCAGGGCGACCTGTGCCGCGACGCTCTGACCGTCCGTCGAGACTCGTGCATAGCCATATTTCATGGCTCACTCATGCACCTCATATACGCACCAGAAAAGCTCTTTGTTTTCACGGCTCCTGTTTTGGTGCAGAATTCCTAATTTTTTAGAAAGCCACCTCGACGGCGGCGCTGGCGATCTTCGTCCTGAAGCCGATTCGGCGGCTGTATCTGGCGCGGTAGCCGGCCGCGCTGACGGCTGCGGCGACATTCACGTTCGGAAGTGGGACCGTTCATCGAGGCACCCAGCTCCCCGCGGCTGCCCTTTGGGGAAATATTGCAAATCTGCCCGCGCTCTTAACTTTTTGTTAACCACTGCCGTGTAAATTCTCCCGGCGTTCGCGGTTGCCGAAAAATATTTTTTACACGGATGAACACAGATGAACGATGATGGCCGGAACATGAATGCACTGACGGAGCGCATAATCGGCGCGGCGTTCGAGGTCTCGAACACGCTCGGGGCGGGGTTTCTGGAGAAAGTGTATGAAAACGCCCTGGCATACGAGTTGCGCTTGCTCGGCTTTACCGTCGCTCAGCAGCGCGGTATTTCCGTGCACTATAAGGACTTCGCCGTTGGCGAATATGCCGCCGACCTGATCGTCGGGGACGCGGTCATCGTCGAACTGAAAGTCGTCAAGGCGCTGAACGAATTCCACGTCGCCCAATGCGTCAATTACCTCCGAGCAACCCAAAAAACCACCTGCCTGCTGATGAATTTCGCCAAACCCCGACTGGAATTCCGCCGAATCGTCCTATAGAAACCGGCCATCATGTTAATCTGTGTTCATCCGTGTAAAAATATACTTATTCCGTCCAGGCGACGATCAGCCAGCCCAGAGCTGGGCAATGCCGCTACAAGCACGAATCGCACGATCGGCGGTAACCAGAACCACCCCCAACTTGACATTATCTAACATTTTCGTTAACACCACAAACATGCACCCCGAGGCGCCAACCATCCCCCGACCGGCCCAACCCGATCCCCCCAAGGATCGGCCCAGCCAAACCATGCCGGAACGCCTCGCCGCCATCCTCCACCTCGTCCGGGTCCTCCTCGGCCACGGCCGCCGTCTCGCCGAGACCACCGCCGCCCAGGCTGCCCTCCCGTCCTTCGCCACCATGGCCGCCGTGGTCGGCACCCACGACCTCCCATCCATGCTCGCCCGCGTGCGCCGAGGCATCCTCCGCCTCATGGCCCTGGAAACTTACCTGCTCGCCCGAGCCCAAAAAGGCCGCGACATCGCTTTCGTGCCCCCGCGCGACCGCGCGCCGCCCAGCCCGAAGGACGAACCGCCCCCCGCCAGCGTGCCCCCAAGGCGCCGCCCCTTCGACCCGGACTCGCTCCGCATCCCCACCGTCCAGGAACTCGAAGCCGAGGTCCGCCGCCGGCCGATTGGCCGCACCATCGCCTACATCTGCATGGACCTCGCCGTCATCCCCGGCTTCTGCACCGGCGAACTCTGGAACCACCTACTCGAAACCCTCCAAAACTACGGCGGCAGCTTCACGGTCCTCCACGCGGTGCGCGTCCGGCGGGAGCATACCTACCGGCGCGAACGGGACCAGCGCCCGGACACCTGGGTTTGGGATTGGCGGGACCTCCGGCGACCAACCGTCGGCCAGGTACTGGGATACCTGATCGGGGACGGTCCACCCGACCCGCTCCCGGCCTGAAGTAAAAACCCTCGGTAATACCGGGGGCGCTCGTGCGCGACCCGATGCAACGCACCCAAGGCCGACATCAAGCCGCCGCCCTCATCTCCCCCTTGGCGGCGGCCTTGATCATATCCGCCCCCTTTTCCGCGATCATGATAACCGCCGCATTCGTATTCCCGCTTGGCACCGTCGGCATGATGGAGGCATCGACCACCCGCAGCCCTTCGATGCCGTGAACGCGCAACGTGTCGTCCACCACCGCCATCGGGTCCTGCCCCATCTTGCAGGTCCCGATCACGTGATACGTGGTCTGACCGTTTTCACGGGCGAATTGCAACCACTCATCGTCGGTCTGGATTTTGTCGCCGGGGTTCATTTCGTAAGCGCGGTATTTGTCCAGCACGCGGTTCTCGATAATCTTGCGTCCGAGCTTCATCCCATCCACCAGCACCCGCTGGTCGTAGGGATCGGCGAGGTAATTCGGCCGGATCGCTGGCGCCCCGAACGGGTCGCTGTTTTTCGCGTGGATCGAGCCTTTGGACTCCGGCCGGCATTGATACACCGTCAGCGTCATCCCCGGCTGCTTATCCAGCACGCGCGACTGAGCGTTCGCATAGCTCGCATGGGCGAAATGGAACTGCACGTCCGGTTCTTCCAATTCCGGCCGCGTCCGCACGAACCCGTACGCGATGCCGGCGGTAAAGGTCAGGATGCCCGTCCGTTTCGTGTAGTATTTCACGATCTCTTTGACGAAATTCAAGCCTCGGGTCTGCTCGTTCAGCGTTACCGGCAGCTTCACCCGCCAATTCATGCGCGGCGCGTAATGGTCGCGGTAATTTTCGCCCACCCCGCGCAACTCATGCTGCACCGGAATGCCCAACGATTGCAGCAACGTCGGCTGCCCGATGCCCGAAAGCTCCAGAATATGCGGGGACTTCACCGCACCGGCCGCCAGAATCACTTCCCGGTCGCACCGAGCCTCGATGACCGTCCCGCCTTGCATATAGGCGACACCGACCGCGCGCTTGCCCTCCAGCAGCACCCGCAACGTCATCGCTTCGGTCTCGACGCGCAAATTGGCGCGATCGCGGATGGGATCGAGGAAGCCGCGTGCCGTCGACCAACGCTCGCCGTTCTTTTGGGTTACCTGGAAATATCCAAAACCTTCCTGCTGACCGTTGTTGTAGTCTTTGTTGCGGGGATACCCCTCGTCCACCGCCGCATCGATGAAGGCGTCCAGCAGCTCCGCGCGTTCCCGCATCGGCGCCACATTCAAAGGCCCGCCGACGCCGCGCGCTTCATCCGCCGGTCCCTCGAAATGTTCCGCTTTCTTGAAATACGGCAGCACCGAATCGTACGACCAGCCGCGATTCCCGTACTGCGACCACGTGTTGTAATCGAGCGGATTGCCCCGCACGTACAGCATGCCGTTGATCGACGACGACCCGCCCAGCGTCTTGCCCCGGGGCACCGGGATCGACCGCCCGGCCGCATTCGGTTCCGGTTCGGTGGCGAAATTCCAGTTGTATTTTGGGCTATTCAGCAGCTTGGTGAACCCGACGGGGATGTTGATCCACATCGACGAGTCCTTCGGACCCGCCTCCAGCAGCAGCACGCGGGTGCGCCCGTCCTCGGTCAGCCGGTTGGCCAGCACGCAGCCAGCCGAACCCGCGCCCACGATGATGTAGTCGTAATCCGCCATGTCGGGTCCCCTTCTTACCGGCCGGTATCAAGCATCAGGCCGGCTTCTTGGCAACCGGCTTGCCGGCGGCTTCCTCATAGAATCGCAGCATGTTGTGGATGTCGCCGTTGCGGCCGAAGCGCTCCATCCCCATGCGGTAATTGCGCAGGATCGCGGGCGCCAAAGACAGGTGGCCGAAGCCCCCGGCTTCGCCCAATTCCGCTGCCAGGGCCACGTCCTTCTCCATCAGCGCCATGGTGAAGCGGGCTTCGAAATTGTCGCTGAAGATGTGGTTCGGGAAGACGTTCAGCGTGGCGTTGTTGCGGCCCGAGGATTGGTTGATGACGTCCACCGCGACCTTCGGATCCAGCCCGTTGGCAGCGGCGATGGCCACCGCCTCGAACGCCAGCAGCCGGTTGGCGGCGGACATCATATTGTTCACCGCCTTCAGCGTGTGGCCGGCGCCGAGGGGGCCGACATGGGTGACGTTGGGGCTGATAACCTTCAGGACGGGGGCGACGCGGGCGTATTGTACATCGGTCGCGCCGACCATGATGGCGATGGTGCCGGCATCCGCCCCGGCCGGCCCGCCGGAGACGGGGCCGTCGATCAGCTCGATGCCGACGCCGGCCAGTTCCGCCGCCATGGCGCGGGTCTGCGCCGTGGCGCCCGAGGTCTGATCGACGATGATCCCGCCCGGCTTCATGCCGCGGATCAGGCCGTGATTGTCGCCGAAAATGACCTCCCTCACCTGGGCGGAGGTCGGCAGGCAGGTCAGCACGATGTCCGACGCCGCGCCCACCTCAGCCGGAGACCCCACCACCGTGGCGCCGAGGGCCGCGAATTCCGCGCACCGCTCGGGGGACAGGTCGAACACGGTCAGCTTGTGCTCACGGGTCAGGCGGCGGGCCAGCGCGCCGCCCATGACGCCGAGGCCGATGTATCCGATGCGGGGTTGGGTCATTGGTGCGTTTCCTCAAAACAGGGTGGCGCGTTGTTGATCCCCGGCCAGGAGTTTGGCAAGCACGCTCGAAACCGGAGGAACCCCATGACCGCCACCCCACGCAGCATCGTCGGCACCTGGAAGCTGGTCGATTCCAGCGCCCGCGACGCGGACGGCAACCCACTTCCCAAACCCTACGGTCCCCTGGGCATGGGCCTCGTCACCCTCAGCGCCAACGGCCGCATGATGGCGGTACTCTGCGACGGCCGCGCCAGCCTGGCAGACGGCACAACCCGCGACTACGCGTCGTACTGCGGCAACTACACGTTCGACGGCACAACGCTGACCACCCGCGTCGATGCCTCGGCCCTCGCCCGTCTTGCCGTCGGCGGCGATCAGGTGCGCGGCGTGCGGTTCGAGGGCGAACGCATGATCCTGACCCCGCCGCCCGCGAACCTCAAAGGCGTGCTGCAACATCGGGAACTGCATTGGGATCGTATCAGTCAGACGACAGCTTAAGGCGCCTCGATCATCTCCAGCATTCGCGCGACAAAGCGCTTGTTTTCCGCGATCGCGTCCGCCGCTTGCTCCTGAGACACTTCGGACCCTGGACCAGTCTCGTAGTCGGGCCGAGCATCGCCGCGCGCGCGGGAGCCGAACAGCACCACGCGCTCCGGGCGATCCCCATACATCGCCTCCAGCGCCTGCCGGAAGCGACGCAGGACGCGATCGGCAGCCTCCTGCTTCAACGTCCCGCGATGATACCACAGACTCCACCCCTTCCCATCACCCCCTGCTCCGCTCCATGATCCCTCGGAACAACCTCTCCTGAGTGAAGCCATGGACCAAACACTTCTCGCTGCACTGGCCCGCGCCGCCGGCCTCGAAAAGGCCCTTGCCGAATTTCCCGACGATGTCGCCGCCGCCGCCGCGCAGGCGCTGGATAACGCGGGCGCCGTAAAGGTCCCCACGGACCCGCTGGCCGAACCCTGGCCCCCCATGCGCCCGGGTGTCGGACTGTGACCGCCCTCCATTGGCTCACCGCGTCGGAGGCCTCCCGCGCCTTCGCCGCCAAGACCCTCTCCCCGGTCGAGCTCGTGCAACACCTTCTGAAGCGTACCGAAGCCCTCGACCCCAAGCTGCACGCCTACATCCGCCTGGACGCCGAGGGGGCCCTCGACGCTGCCCGCGCGGCCGAGAAGGAAATCGCCCAGGGACGCATCCGAGGCCCGCTGCACGGCGTGCCCGTCGGCGTGAAGGACATCTTCGACGTCGCGACGCTGCCCACCACCTGCCACTCGCAGGTGTTGGTCAACAACATCGCCAAGACCGACGCGGTCGCGATCCAGAAGCTGCGCCAGGCCGGCGCGATCATCATGGGCAAGCTGTCCACGCATGAGTTCGCCATTGGCGGCCCCAGCTTCGACCTGCCTTTCCCACCCGCCCGCAACCCCTGGAACCCGGATTTTCATCCAGGCGGCTCCTCCTCCGGTTCCGGCGCCGGGGTCTGCGCCGGGCTGTTCCCGGTGGCGCTCGGTTCCGACACCGGCGGATCGGTGCGCAACCCCGCCAGTGCCTGCGGCATCGTGGGGATTAAGCCCACCTACGGGCTGGTCTCGCGACGGGGGGTGTTCCCACTGTCCTTCACCCTGGACCACGTGGGTCCGCTGACCCGCACCGTCGCCGACGCCGCCCTGATGCTGGATGCCATCGCCGGCCACGACCCGGCCGATCCAGGCAGCGCGCCCTCCCAATCCCGCTACTTCGGACGGACCCTGGACCGCGGCGTGCGCGATCTGCGCATCGGCTTCGTGCGGCATTTCCATGAAACCGACATGCCGGCGCACCCGGAAGTCACCGCCGGCCTGGAAGACGTCGCCCGCGTCCTGCAAGCCGAGGGCGCAGAAGTCCGCACCGTCCACCTGCCCACGCTGACCGAGTTCTCCAGCATCAACCGCGTCATCCTCTGTTCGGAGGCCTGGTCGATCCACGCCCCCTGGCTGCGGGAGCGCCCCGGCGAATACGGCCAGCTCTCCCGCCGCCGCCTGCTGCCGGGCGCCTTCATGACCGCTGGGGACTATGTCGGCGCCCAACGCCGCCGTCTGGAGCTGATCGCGGCGGTGGAGGACGCTCTGCGGGACTACGATGTGCTGTTGTGCGCCAGCTCCATGGACCCCTCCAGCCGTATGGACGACCCGGTGGAAACCGCCCGCACCTACCCGCGGCAGGCCCGCTCCCCCTTCAACGTCACCGGCCATCCGGCGCTGGCGATGATGAGCGGCCTGTCATCCGGAGGGCTGCCGGTGTCGGTGCAGTTCGTCGGGCGTTACTTCGATGACGCAACCGTGCTACGCGTCGCCGCCGCATACGAAAGGGCGACGCCTTGGCACAAGAAACACCCGCCGATCGGGTGACCGCACAACCGGACCCTGGGCCGACGTCGCGGGTCTATTTCTCCCAGCGGCTGCGGATGCACTACGTAGACTGGGGCAACCCGGACGCGCCGCCGATGATTCTGCTGCATGGCGGGCGGGACCATTGCCGCAACTGGGACTGGGTGGCGCGTGCCTTCCGGCGGGATTTCCACGTGATCGCGCCGGACCTGAGGGGGCACGGAGACTCCGCCTGGTCCGCCGCCGGTCATTACACCATGGCCAACTACATCTATGACCTCGCGCAGCTGATCCATCAGCAGAAGCTGGCGCCGGTCACCATTATCGCGCACTCCCTCGGCGGCAATATTTCCCTGCGCTATTCTGGCATCTACCCCGAAAACGTGCACAAGCTGGTCGCCATCGAGGGCCTCGGTCCCGGCCCGCGCCAGCCAGACGCGGCGACAACGGACACCATCGCCGACCGCATGCGTGCCTGGATCGACGAATCCCGAGCCTATTCGGGCCGGCAGCCGCTGCGGTATGCCACGCTGGAAGATGCGCACACCCGCATGCGGGAAGCCAACGCCCATCTGAGCGACGAGCAGACCCGGCATCTGACGGAACACGGCATCAACCAGAACGAGGACGGCAGCTATAGCTGGAAATTCGACCAGTACGTCCGCCTCTGGCCGCCCTATGACATGACGCGCCAGATGATCGCCGCGCTATGGTCGCGCATTACCTGCCCGACGCTGCTGGTCTACGGCGAGGAAAGCTGGGCCAAGAACCCCGCCGCCGACGGCAGGTTGGACTACTTCAAAAACGCCCAGGTTCTGGGCGTACCGAATGCCGGCCACTGGGTGCATCACGACCAGTTGGATCTCTTCCTGCGAGAGGTGCGGATGTTCCTGGGTAAGCCCGCCGCATGAACGAGGCCGAGGACATCGGCAGATTCGCGGGCAGGGCGAACCGCTACGCCGGGCGCCTGATCCGGAAGATCGTGGCGCTGGCGGTAGCGCTCGCCGCGCTGATGTGGCTGTTCATTGGCGGGCTGATCTGGTCCGAGCGGCAATCTACGCTGGACCATGGCCTGATCAATGGGCGCAACCTCGCCGCCGCGTTCGCGGTCGAATTAACCCATACGCTGGACCACATCGACGGCGCCATGGACGCCATCATCCGTCGCGTGCCGATCAATGCCGACGGCACGCCGCGGCTGGCTGACCTCACGCAATGGCGCGACGATTTTTCGTTGTTGGCACACCCCGCCAAATATCTGGGTCTGGTCGGCCCAGACGGCAAGCTGATCTTCAGCAACAACGTCAACGGGACCGACCCGAACGGGGCCAGTTCGGTCGATCTCAGCGACCGGGAGCATTTCCGCATCCATCGGGACCATCGCGATACGGGATTGTATATCAGCGTCCCCCTGCCCGGTCGGGTCGCCGAGGGCAAGATGCTGTATTTCAGCAAGCGGATCGAATCCGCCGACGGCACATTCTGCGGCGTGCTGGTGTTTGTGGTGCCGCCGATCGAATTGGTCCGAATGCGGGAGCGCATCGACCTGGGCGAGCGTGGGGCACTCGCCATCGTCGGCGCCGACGATATCGTGCGCGTTCGCGTCAGCGCGGACCATCCGGACGGCAGCGTCGGCCTCGGTGCATCGGTGCGTGGCGCACCCTGGCCCGAGAACGTGCCCCCCGGCGGTTTCGGCAGCTACACGAGACCGGGCGCCCTGACACCGATCGACCGCCAGTTCAGCTACCGCCGGCTGGATCGCTACCCGCTCATCGTGAATGTCGGCCTCGATCTGGACGACCTGCTCCGGGAGGCCCGTGACCACGCCTGGATTCTGTGCGCCATCGGGATCGGAATGACGACGTTGGTGTTCGGGTTAGCCGCCCTGCTGGTACGCGAAATCCACCGGCGCATCCAGCGGGATGTGCAATTGGCGGCGGAACGCGGGCGGCTCGAGACCGCCCGCCTGCGCATTCAGGAAGAGCAGGCAAAACTATCGCACGCCAACGCGGAATTACAGGCCACTGTGGAACGGGCAGAAGCGGCAAACCAGGCCAAGTCCCGCTTCCTCGCCAACATGAGCCACGAGCTGCGCACCCCCTTGCACGCGATCATCGGATTTTCCGAACTGATCCAGGACCGCATGGCGCGGGTCAAGGGCGATCCCACCATCGCCGAATTCGCGACCGATATTCTCGCGTCAGGGCGCCATTTGCTCGCGTTGATCAATGCCATTCTGGACATCTCCAAAGTCGAATCCGGCACCGAACGGTTGATCGAAAGCTCGGTGCGGGTCCCGGACGAGGTCAGAGCCAGCCTGGTCGCGGTGGCCGGACGTGCGCGCGAACGCGGCGTCAAAGTCAGCCTGGATGTTCCGGACAATCTGCCAACTTTGCGTGCCGACGCCACCAAGCTGCGGCAAATTCTGATCAACCTGATGTCAAACGCGGTGAAATTTACCGAAAAGAACGGCCAGGTCAGCGTATCGGTCGGCATCGAGGCAGATGGCGGTATGCATTTGTCGATCCGGGATACCGGTATCGGCATGACCCCCGAGGAGGTCGAGATCGCCCTCCAACCCTTCGGCCAGATCGATAACTCCCTGGCCCGCGCCCATGAAGGCACCGGGCTCGGCTTGCCATTGGCGCAACAATTGGTCGCATTGCATGGCGGTTCGCTTCAGGTCGAAAGTGTCAAAGGACAGGGCACGACCGTGCATGTGCGGATGCCGAAGAAGAGGGTAGAGTAACGCCATGGATCTTGTCATTCGCAACGCCCGCCTGAGCAGCGGGGAACTGACGGATATCGGCGTCGTCGCCGGCCGCATAGCCGCCATCCAGCCCGGCCTGGCGGCCGATGCGCCAGTGTATGATGCGGACGGATGCCTGGCCTGCGCCGGTCTGATCGAAACCCACATCCATTTGGACAAATCCCGCATCGTCGACCGCTGTGCCCCCGAACCCGGCCGCTCGCCGAAATCCATGGAGCGCGTCGCGGCGGTGAAGCACAGCTTCACCCAGCAGGACGTCTACGACCGCGCCAGCCGCACGCTGGAAGAATGCATCAAATGGGGCACCACCCGCATGCGCACCCATGTGGAACTGGACGCCGGCGTGGAACTCCGCAGTTTCGAGGCGATAGAGCAGCTCCGCCGCGACTACGCATGGGCCATCGATCTGGAACTGTGCGTGTTCCCGCAGGAAAGCCTGACCGACAATCCGAGGTCGGATGCGCTGATCGTCGAGGCACTGAAGCGGGGCGCCAAAGTGGTCGGCGCGGCCCCGAACTACGACCCCGACAAGGCCGCCCACGTGCACCGCATCTTCGATCTTGCCCGTGAGTACGACGTCGATATCGACATGCACCTGGACTCCGGCAATTCGCCCGACGACATGGACATCCACCTGGTGTGCGACCTGACCGAGAAATACGGGCTGAGCGGGCGCGTGGCGGTGGGGCATGGGTGCAAATACTCCACCATGCCGCTGGCCGATCTGAAGGTGCTGGCACGGCGCATCGCCGATGCCGGGGTGGCGGTGACCGTTCTGCCAGCGACCGATCTGTTCATGCAGGGCCGCGATCAGGAGTGCAACGTCCGCCGCGGCCTGGCCGATGCCAATCTGCTGTGCGACCACGGGGTGAATTGCTCGATCTCATCGAACAACATCCTGAACCCCTTCACGCCGATGGGCGACGGGTCGCTGATCCGCATGGCGAATATGCAAGCGAACGTCTGCCAGATCTCCAGCCCGCACCAGTTCCGAGACTGCTTCGCCATGCTGACCGACCGGTCGGCGCAGCTGATGAATTTGAAAGATTACGGCATCGCGGTGGGCAACCCGGCGGATATCGTGATCGTGGATGCGGTTTCGCCAGAGCAGGCCATCGCGGAAATTCGGGCGCCGCTGGCGGCGTTCAAGCGCGGGATTCGTACCGTGACACGTCCAAGGGCACAACTACACAAACCGGGGTAAACCCATGATCGCGCCGGAGTTCCTGACCACGTCGGACGGCATGCGCCTCGCATATTATGTCGACGATTATACCGATCCATGGCGGCCCGCGCCCACACTGCTGTTGCTGCATGCCGCGATGGGACACGCAAAGAGGTGGTTCGCGGCAGTGCCGTCCCTATCCCGGCATTTTCGGGTTGTTCGGATCGACCTGCGCGGCCATGGGGAGTCGCAGGTGCCGCCGCCTGACTCACCGCTCAATATGGACCGCTTGGTGAACGACGTGCGGGAGGTGCTGGATCGTCTGGGCACCGGCCCGGTGCACATCGCGGGAAACTCCGCCGGCGGCTACATCGCGCAGAATCTGGCCATGCAGTCGCCCGAACGTGTGCGCAGCCTGGTGCTGTTCGGGTCAACGCCCGGCTTGCAGAACAGCCAGGCGCACACCTGGCTGCCCCGCGTGGCGAAGGAGGGGCTGCGCGGCTTCCTGGCCGCCACCATCGCCGACCGCTTCCCGCCGGGCCACGATCCCGGCAATGTCGCATGGTTCCTGGATGAGGCGGGCAAGAACGACGCCGCCTGGATCGGCCGTTTCGTCGGGCTGATGGCCTCGCTGTGGTGGATGGACAAGCTGCCCGCGATACAATGCCCCACTTTGCTGGTGATCCCCGGCGCCGAAACGGTGGGTCATGCCGAGGACTACGACAGGATGCGCGCACTGATCCCGGACGCCGAGGCCATCGTATACGATGGCCTGCCGCACAACATCTGCGACATCGTCCCCGACCGCTGCGCCGCCGACATCATCGCCTGGATTGCTCGGCGTCTGCCCCATGAGGTTCGGTCATGAAATTATCCGACATCGCCCAGGTCATCCGCAGCAAGAACGCCGGACCACGGCGGCTGACGTTCGACATCATGTTCGGGTCGGACGAAGATTATCAGCGCGTGGCGCAGTCCCCCGCCATCAGCGCCGAGACGATCGGCGGCCTGTACGGCGTGCCAGCCGCCGAGGTGACCATCTTCCCCTACCCCGTCGGGCGCGCCATCAAGATCGTGCTGGCGCGCAAGATCATGGCCGGCGATCCCGGTGATTTCGACGTTTACGGCGCGCAGCAGCACGCGCCCTTGCTGGGGATCGAGCTATGAGCGCGTCAGGCCGCGTCCTAAAGGAAATACGCGCCAACCGGCGACCGTTGCGGCTGCTGGGGGCCTCGGGGCAGTTGGGCTATGGCGTGCCGACGCCCGCCTTCAACGCCGGACTGGCGCGTAAGCCGGATATGATCGGCTGCGACATGGGTTCGATCGATATCGGGCCGACGTATCTGGGCAAAGGGGAGATGGCGACCTCCCCTGAGTCTACCCGCCGCGATCTGCGCAAAGTACTGCACGGGGCGCGGTCGCTGGACATCCCGCTGATCATCGGTTCGGCGGGCTCGGCCGGCGCCGCCGCGCATCTGGACGCGACACTGGAGATTATCCGCGATATCGCGCGGGTGGATAAGTTATCGTTCCGGATGGCGGTGATACGGGCGGATACGGATCGGAGAATGCTTCTCGAAGCCGTGCGCGGCGGGCGCGTCACCGGCCTGGACGATATGCCCGCGCTGACCGAACAGGACGTAATCGATGCCGCCAACATCGTCGGCCAAATGGGCACCGGACCATTCCGCAAAGCGCTGGAAATGGACGTCGACGTGATCGTCGCCGGCCGCGCCTGCGACACCGGCATCTTCGCCGCGCTGCCGACCGCGCTGGGCTTCCCCACCGGGCTTTCGGTACACATGGCGAAGATCGTGGAATGCGCGTCCTTGTGCTGCGTGCCCGGTGGCCGGGATTCGATCCTGGCGATCCTGGACGACGACGGCTTCGTACTGGAAAGCATGAACCCCGACCGGCGGGCAACCCCCATCTCGGTCGCCGCGCACAGCCTTTACGAGCAATCCGATCCCTATACGGTGCATGAGCCGGATGGCTCGCTCGATCTGACCAACGCGCAATACGTCGCCGTGGACGACCGGCGGGCGCGGGTCAGCGGCGCGGCCTGGAAGGACAGCACCGACCCCACCATCAAGCTGGAGGGCGCCACGAAAATCGGCGAGCGCGCCATCCTGCTGTGCGGTTCCGCCGACCCACGCTTCATCGCGCAAAGCAAGGACCTGCTGCCCAAAGTCGCCATCGTCGTGCGCGACCTGGTCTGCGAGGACTCGCCGGAAGACTACACGTTGCGATTCCGCATCTACGGCGTGGACGGCGTGCGTATGAACGTGCCACCCGGCGAAGCGATGCCGGGCGAGGTCTTCATCATGGCCGAATGCATTGCCCCAACGCGGGAACGTGCCTCGGAAGTGGTGCGCACCTGCAAGCAGTTTCTGCTCCATTACGGCTACCCCGGACGACTGTCGACCGCGGGGAACATCGCGTTTCCGTTTACCCCACCGGAAATATCGGTCGGCCCGGCCTACCGGTTCACCGTCTACCATCTTCTGCACGTCGATGACGTGGATGCGCTTTTCCCCGTCGAGGTCGAAACGCTATGAAACGCCGCACACTGCTGACCGGCGCGGCCGCGGTCCTGGCCCGCCCCTCGATCGCCGCCGGAACGACCACGTTGAATTTCGTGCCGCAATCGCCGCTGGCGAGCCTCGATCCCATTTGGACCAGCGCCCAGACCACCCGCAACGTCGCCTTCATGATCTACGATGTGCTGTTCGGCCGCGACGAGCATATGAACCCGAAGCCGCAAATGCTCGAGGGCTACAGCATCGAGGACGATGGCAAGCGCTGGGTCATGAAACTGCGCCCCAACCAGTGGTGGCATGACGGGGAGAAAGTCCTCGCCCGCGACTGCGTCGCCTCCCTGAACCGCTGGCGCCAGCGCGATCCCGGCGGCGCCACGTTGTCGGCCCGAATGGACTCGCTGGAGGCAACCGACGACCGTACCATCGTGCTGCGTCTGAAGAAGCCCTTCCCCGCGCTGCCGACTTTGCTGTCGAAATTTCAGACGGCCTGCGTGATGGTGCCGCAACGCATCGCCGAGGGTACCGACCCCTACAAACAAATGGCCGAAACCGTCGGCAGCGGACCGTTCCGCTTCCTGTCCGATGAATACGTCATCGGCAGCCACGCCGCGATGATCCCCTTCGAAAAATATGTGCCGCGCGACGAGCCCGCCAGCTTCACCTCCGGCGGCCACCGCGTCATGGTCGATCGGGTCGAGTGGAAAATGATCCCCGACGCCGCCACCGCCGCCAACGCGCTGCTGACCGGGGAGGTCGACTGGGTGGAAATGCCCATGCCCGACCTGCTGCCGATGCTGAAAAAGTCCCCGAACATCGTGCTCGGCCGGCTCGACAACTGGGGGTTTATCAGCCAGCTCCGCCCCAACCATCTGAATGCCCCTACCAGCAACCCCGCGTTCCGGCGTGCCCTGATGGCCGCGATCGATCAGCGGGAGGTGATGGACGGCGTGATGGGCGGCGATCCGGATGGGACGGTGGTGCCGATGGGTTTCCTCGCCACGGGCAAACCCGAGGTGGACCAAGCGGGGATCGAGGCCGTGACCACGCGCAAAAGCGTCGCCGAGATCAAGCAAATGCTCGCGGACGCGGGTTACAAAGGCGAAAAGCTGGTGCTGCTGCACACCACCGACCAGCCCTTCTATAACGCGGCTACGCAAGTCGTCGCAGACGCGTTGAGCAAGGTCGGGATCAACATCGACGACCAGGTGATGGACTGGGGCACCGTGCTGCAACGCCGAGCCAGTAAGGCCCCGCTGGACAAAGGCGGTTGGTCGCTGTTCGTAAGCGTCACCCCGGTGCCCGAATACCGCGACCCGCTGCTGGCATCGCTGCTGCGAGGCAACGGCAAGGACGCCTGGATCGGATGGCCCGACATCCCGCGCATCGAAACGGCTTACAACGCCTGGCTCGATACCGGCGACGAGGCGGAGAAGACCAGGCTGGAACGCGAAATCCAGCTTGCCGCCTTCGAGTCCCTCCCGTTCATTCCGCTTGGCCGCTACATGCCACGGGCGGCCTGGAGCAAGGGGATTACCGCCCCGTTGAAGGGGCCTGCGCCGGTGTTCTGGAATGTGAGTAAGGGGTGATCATTGCCGATGCCGACACTGCCACAGCGATTGTGACACCCCGTCATGCCGGACATCCCCATCACCTCGCCAGCAATTGGATCAACTCCGGATCGGGCTGCGCATACCACCCGCGCCGCGTGACCCCCATGCCCGCTGTCTTGCGCAGGTTTACGGACATGGCGGCATAGCTCCATGTCACGCCGAACACGTCGATCACGGGGGCGTCCTCGATCCGCGTTATGCCCGCCTGGGTCAGGATGACGGCGATGATCCCCTCGGCGGGGACAAGACGGGGATATTCACCGCTGCCCGGGTCTCCTTGAGGAAAGGCTCGCTATAGGAGCCAATGATAAACGCGTCGTACCCCTCGCGTTCGGCCTGCAACGCCTTGTCGATCATCTGGCCGAGGATGCGATGTTGGCCGCCGACACGCCCCGCCCCCGATACGTGCCGGCCGGCAGCCCATAGGGCGAGTCGCGCGTCATTTCCGTCGTCGATTGATGCCACAGCTTGAGAGACATGCCGCCCTCCTCAAGCTTTGCGCGTTTTGTACCAGGGAACAGGCACGCCCGGCGTCTTGACCCGCATCGTGTAAACCGAGGTGCTCGCGGTAAACATAAGCGTACGCAGATCCGGACCACCAAAGGCAATATTGGCGCAGACCTCGGGGGTTTCTATGATCCCGATCTTCGTTCCGTCCGGTGCGAACACCCACACCCCCGTTGCTCCGGTGCAGAACACGCGGCCTGCCTGGTTCACCTTCATCCCGTCCGGCACGCCGTTGGTGGCGTCGATCGACATGTCGGCGAATACCTTGCGGCGCACCATAGCCCCCGCCGCGTCCAGCTCGACAGCGTGGATGTACTGCGTCCAGCGGGTGTTCGCGATGTAGAGCGTCTTCTCATCCGGCGACAGCGCCAGACCGTTGGGGTATTCGACCCAGCAGACCAAGGTGCACACCCCGTCCGGCGTCAGGCGGTAAACCGCGCCCTCCCCGACGTCGCGATTCTGCACCGGCACGCGCAAAGCGGGGTCGGTGAAGAACAGGGTCCCGTCGCTCCGGCAAATCACGTCGTTCGGCCGGTTCAGCCGCTTGCCGTCCTGCTTGTCCAGCAGGATCGTCACGGTCCCGTCCAGCTCGGTGCGGGTCAGGCGGCGGCTGTCGCCCTCGCAGTTGATCAGGCGGCCCTGCATGTCGAAGGTGGTGCCGTTGCCGCCGCCGGTCGCGCGCACCAGCTTGTGCGGCTGTCCCAGCGCGATGCTGAACAGTTTGTTGTCACGCACGTCGACGAAATAGAAGAAGCCGTCGGGGTGCCAAACGGGTCCCTCGGTGAACACGAAGCCGCCCGCGACCTTCTCGAACGCGGTGGTTTCCAGGATATCGGCTAACGTTTCCATTGGCATTTCCCCCATCGCCTGGCGTCACACTGCGCCCAAACCCCCGCCTTGCTCAAGCCTCGCACCCCCGGTAGCACTGGCCCGCAACCTCGGGAGTCCGCCGCATGGAACTGATCGATCTTAGCCGGGAACTGTTTCACCGCACGCAGGCGCACCCCTCCCACCCGCCGGTGATTATTACCGTCTGGGGAGACCATTCGGAGAAGAAGGTGGCGGGCAACACCGTCTTCACCTCGAAGGCGCTATCCCTGGCGATGTCCGACCATGCCGGCAGCCACGTGGACGCGCCCTGCCACTTCGACCCGCGCCCCGACGCCCAATCCATCGACGAAATGCCGCTGGAGAAATTCTACACTCCCGCCATCTGCCTCGACCTGTCGCATGTGCCGCTGAAGGGCCAGATCACCGTGCCGGAGATGGAGGCCGCCTTGGCCGCCTCGGGCCAGGAGATTCTCCCCGGCGACACCGTCCTGCTCCACATGGCCACCAACGACCGGCTGCTCGGCAAGCCCGGCTATCTGCACGACTTCCCCGGCCTGGCGGTGGAGTCGGTGCACTGGCTCGCGGACAAGGGTATCGGCATGTTCGGAGTCGAGGCCATCAGCCCGGCGCCGGAGGGCGAGCCCAACTTCCAGGCCCACATGGCCTGCGCCGAACGCGGCATCACCCACATGGAGTGCCTGGCCAACCTGGACAAACTGATCGGCCGCGGCCGCTTCACCTTCATTGGCTTCCCGCTGAAGATCCGCGGCGGTACCGCCAGCCCCATCCGCGCGGTGGCGCTGTTCCCGTGATCCTTGAGATCCGCGTCGCGACCACCATCCGGCGCCCTCGCCCCGAAATCGCCGCGGTGATGTTCAACCCGCATTACGCGCCCGGCTGGATGGCCGGGGTGCGGGAGGCGGAGGTGCGGGAGGGCCAGCCGCCGGAGCTGGGCGCCAGCTTCGCGCTGATCGGCCGCCGCTTGCCCCTGCTACAGGAGGAGGTGTTCGAAATCGTGGAACACCACCCTGACCTGACCCTGACGCTGGAAGGCGACTCCAGGACCCTGGGCTTCGAGTTGGA
The DNA here is from genome assembly GCA_903924985.1 of uncultured Acetobacteraceae bacterium. Classification (GTDB taxonomy): domain Bacteria; phylum Pseudomonadota; class Alphaproteobacteria; order Acetobacterales; family Acetobacteraceae; genus Rhodopila. The sequence goes on from CAIYDT010000268.1 coordinate 18,677, forward strand.
GGGGGTGCCGGTGGGCACCGTCGTCTGGCTGATTATCCAGACCGAACCAGCGGGGTTTCAGCGGCTGCTGCCCCACTGGACGCGCTCACGCCAGCGGCGCGCGGCGATCCGCGACCTCCGCCAGCTCAAGCAGTTCATCGAGTCCGGGGAGTACCGGACCTGGGAGACCGAGGTGAGGCCGTAGCCCCGAATCAGGCCGCGGCGGCGGTCTTCTTGTCCCGAGCGCGCTCGATCCGGCGCTTCAGGGAGAGGCCTTCCGGGGTCAGCTTGGTGTTCGGCGTGCCCAGCAGGAAGGCGTCGATGCCGCCATTATGCTCCACGGTGCGGATGGCGCGGGTGCTCAGGCGCATACGCACGCTGTTGCCGAGGATGTCGGACAACAGGGAGGTCACCTGCAGGTTGGGCAGGAAGCGGCGGCGGGTCTTGTTGTTGGCATGGCTGACGTTGTTGCCACTCAACACACCCTTGCCGGTAATTTCACAGCGGCGAGACATATTAACCTGATCCTTGGGTCCACATCGGAAGGGGCGCGTTATGGCGATAGAGTCGGCCCGCGTCAAGGAAGGTGTTGCCGGGACATTTACCCCCCTCGTCATGGCGGGTCGGGCCCGGCCATGACAGTATGTGGTAACGGAGGGGGAAACAATGAAAGTCGGCATTCTGCAATTCTTCGGCTGGCGGGACCGCTCGGTGCCCTTGGCATCCGTCTACGAGACGGCGCTGGAGCGATTCGGGATCATGGACCAGACCGGCTACGACGCCGTCTGGCTGGCGGAGCACCATTTCTCCAGCTTCTCGGTCTGCCCATCCGTCCACATGATGGGCACCATGGCGGCGGCGCGCACCAAGCAGCTGCGGATCGGTACGGCGGTGTCCCTGGCCCCATTCTACAACCCGTTGAGATTGGCCGAGGAGGTCGCGCTGCTCGACGTCCTGTCCGGCGGCCGGGTCAACTGGGGCGCCGGCCGCGGCTTCGAACGCAGCGAATTCGCCGCCTTCGGCATCCCCGGTGAGGAAAGCGGGCCGCGCTTCCATGAGGCGGTGGAGATCGTCCTGAAAGCCTGGACCAACCAGCGCCTGACCCACCACGGCCGCTTCTTCGACTACGACGGGGTGGAGGTGCTGCCGAAGCCCCTGCAAACCCCGCACCCGCCGGTATGGATGGCGGCATCGTCCACCCCCGCCATCGACTGGGCGGCGAGCCAAGGGTTCTCCATCCTGATGGACCCGCATTCGTCCCGCGCCGATCTGATCGCCAAGCGGCGCCATTATGCTTCGAGGTTGGTTGAAGCGGGGTTTTCGGACGCCGGCCGCGACATCCCCATGGCTCGGCTCATCGCGGTGGATGAGACGGCGGACAAAGCGCGCGCGGTGGCGAAACGCGTGGCCGAGTGGACGGTAGCTTCCTACGTCGGGAAGGCGGGAAATGTGCGGCAAGAGGCACGATCGTTCGGCGGCAAGGACCCGATCGATTATTACCTAGACGACGTGATGATCCACGGCACGGCGGACAGCGTGGCGGACCAGATACGGTCGTTCAGGGAGGAGATCGGGATGAACTACCTGATGGCGGCGCCGATGAGCGGGCGGTCGTTCCGGTTGTTGACGGATAAGGTTTTGCCGCTGGTGGCGGCGTAAACAGAAGCATCCGCCGGAATAAGGCAGGAAGAAGAAGTGAGGGAAGCGGTGGAGGGTAGAACGCACCCAGAAACCGAGCCGGAACCATGCCGCCTCATCATCGTTGCTTTTTTGTCGCAATAATCGGGTTTGACCCGAGGACCGCCAACGCCCACTCGAAATTCCACTTCGAATAAACAAAGAATTTCCAACGCAGATAAAGACCGGATGCACGCAAATGCACGCAGATTCTTTCGGTATTATGTAGCAGCCGCCACCACAAGATAGCGGCGCATCGGCGGGGTATTGTCTACCATAGGCGCCATGGCCGAACCACACGTAATTACAGCCCTTCGCGGCAAGCGCACCCGGATCGCAGGCGAGATTATGGCAGCCCAACATGCCATAGATCAGAGGCGCGAGGAACTCGCGCAAATCGATTCCGTGATCCGCATGTTCGCCCCGGACTGCAACCCGGACATGATCTCCCCCATTCGGCCGGGCAGTCATGGGCTGTTTTTCAGCTACCGGGAACTGCCGCGCCTATGCCTGGATATCCTCCGCAAGGCAAAGGGACCGATACGGTTCGATGCCATCGTAGACCGGGTGGTTGATGCCAAGGGGTTCACCTTGGACTTGGTGTGCCGAGGTGTGCCGGTGAACGTGCCGACCGCCGTATCGCTCAGTGGTACCACCTGTGGGCTTGAGGTCTTGGTCAATCTGATCTCTCGACATGGGATCGAGATTTGCGACCATTCGAGACCGCAAACCGCGTCCTGACACATGTCCGTATCGAATTAAGAACGAATAATCCGACCCGTCATCTCTGGCGCATAAGCGACCAGTCGATCATCTTGAGTTGGATTGACGATCTGAATTACTCTGAGACTTGCTGCCTTGCCACCGCACTCTTACCCGCTCTACCAATCCCTCGATGGCTGCCCTCCTCACCACTCGGCTGTTCAATAGAATTGATTCTTGATTGGTTAGAACAAACAGTGCAGCCCAGAGTTCGAACCGATTGGGTCCACCTTCCTGACTGCGATTGTCAGAAAAGGTTCGCAAAGTGAAGACCAAAGCAAGCATCGTAACCATCGCAATAATGCTTGAGATCATGCCAGGGAGGACACCATAACGAACGGGAAGCATACCATCGTGATAGAAATAGCGGAAAAGAACGGTTGCAGCGACGCAAACAGCCCCCCCCCATGAGGTAAAATCTACCATATCGTGTATATCTCACCTCCGCCTTCAACCATAGGTTCACTCTCATAACATACCTGACTATTGCGATATTTCCCTTTATCCCCATGATGACGTCAAATCTTCGTTCTACCCTCGTGTCCGGATTCTGCGGGTAATCGCTGTCAGCTAGAATTCGGTCTGTAGACGTTTCGGCAAATAATTTCAGGGTTTCAGGTGACATCACTCCAGATAAAATGGAATAATCAACAGATCGTTCTATGGCATGATAGAATTCAGAGGTATCGTCCAGCAGGCTATGGGCTGCGGCTTTTGCATAAAGTACTTCGAAGAATGATTTGTGTGCAAATCGGAATGCGCCCCGGCGGGCCATATCGCTGACTAATATTCCATGAGTTCTGACATCGGTTGCTACTTGTTCCGTGAGATTTTCAGAATCGGATAGGCGAGCTTTTAGTGGTCGTGGAGTGCCCTCCGTCATTGCTGGAGGAAGAATATGCCTATCATCTGGATAATGAAGGTAGAGCGTTTCGATGGCCGCCGTGAATTGTTGCTGACTGATCTGATTTGAAGCTCCCGCCACGACAGCCATCATGACGGCTGTCCCCTCATGAAAATATCGCCGTTCTCCCTCCAACAAAGACATAAAACCGGGGCTTCCAATCGCTTTTTCGGCCTGCCGCCGGTAGCTGTGCTCAATAAATTTGGCGATCACGGAAGCAGATGTCATCGAGCCTGTTGCGGCTAGTTTTTCAAGCTCCGGCCATAGCCACGCAACGATGTAAAGCAACGAAGGGCGAGAGACGATATCGAACATCTGCTCATTTTCTTGTGCCACCTTCAAAATGCCGTTCCGAACCTGAGGGTCGGCCCACCGAAGTCCGCATGCGATTTGTGCAATATTGAATGGCTGAAGGTGGACGACTTCACAATATGGGTCTGCCGCACTTCTACTCGCCCCGCCAAAAACCAAATCTATCTCTTGTTCGAGGAAAAAAAGATTTCTACGGCCTGTAAACAATAACTTCGAATTTGGAAATGAAAGACGCCAAAGCGAACGGAAATGTGCTAAGCGAGATTCCATATCCGAGACGTTCGCCATTTCATCGAACCCCTCGAAAATTAAGATCAATCGACCCGCCATAAGCAGCTTGATAATGGCCAGTAGCTGTGACAATGAATATTGGCCCACTTGTGCTGACGAATATTGGCCCACCCTCCGGTGTTTGACGTGCTGAGCCGGGCCGAGGCCCGGCTCAGCAGGTCAGCGGCGCTTTTCTGCCCTCCC